>JBAYJT010000038.1:0-15268 GCA_041664965.1 Gammaproteobacteria bacterium
GAAAGAGGCGAAGGTAACGACTTTTGGTGGGGTGCCTTACACTTACGAAATGCTAAAGCGTCTTAGATTTGAAAGGATGCACCTACCAGATCTAAAATACATTACTCAGGCGGGAGGGAAGCTGAACCCCAAATTATCAGAGGAATTTGCAGATATTTGCGCAAAGAAAGATATTAAATTTTATACCATGTATGGCCAAACCGAAGCTACCGCTCGTATTTCTTATTTGCCTTCTGAATTTGCTAAAACTAAAGTAGGGAGCATAGGTATCGCAATTCCTGGTGGTAAGCTTTGGTTGGAGGAGGATGGACGGCTGATTGATGGGAATGATATTTCTGGGGAGTTAGTATATTCTGGAGATAATGTGACTTTAGGTTATGCAGAAAGTAGAGTTGATTTAGCTAAGGGTGATGATAATAATGGGGTATTGTATACGGGTGACGTGGCAACACGAGATAAAGATGGTTTTTATTACGTAGTGGGAAGAAAAAAGCGTTTTTTAAAGATTTTTGGTAATAGAGTTAACCTTAGTGAGATAGAACATCTTGTAAGAACTATGGGTTATGATTCAGCATGTGTTGGAATCGATGATAACTTAAAAATCTATGTAACAAGTAAAGAGGAGCATCAGCGTATCAGAAGTGAAATATCTAGATTGACTGGCATAAATCAAGCTGGTTTTAGTGTTAAATATATCAGCATAATACCTCGTAATGAAGTTGGCAAGATTTTATACTCAGAATTGGAATAAAAAATATTATGCTTACTCTTAATAAAATTTTGGATTTATCTCCATTTTTACTACCAAAAAGTGAAAAGGAAACTCTTTTTCAAGAGGGATTATCTGACTTGACCAAGCATCATTGTACAAATTGCCTACAGTACAAAAAAATATTGGAAACTTTGAATTTTGACCCAAATACTGAATACAAAACAGAAAATCTGCCATTTGTACCTGTAAGACTATTCAAAGATTATGAGCTGCTAAGCGTGCCCAAAGAGCAAGTTGTAAAAACGGTTACTTCGTCTGGTACAACTGGACAAAGCGTATCTAAAATTTTTCTCGACCGAGATACAGCCTCCTATCAAATTAAGGTATTGGCAAAAATTGTAGCAGACTTTATTGGCAAGAAACGTTTGCCGCTTTTGATCATTGATACTAAGGCTACACTCAAAGATCGCAACTTGTTTTCTGCACGTGGCGCTGGTATTTTGGGTTTTTCTATGTTGGGTTACGATGTTACCTACGCGCTAGATGAAAACATGCAATTAGATTTTGCAGCTGTTGAAAGTTTTTGTAAGAAACATAATGGAGAAAATATTCTGTTATTTGGGTTTACTTTTATCGTATGGGAGTGTTTTTATCAGCAGTTAAAAAAGCAGGGTAAGCGTGTTGATTTAAGTAATGGTATTTTACTGCACGGTGGTGGATGGAAAAAGCTTATTGCCCAGGCGGTCGATAACGACACTTTCAAACGTAAATTAAAAGACATTAGCGGACTTACAAGAATTCACAACTATTACGGTATGGCTGAGCAAATTGGCTCTATTTTTATGGAGTGTGAGGACGGGCATTTGCATAGTTCGATTTTTTCCGATGTTATTGTTCGAGATAATGATTTTGAGGTATGTGAAATGGATAAGCCTGGCTTAGTCCAGCTAATTTCTCTTTTACCTTTTAGTTATCCTGGTCATAGTATTTTATCTGAAGATTTAGGTGAAATTATTGGTGAAGATGATTGTTCTTGCGGTAGATTAGGTAAATACTTTAAAGTTCATGGACGTGTTAAAGACGCAGAAATAAGAGGATGCAGTGATACTTTCAGTTGACAATAATCAGTTAATTTATCTGGTTGGTGAACCCAATCTGGAGGCTAAATATCATCCGTTCGAGCCTTATAACGAATTAGTTTGTACTTTTTTGAGCGACTTATCGTTTGAACTTCTCGCAAGTGAGAATACTAAGTTATACCCAGATATAGCATATTTTGCTTTTTGGTGTCGTAAGGCGAACATTGCTAAATTAAAAGCCGATTTTGAAGATGGAAAAAGTAGGCTAGGTTTGGGTTTGGTTTTTCACATAGCACCAGCCAATGTGCCAATAAATTTTGCTTTTTCTTTTGTTTTTGGATTACTTTCAGGTAATGCAAATGTTGTCAGAGTACCTTCCAAAGCATTTCCACAAGTAGATATTGTATGTAGTGCGATAGAGAATCTGTTCAATCTTGAAAAATACTCCGAAATAAAGTCTATGAATGCTTTTATCAGATACGAACAAAATGACGATATTACAGGAATGTTTTCGTCTAAGTGTAATGCTCGTATTATTTGGGGCGGAGATGCAACCATAAGAAATATTCGCAAATTATCAATACCGGAACGAAGTATTGAGATAACTTTTGCCGATAGATATTCGTTTTGTGTACTAGAAGCTGCGTCTATTTCTAAGCTCAAAGATAATGAGCTACGGCAGTTTGCAGAACAATTTTACAACGATACCTACTTAATGGATCAAAATGCTTGTTCTTCGCCGCATTTAATCATTTGGCTAGGAGAGGGGAAGGATTTTGCTAAGGAAAAATTTTGGGAGAATGTGCATGAAATTGTGAAGGAGAAATATAAATTAGAGACAGTAAGCGTTGTAGATAAATACACGAAGCTTTGTCATGACGCTATTGAAGTTAGCGACTGTAATTTTAAACGACATGGCAACAGTATTTATCGCATTTCTTTGAATATCTTATCCAACGACATAGACAAATTTCGCGGTAAATGCGGCTATTTTTATGAATTTAGTACTAACGAAATAAATAACATAGCTCATATTGTGAATACTAAGTATCAAACGCTGACTTATTTTGGGGTGGATAAACAGCAACTTCTTGATTTCGTTATTAAAAATCGTTTACTGGGAGTGGATCGTATAGTCCCAGTCGGAAAAGCTCTTGATATTGGAGTGATTTGGGACGGTTATGATATTATAAAAGCATTATCGCGAATTATTGATGTGAGGTGATGACAATGGTGTTGCAGGGAAAAAATGTTGTTATAACGGGATGTTTAAGAGGCATAGGAAAGGCAACCTTGGAGCTTTGTGCTCAAAATGGCGCAAACATATGGGCGTGCTGCCAGTTTTCAGATGAAAATTTTATTGGTCATGTAGAAGAGTTAGCTAGAAAGTATAATGTTTGGATGAAGCCAGTTTTTTTTGATTTAACCGATTACAATCAAATCAAAGAAGCTATAAATACAATTAGGTCTGAAAAACAGTCAATAGACGCCTTAATAAATGTAGCAGGAATGACAGAAGACGCTATATTCCATATGATTTCTATAGATCAGATGAAGCGTGTTTTTGAGGTAAACTTTTTTTCACAAATGCTTTTTACGCAGTACATTACAAAGCTAATGTTGCGACAAAAATCTGGTAGTGTGGTCAATGTTTCTTCGATTTCTGCTATTGATGGTAATCCAGGCCAATTATCTTATAGCGCATCTAAAGCAGCTATTATTGCGGCTACCAAAACTCTTTCAGCTGAGTTGGCACCTTTAGGTATCAGGGTAAATGCTGTTGCTCCGGGTGTAATAGAAACAGAGATGGTTGAAAAAATTCCAAAAGAGATGTTGGCAGGTTTTATCAAGAAAAGCAGTTTGAAACATCTTGGGTTACCTGAAGAAGTTGGCAATGCGATAATTTTTCTTGCGTCTGATTTATCGTCTTACATGACGGGGCAAATTTTAAGAGTTGACGGAGGAATAGGTTAATATTTTTTGGTAAAATCACACTTTATTTTATAACTCATTGATTTTAAAGAAAATCTCGTAGACATGTTTTTGGGATATTTGGGAGGGTATATGTTGCTAAAAGGCAAAAATGCAGTGATAACTGGAAGTAATCGAGGAATTGGCAAAGCTATCTTAACGCTTTTTGCTGAAAATGGAGCTAACATTTGGGCATGTGCTCGCCAGCCATCAAACGATTTTGAGATGTACCTTACTGAGCTTTCCTCTAAGTATGGAGTAGAAATTTGCTCAGTGTATTTTGATTTCCAAAATCAAGAACAAGTTAAAGCAGCTATAAAAGCCATTATGGCAACGAAAAGATCTGTAGATGTACTAGTGAATAATGCAGGAGTGACCTACAACGCTTTATTTCAAATGTCTACGGCAGATAAGATGCAGCAAGTTTTTGATATTAACTTTTTTTCTCAGATGATTTTTACGCAGTTTATCATCAAGCTCATGTTACGCACAAAAAAAGGCAGTATAGTTAACATAGCTTCGACGGCTGGATTAGATGGCAACCCAGGTAGATCGGTGTATGGAGCCAGCAAAGCAGCATTAATTTGTGCTACTAAAGCTATGTCTTCGGAGCTGGGAGAGGGTGGAATAAGAGTAAATGCCATAGCGCCGGGTGTTACTCAGACTGAAATGCTAAGCAGTATGACCGCAGAAGTGATTAATGCCACCGTACAGCAAAGCCATCTTAAGCGAGTTGGAGAGCCAGTTGAAATAGCAAAAGCGGCTTTGTTTCTTGCTTCGGATATGTCGTCTTACGTGACAGGTCAAGTCTTGAGAGTGGATGGTGGAGGAGATCTTAAGGTATGAACGATCAAAAAATTGCTGAAATCATTTTAATGGCAAAACGGATGCGAAAAAATGCGCTGACTATAGGTTTTGCTGCAGGAAACAATGGTGCACATTTTGGATCTGGTTTGTCAATTATGGAAATTATGGCAACCCTTTATGGTGGGATTATGAAGTTTGATCCCAATAACCCGCGATGGGCTGAAAGGGATAGATTTATACTCAGCAAAGGGCACGGAGTTCTTGGCTACTATACTGCATTAGCTGAAGTTGCGATTATTACACAAGAAGAGCTAAATTCTTTTGAAAAAAATGATGGTATTTTATCTGGTCATCCAGCAATGAATATGGACAAAGGTATTGAATTTTCTGCCGGCAGTTTAGGTACGGGCCTATCTTTTGGCGTTGGGATAGCATTGGCCGGTAAAAAAGATAGGGCAGATTATAAGGTATATGTTTTACTTGGGGACGGTGAGTGTAACGAAGGTTCAGTTTGGGAGGCGGCTATGGCCGCTAGTCATTTCAAGTTGAATAATTTAGTGGCCATTCTCGACTACAACAAGATGCAAAGTGATGGCGACAGTAAAAACATTATAGATATGGGCAATGTGAAAGACAAATGGAGCAGTTTTGGTTGGGAAACAAAAGAGGTAGATGGACATAATGTCAGCGAACTTTATTCGGCTTTTTCTCATGATCAAAGTTCATTAGGCAGACCGTACATTGTTATAGCCCATACTGTTAAAGGCAAAGGGGTGTCTTTTATGGAAAACAATAAAGATTGGCATCATGGACGTTTGACAGAAAAGCAATATAGCCAGGCAATCAGCGATTTGGAGAATCTATGCTAAAAGTAGATTTATTGAATACTAAATTATGGTCAAAGCTAGGGCAGCGTGGCACTTTTGGCCAAGCTATGCTGGAAATAGCCAAAAAAGATGCAAAACTTATGGTTTTAACTGCAGATTTAACCAATACATCCGGCTTGGAAAAATACAAAAACACATATCCAGACAAGTTTCTCAACGTTGGTATAGCAGAGCAAAATATGCTTGGTATAGCTGCTGGTATGGCTAAAGAAGGAAGAAATGTTTTTGCGACCAGTTTTTCAACTTTTGTATCTATGCGGAGCTATGAGCAGGTTAGATTAGGTTTAGGCTATATGGGATTGGGAGTTAAGGTTATTGGGCTCGCTAGCGGATTTGCTATGGGCATGTTTGGATCATCCCATTATGGTTTTGAAGATATTTCTTTGATGAGATCAGTGCCTGGCTTGACAGTTCTTTCTCCTGCCGACTGTACCGAAGTGATGAAAACCATGCTTGCTTTAGCCGATTTTGGCGGTCCTGCTTTTGTAAGGTTAACGGGAACCATGAATAATCCTATTGTTTATACGAGCGATTATAATTTTGAAATTGGTAAGGCTGTAACTTTAAAAGAGGGGAGAGACATAGCAATTATTGCCACAGGTAGTATGGTACATGCGTCTTTGAAAGCTGCTGAGATCTTAGAACAAAATGCTCTATCCGTTGCTGTTATCAATATGCACACGATAAAACCTCTTGATACTTCTATAATTGACAAGATATGTAGAACTTTTAGGTTGATTGTTACTGTGGAGGAACATAGTGCTGTAGGAGGTTTAGGCAGTGCTATAGCTGAATATAAAACAACATTATCTCAATCGCCTCCCCAATATTTCATTGGTTTGCCAGATAAATTTTGTAAAGCGGGGGATTATCAGTATTTGCTTGAAAAACATGGACTAACTTCGCAGCTAATTGCAGAAGATATTGCCAAAAGGTATGATCGCATATAGTGCGTGTATTTTGTTTTAATTTTTGTTAGACTTTTTCAACTCAGACAGTTGCTATTTTTGGTGATGAAGGTGATGTATGCTAAACAACTTACTTTTTGTCTGTGTCGGAAATCTCTGTCGAAGCCCAATGGCGGCTGGTTTTTTTGCTGATCGGTTAGCTAAACTGGGTGCTTTTTCCATCGATTCGGCTGGATTGGGGGCAGTAGTTGGCAAGCCAGCTGTTACCGAAGCCCAAGAAGTTATGAATAAGATTGGAATTAACATAGCAAAACATCGGGCGAAGCAATTAAATTCTGATTTAGTTAGAGATGCTAATTTGATTTTGGTTATGGAAAAGTGGCATAAAAAGGAAATCGAAAGTATGATGCCAACCGCACGTGGTAAAGTTTATCTTCTTGGACAATGGAGTGATTTTGAAGTTCCAGATCCATACTCCCAGCCCATAGAGGCTTTTGAGCAGTGCTTACAGTTGATTGATAAAGCTTGGCAAGATTGGTATTTAAGGATAACTCAATGAAAAAAATATCTCGTTTCTTATTGATTGTTTTAATTTTTTGCTGTGCAGCTTGTACTATGCCGGGGCCATACATGAGCAGTGGCGATGTAATGTCCAGTGGGCAATATAAAAAACATCAACCTAAAACCACCATTATTCCGATAAGTAATCCAAATGATTACGCGCGCTTAGTTCAATATTTTTCAGTTCCATACGAGTATCGTATTGGTTTGTATGATATGCTGAGTGTAGTGGTTTTAAATCACCCAGAGCTTTCTTCTTCTGACTCTAATAAAATCTCATTGGTTCAACCTGGTCAAGAAAATAACCAATATCTTTCTAATTCTAATAGCAATAATGCTACTCAGGAAGTTGGCTACTACGTCGACACGCAAGGGGAAATTGTTTTTCCTTTAATAGGCAAAGTTCAAGTTGCGGGTTTAACTACCCAACAAGCTAGTCAAAAAATCACAATAAAGTTGGCTAAATATATTCGCTCTCCGATGGTGAGTCTTAAGGTTACGAAATTTAATAGTCAACGGGTGCATGTGCTTGGTGAAGTGATGCAGCCTGGGATTAGGCCAATTGGCGATCGAGCTTTAAGTATTTTAGATGCGTTAAGCTTAGCCGGCGGTATAAATTCTCAAACGGCTGACATGCGCCATGTATTTGTTTTACGTAGCAAAGATCAAAATAATATATTAGTGTATTGGCTGGATAGCAAATCGCCAGCGGCATTGCTGTTGGCAGAGCATTTTCGCTTGTTAGACAATGATATTGTGTACATTCCACCGGCTGGAGTCACCGATTGGAATAGATTCTTAAATCAAATTTTACCAACAGTGCAGACCTACTGGTATACAAGATCTTTGGTTAGGAATTAGTTACTTTAGTTAACATATTTTGGGTACGGAAATTTTAACATGAATGATAAATCATCTAGAGATCTATCTTTTTCTCCAAATCATACTGGTCGGAATAGAAACGACGAAGAAAGAGTCATTGAGCTTAGTGAAATAATAAGTTTGCTCAAAGGGCATAAGTTTTTTATTGCTGGGTTAGTGCTTTTGGGTGTTTTGTTTGCTGCTGTATATTCCGCGACTATATCTCAAAAATATGAGACTAATGCTTTGATCCAAGTGCAAAGTAGTTCTAATGAAACGCAAGGTATGTTGCAAAATTTAGGTGCTTCTGGCGTATTAGGTGGTGTTTCTCAGAATTTATCCTCCATTATTGAGTCTTCTCTAGTAAAGTCGCGCTACATTTTACAACCTGTGGTAGAAAGTTTAGGGCTAAATGTTTCTGTTGCTGCGAAATATTTTCCTGTTATAGGTGTGATTACTGCTCGTCACTACAAGGGTAATGAAGTTTCAAAACCGTTTTTAGGTATGAATAGCTATGCTTGGGGTGGGGAAAAAATTGCAGTACGGCAATTTATAGTTCCGCCTAATTTATGGGGAAAGAGATTTAAAATAGTAGCTAGAGAGTTAGGCAAATATAGCTTGTATGATGAGAATAATAGGTTGGTGTTAAGTGGATTGGCTGGGAAGATTAGCGACTCTGGGGCAGACAGTGCTGTTCCCAATGTTAGAATTTTGCTTTCCGATTTGCAGTCCAACGTTGGTACAACTTTTTTTATACAAGCTAATTCGGTGATTGATGCTGTAGATGTGTTATCTAATAACATCAGCATAAATGATTTGGGTATGCTAAAGTCAGGTATGGGGCAGCAGGGCAGTACTGGTGTATTGCAAATATCTTTGCAAGGAACCAACTCAGTGCTTTTGCCATCTATCCTAAACACCATTGTTTTTTACGAAATTCAAAGAAACGTTGATAAGAAAACGGCAGAAGCGGAGAAGACTTTAGAATTTTTAGATCAGCAGTCTAAATTACTTAAGAATGAATTGGATAAGGCTGAAACGAACTTAAGCATCTACAAATCACGGCGAGGAGCTCTGGACGTTACAGTTCTTGGCCAAGCTTTACTTGCTCAAATGACTGATGTTAGTAAGTCTATAGAAGCTTTAAAATTAAGAAAAACCCAGATGTTGCAGGATTTTACTGCAGAACATCCCTATATTATTGCTTTAGATAGAGAACAAGCTAAGTTACATGAGCAGCTATCTTCTTTGGAAAATAGGGCGTCTAATTTGCCTAAAGCGGAGCAAGAAGTTATTGGTCTAACACGAGAAGTTCGGGTTAAGGATCAGCTTTATTTATTACTATTAAGTAAAATTCAAGAATTACAGATTGTTAAAGCGGGAACTATTAGTGATGCTCGTGTGTTAGCCAATGCTACTTTAGCAACTCCAATACCAGCCAAAACTTCTCTTATTATTTTAGCTGGCGCTTTGTTTGGGTTTGTTTTAGCTTTGGCGATAGTTTTCTTGCGTTACTTTATCCACCAGGGCCTTGATGATCCAGATTACTTGGAAGAACGCTTGGGAGTTCCTCTTTTTGCTATAATTCCTTTTAGTAAGGGACAGGAGCGGCTAACACGTAAGAAAGGTGTTGCATTGACAGATACACCATCTGTATTGGCGGCTGTAGATAGCAAGGATTTGGCCATAGAAGGTTTAAGAAGCTTACGTACTATTTTGCAGCTAAATTTACGTGACGCTGGGAATAACATAGTCGCAATATTGGGAGCTACTCCTGCACTAGGAAAATCGTTTGTATCTCTCAATTTAGCTTATGTTCTTGCCGATAGTGGCAAAAAGGTTCTCTTGATTGATGCTGATTTACGGCGCGGTAGGATCCATCAGCATTTAAGACAAGTTGCTTCGCCAGGTTTGGCTGAAATCTTGGCAAATAAAGCAAGTGTTTCATCAGTCAAGCGTACTTTGCGCGAAGGATCACTCGATTTTATCGCTGCGGGTCACTACCCTGAAAATCCTTCGGAACTGCTTTTTGACGATAAATTCGAAAAACTTATAAGCTCTATTTCTAAGCAATATGATATTGTGATCATTGATACACCCCCAGTTTTATTGGTTTCTGACGGTATTATTATTGCTAAGCAGGCAGGTATTCATCTTTTGGTTCTCGGCTCCGGCACTGGTAGTGTGAAAGAAATTGAGCACGCTAAAAAGAGATTACAGAAAAATAATGTTCACATTGATGGATTAGTTTTCAATAGTAGTAAGGAGAAAGCTGCCGGTTATGGATCATATGGATCTTACGGTGGTTATTACTATGATAACAATGATAAAAAACAGCAATAGACTATGGGTACCTGGCCACATTTTGAAGAAGATGAAATAAATGCAGTAACCGATGTATTGAGCTCTGGCAAGGTTAATTACTGGACTGGCAAGGAATGCCATTTATTTGAGCAAGAATTCGCAAAATTTATTGGCTCTAAATATGCGATATCTTTAGCAAATGGTACTGTGGCTCTGGAATTAGCTCTTCATGCTTTAGGAATTGGTGTTGGAGATGATGTTATTGTTCCTGCGCGAACTTTTATCGCTTCCGCTAGCTGTGTGATAGCTAGAGGAGCGGGGCCCGTAGTTGCAGATATAGATCCTATAAGCCAAAACATAACTGCTGAAACAATTGAGCAAGTTTTAACTCCTAAAACCAAGGCAATTATTGTAGTTCATCTGGCTGGTTGGCCATGTGATATGGATTCTATATTGCAATTTGCAGCCAAACATAAGCTTAAAGTTATAGAAGACTGCGCTCAGGCTCATGGTGCTGAATATCGAGGAAAACGTGTCGGTTCATTTGGTGATGCAGCAGCTTTTTCTTTTTGCCAAGATAAAATTATGACTACTGGTGGAGAAGGAGGAATGCTTCTCACTAATGACGAAGAAATTTGGCGACGGGCGTGGGCTTACAAAGATCATGGGAAGAATCCAAATAAGGCATGTGCTGATATAAAACAAGCGGGATTTCGCTGGGTACATGAGTCTTTTGGTACAAATTTTCGCATGACGGAAATGCAAGCCGCTATTGGAAGATTGCAACTTCGTAAGTTACCAGCTTGGTTAGAAACAAGAGAACGTAACGCTAAATTGTTTTGTTCTAAATTGCGGAATATAGCTGCTTTTGATTGCACTGATCCTCCCTCACATATAAAACACGCTTATTACAAGTACTATGTTTTTATAAAGCCAAAGCTCTTAAAGCCTAATTGGGATCGCAATCGCATAGTCGAGGAAATAAATGCGCGAGGTGTTCCTTGTGGCTGTGGGAGTTGTGGGGAGATTTATTTGGAAAAAGCTTTTGTAGATATGGGTTTACAACCTAAGGAGCGTTTTCCCAATGCTAAAAAGTTAAGCGAGAGTAGTTTAATGTTTTTAGTGCATCCTACTTTGCAAGAGGAAGATATTTTACGTATGTGTGCGGTAATATGTGAGGTTTTGAAAGAAGCTCAAGCCATCTAGGAGAAGAAAGGGAGATGATTAGGTATAAAAGTTTAGCTATTGCATTTTTTCATGATATGCTCATGATACCATTGGCGTGGGTTTTGGCCTATTGGCTGCGTTATAGCTTGGATGGTCTTAATTTAGCAGTTAATTTTTCTGTTCTTGAAGTTCTGTTTGTTATAATAGGGATGCAAGTTATTTTCTATTGGTATTTTGGTGTACAGCGCAGTATTTGGCGTTTCACCTCTTTATCAGATTTAGTTAGTATTGTTAAGTCTGTTATTGCATCATCTCTGGCTTCTGTTGCTATGCTTTTTTGGCTAGATGCTTTACAAGATATTCCTCGTTCCATTTTCCCAATTTATGCTGTTTTGCTAATTGCTTTGTTGTCTGGGTCACGCTTATTTTGTCGTTATTTAAAAGAGCGTTATCGATCTAATCTGCAGTGTAAGAGAGTTCTAATCATTGGGGCTGGCAATGCTGGTGAAATTTTAGTACGAGATTTATTACGGTCTAAAAATCATAGCTATCGTCCTGTGGCTTTTGTTGACGATTCACGTAGCAAACAAGGCAAGGAGATACATGGACTACGGGTGCTCGGTAAAATTGATGATATTCCGAAAATTGTAATGCTGAAAAAAATCGATTGCATTGTTATCGCGATTCCGTCGGCCAAGGCTGCCGAAATGCGGCGCATAGTTGAATTATGCCGTATAACTAAAATTCCATTCCAAACTCTTCCAAGCTTGCGCGAAATAGCTGCCGGTGAAGTGACAATGAATGCATTGCGTGAGGTTTCTGTGGAGGATTTATTGGGACGCGATGAAGTAAGGATAAATTGGCAGGAACTAAAAGCAGGTATTCAAGATGAAATTGTTTTAGTAAGCGGTGGCGGTGGTTCGATTGGTTCGGAAATATGCCGTCAAGTCGCTAAGTTGCATCCAAAAGCTTTAGTCGTTATTGAAAATTGCGAATTTAATCTCTACAAACTGCAACAAGAAATTTATTCCGATTTTCCTAATTTGTCGTGTGCTTTATATTTAGGCAGCATTGCTGATGAAGCTTTAGTTCGCTCTATTTTGCGAGAGAATAAACCTAACATTATTTTCCATGCCGCTGCCTACAAGCATGTGCCGCTCCTAGAAAGTCAGCCTTATTCAGCTTATATCAATAATGTTTTAGGCACGAAAGTTTTTGCTTCGGAGGCAGTAGCAGCTGAGGTAGATAAATTTGTGCTTATTTCCACCGATAAGGCGGTAAGGCCAGCGAATATCATGGGGGCAACGAAAAGAATAGCTGAAATGATTTGCCAGAGACTAAATGGCAAAGGTATAACGAAATTTATTACAGTACGATTCGGTAATGTTTTAGGATCTTCCGGTAGTGTTATAGGGTTATTTAAAGAGCAACTGGCCCATGGTGGTCCGCTTACAGTAACTCATCCAGATATGACGCGTTTTTTCATGACTATTCCAGAAGCTGTTTTGCTTATTTTACAGGCTTGTTTTTTAGGCAAAGGAGGGGAGTCTTTTGTACTGGACATGGGAGAGCCGATAAAAATTAGCTATTTAGCCGAGCAAATGATTCGTCTGTCTGGAAAGGAAGTGGGGACAGACGTGGATATTGTCTACAGCGGTCTTCGACCAGGCGAAAAGCTATATGAAGAGTTATTTTACAAACATGAAAATATTGCTCCTACCTTGCATGAGAAAATTTTGCAGGCCACAGAATCTTTAGAGGAAAGGCTGGAAAATCTAGAAGAAAAAATCGAAAAATTAGGCGAAACTATCTATAGTGATTGCAAAGAGGAATTTCATCAGGCCTTGCATGTATTGGTCCCAGAGCTTTGTTGTGACGCTAAATCGGAACTCTAAGCTATAATACATTGATTTATAAGGAAAATGTGTGCACATGTTTTCCAGTATGCCCAACTGGGGTTAATCTTTTTCCAGCAAAGAACTCGTCAAAAGCTCTGCGGAAAAGTTAGTGAGAATGGTTTGGACATTGTTATCGACATTAAGGGAATTTTGAGCTTTCTCCTGCTTTAAATCTGTATCTCGTTTAACTAAAGCCGCTGGCGTTTCCATATCGGCTCCACCGATTTTGATTACTACTTTAAACGTTTTGCCTAGTTGTTCAGTCAACGCTTGTGCCAGACGTTCTTCGTGCTTTTTATTTAAAAGCGGAGCTTGAGCTGGTTCTAAAAGTAATTCTAAAACTCCATTTTCAAAAGATCCAACGCTGCAGTGGTGAATTAAAGCCTGGGTTGTGCCAGACAGCTTTAGTGTAGGAAGTATGGCTTTAAAATCTAGGTTAGCAATTGGTTTCGAAATTTCCAAAGTTGGATTTTGAAATGCAGGAGCTATTTTCGTTTTTAAAGCTTCAGGAGTAGGCGCATTTGAATAAGAAATAGGATTTGCTGCTTGAGGTTTTATTTGCTCTAGATTTTCATTTTTTGGGCTTTGTTGAGGGTTAGATAAACTGGTAGGATGAAAAGCTAGCATGCGCAGCATTAACATCTCAAATCCAGAGCGTAAATTTGGCGCCAGAGCTAAATCGCGTTTGCCAATTAGGCCAATTTGATAGAAAAGCTGTACATCTTCTGTTGGTATTGCTTTAGCTAGTTCTTTTAGTTTGTCTATATTTCCCCAGTCGGAAACCGCACATTCTGGCAATTTTTGTAATAAAGCAATGCGATGGAGTAGGGTAAGAAGCTCATCTAAAACATAGCTAAAATCGGTGGCAAAGGCGGCTAAATTTGCAATGATAGCCAGAATTTCTTTTAGATTATGCGAAGATAAAGCAAAAACAATTTCTAAAATACGATCTTGATCGAGAGTGCCAAGCATGTTGCTAACTTCCGTGTTTTTAACAGAGCCTCCGCCATAAGCAATAGCTTGATCAAGTATACTTAAAGCATCACGCACGCTGCCTTCAGCAGCCGAAGCTATTTGTTTTAAAGCATTTTCTTCATAACCAATATTTTCTTTCTGTAAAAGATTGGCTAAATGCGCCGCAATTATATCGCTTGGGACGTTTTTGAGATTAAATTGCAGACAGCGCGACAGGATTGTAATAGGTAAGCGCTGTTTATCTGTTGTTGCAAGAAAAAATTTTACATGTTCTGGCGGCTCTTCCAACGTTTTTAAAAGTGCGTTGAAGCTATGTCCAGAGAGCATGTGCACTTCATCGATAAGATAAATTTTATAGCGGCCGATATTAGGCGTGTATTGAACATTTTGCAGAATATCGCGAATGTCTTCGACTTTAGTGCGAGAAGCTGCATCGATTTCAATTAAATCCACAAATTTGCCAGCATCTATACTTAAACAAGCTTCGCATTGGCAACAGGGCGTTGCTGTTACGCCAGTTTCGCAGTTTAAACATTTAGCTAAAATACGTCCTAGTGTGGTTTTACCTACTCCTCGAGTTCCTACGAAAAGATAGGCATGATGCAGGCGATTTTGCAAAATGGCATTACTAAGCGTGCGTAAAACGTGTTCTTGTCCGATGACTTCAGTAAAAGACTTGGGGCGCCATTTGCGAGCTAGTACTTGAGAAGCCATGGGTAAAATCTGAGGTATAAATTCTTAAATTGGAGGTGACAAACCCAGCTACAACAAGACACCCGCTTTAACTGCTACCGTTGCTTCCTTCCGGACCTGGCGGGGTTTACAATTTAGCGCTGTTTGAGCGCCGGACTTGCCACCATAATTAAACCTGCTAACAAATAACATAATGCCAAATAACTTGCAATGTTTTTTATTATTCAGAACTGAACTTTAAAATATAACCCATTGATTTATAATGAAAACGCGTAGACATTTATTCTCCGTAGCTTTAGCGAAGGGGGATGTTTTTTTGCGCTACATCCTTTGCACATCCAGAAGATGTTTTTGTAGTAGGCGGATTTCGGTGAGAGCGGCGTGATAGGCTTCATCAATAACGTCGGGATTTTTTTCGTTTAGAATACATTGAATAAGGCGAGAA
>JBAYJT010000039.1:0-15254 GCA_041664965.1 Gammaproteobacteria bacterium
AGAGAAATCAGGGCCAATTGCTGTTGCTGATGTTACTAAGATCCTTAGGATTTCTTCCATTTCGGCTGCTCAAAAACTAGCACGCTGGGCTAAAAATGGTTGGCTTTGTCGAGTTAAGCGCGGTTTATATGTTCCTGTGCCTCTAGCGTCACTAACTTCAAATATAGCCATTGAAGATGCTTGGTTGTTGGCAGATAGCATTTATAAACCTTGTTATATCGGTGGCTGGAGTGCTGCGGAATACTGGGGAATGACTGAGCAAATTTTTAATACAGTACTGGTTATGACTACGCAAAAAGTTCATGAGCGTGATGTAGAATATCAGAACATAAAATTTCGCATTAAAACTGTTACAGACGGGTATTTTTTTGGACTAAAGAATGTTTGGCGTGGTCAGACAAAGGTAAATTTTTCTGATCCAGAACGTACTCTAGTAGATATGTTATATGATCCTAGTTTAGGCGGTGGTATTCGTTCAGTTTTAGATGTGCTAAAAAGCTACTTTGAGGCTAAACCAAATCCAGATTTGATTATTAGATACGCAAAGCGTTTTAATAAAGGGGTTGTATTTAAGCGTTTGGGTTTTTTATGTGAAAAATTTTTCCCAGATAAGTTGATATTAACTAATTGCCAAAAATTAATAACGAAGGGTTACTCCAGGTTAGATCCGGCGTTACCGGGAAAAAAAATAATTACTAAATGGCGTTTGAGATTGCCGGAAGGTTGGAAAAATGAGAGATGATAGATAGAAGTGAAATTTTAAAATTAGCTAAGCAATATGGAGTTTTAGCAAACATTATTGAAAAAGATTACATACTTGGATGGTTGGTATTTACAAATATCTACCTACAGTATTGAAAACTTTTTTAATGCACAAAAAGACATAAAAAAAGTTCGTAAATTTATTTACATTTGATTCGTTACGGAGTAATTTATAAAAACATATACTATTTAAAATAGGAATTCTAATATGTTTGCTGGTAAATTTACTCTTTTTCGTGTTGTTTTTGCTTTTGTTTTAGGATTAAGCTTTAGCGTTCTAAATGCTGATGCAAGTACTAGGTCGCTAAAAATTAATTTAGAAACGCTAGTGGATAAAGCGCCTAATATTGCCAAAATAAAAAGCAATAATGATCCAAGTGTTGGTACTCTAAAAGGTAACTTTCAAGTAACCCCGCAAGGGACCGCTACTTATTCTATTCCCATTTCTGTTCCGCCAGGCACTGCTGATATAGCACCGCTTTTATCGGTTGCATATAACAGCCAAGGTTCGAATTTGCCTTCTGCTAATGGCTTAATTGGGACAGGATTTTCTTTACAGGGTTTGACAGCAATTTCGCGTTGCCCCAGTAATTTAGCTAAGAATGGCCATATTCATGGTGTTGATTATACCGATCAAGATTTGTTTTGTTTCAATGGTGAGCAACTAGTTGCTGTAAAAGGAGCTTATGGTCAAGACGGCACGGAATATAGAACTTACGTCGATAATCGTACCAAAATAATTTCCTATGGTAGACAAGGCAATGGTCCAGCCAGTTTTAAAGTTTGGACTAAAGGCGGACAAGTTGCTGAGTATGCCAATACTTCTGATTCGCAAGTAAAGGCTGAAGGGAAGCCAACCATAGCTGCTTGGGCGCTAAATCGTATTACAGATGTAGCTGGCAATTATCTTGATGTGCATTATTTTAAAGATGAAAGCAAAGGTGAATATTACCCAAGCGAAATTGACTATACAGGAAACGCCAAAGCTGGTTTGTCTCCATACAATTCGGTGAAGTTTATTTACGAAAATCGTCCTGATGTTCGTAATTGGTACCAAGCTGGTTCTAAGCAAATTTTAGATCAGCGCTTAAAAGAAATCCAAGTTTACTCTCGTTTTACTTTAGTTTACGACTACAAATTTAGCTATGAAATAAGTCCCAACACTTATCGATCCAGATTGGTGAGTGTACAAGAATGCGCTGGCGATGAAGTTTGCTTAAAGCCAACGACTTTTAATTGGCAGACGAATGAGGAAGGGTGGGAAGAGGCACCGCCGCAATTTGCACCGCCTGCAGTGGTTACGGATAGTGACTCGCAAGATTTAGGTTTGAGGTTTGTGGACCTAAACGGTAGTGGTTCTTCAGATATATATCAATCAAATAATAATGAGAAAACGCGAACATCTACTCATAAAGTTTGGACTAACGCAGGTGGGGTATGGAAAGAAGAAGCACAATATGAATTGTCTGCGGCTTTAGTTACCTCTTTTATGTGTGATTACGGAGATCCAGCTAATTGTAATAAGGAGCTTTCTTATGTAGACCAAGGTCTTAGGTTTGTTGATTTAGATGGCTCTGGTGTACCTTCTATTTATTTGGCTAATGAGAGAAAGGACTGGAAAAGAGATTCTGTAATAACCAATAAGGTTTGGATAAATAGTTCTGATGGATGGATTGAAAATCAAACATACGAGCAGACAAAGGCTATTGCCATTAATGCCACATATAACGATGGTAGCCCTGGTAGATATAAAGTAGCAGATCTAGGAGTGAGATTCATTGATCTTACTGGTAGTGGTCTGGATGATATCTATCAAGCTACACAGAAAAATGACATCAGAAAAATTTTCATCAATACGGGCAATAGTTGGACAGAAAGTAAAACTTATCAGGTACCAACCTTTGCTTACGCCACTGATTTCGATAGTCGTGATTTAGGTCTTAGGTTTATCGACTTAACTGGAAATGGCTTGCCGGATATTTATAGAGCGACACAGATAGATAGTAACCCAAAAAATAATAAAGTTTGGATGAATACCGGCAAAGGTTGGGAAGAAAGTACAACTTATGTAATACCATCTTTCGCTTTTGTAACCGATTATAACGGACAAGATTTAGGTCTCAGATTTATAGATTTAACTGGTGATGGATTACCGGATATTTATCGAGCAACAGAGATAGATAGCAATCCAAAAAATAATAAAGTGTGGATGAATACTGGTGCGGGTTGGATCGATACAACTACATTTACTATTCCCGCCATTGTTACTGATCACAATGGTAGAGATAAGGGTTTTCGCTTTATTGATTTGAATGGTAGTGGCTTACAAGCTATTTATCAATCTACGAAAATGGGTAGTGGTTTAAACAAAATTTGGGTAAACGACGGTAATCGTTGGATAGAAAATACTAAATATACGGTGCCAGCAATTATCACTGGTAATATAGGCGAAGATTTAGGTGTTAGGTTTGTCGATTTAACTGGTAGTGGGCTAACAGATATTTATCAGTCTACCGACGCGGATGGCGGAAAACACGCAATTTATCTCAACAAAGCCAAAAAATTTCCTGATTATTTAATAGGCGTAACGGATGGTTATGGCGGACAATTAAAAATTGACTACGAGTCGCTTAGTAGTAAAAAAGTCAGTGTTTACACTAAAGAGCACGATGCCAAGTATCCAAACATGGATTGGCAAGGGCCGATGTATGTTGTTTATCAGACTGCTAGCGACATGGGCGTTACGGACGCTAAGTCTAAAAATAAAGTTTTAGCAAAGAACGCAAAAAATTCTTTTGGTGACAATCCACTTTTACATGTAACTACGTACCATTACAGCGGAGCAAAGTTTAATCATTTGGGTTATGGATTCTTAGGTTTTCATCAAGTTACCACTAAAGACGAAAGCACAGGAATCAATGTCACAACAACATATAGCCAAGACTATAATCAGCATACAGTTGGTGAATCTCTAAATAGCGAAACAAGGCTTTCTAATGGCACGTTAATTGCATCTACACAAAATACTTGGGATTTAAAAACCTTTGGAAGTGGCGCTGGTACTTATTTTGTACCTTATACTAAAAATGTTATAAACAAATCTTTTGATTTTAGTGGCAATTTAATAAGCACTAAGATTACCAATATTGCTGCTGATGATTTTACGAACCCAATTCAGACTATTTCAACTATTCAAGATTCTACTGGAACTTATAAAACAACCACGACTAACACTTACCACAATGATACTGACAAGTGGTTGATTGGTGAATTGCGAGCAAGCAGTGTGACATCAGAAGCTCCAAACAAGCCTTCTATTACGCGTAATTCTACTTTTAGCTATGATGCTAATGCTAATACAGGCTTATTAGTTGGAACTGTTGTAGCGCCTGATGATGCACGTTTTACTCTTAATACTGTTTACGAGCGCGATATCTTTGGAAATATCACCAAAACTACGGTTTCAGCGAAAGGGGTTCAAGATCGCATCAGCAGCGCTGTTTACGATCCAACAGGAAGATTTGTTGTTAAAAGCACGGATCCTTTGGGGCATAGTACCAGTCAAACTTATGATGAACGATTTGGAAAAGTTTTAACTGCAACTGATCCAAATAATTTAACTCTGATTAATCACTACGATAGCTTTGGACGGTTGATTCAAACAGATTATCCAGATCTGACGCAGCAAACTATAGGCTACAACTGGTGCAATGGTCCTCTCGGTGCTGTTTATAGTGTCACAACACAAAAGAGTGGCAGCCCTACGCATGTGGAGTATTTTGATCAAGCTAATCGCCGAGTTGGCGAGACTTCGCAAGGTTATAATGGCAAGCTCATTTGGCTTACAACGGTTTATGATGAACTTGGTCGTGTAGTTCAAAAATCTTTGCCGTATTACGAAGGCGATCCTGCCTATTACGTACGTTTTGATTACGATGTTTTAGGAAGAGTTACTAAATCGACTCATCCTGATGGTACGGCCACTACTACTGAATACCAAGGTTTAAGCACTATAACTACTAATGCAGCGGGGCAGAAGTACACTAAAGTTGCTAATGCTCGAGATAATCTCATCAGGGTTATCGACAATTTGGGTAAGATAACTTCTTATGATTACGATGCTTCAAGTAATCTAACGCGAGTTACAGATAGTGCGGGCAATATTACAACGCAAACATACGATAACTACGACCATCGCATTGCTATGAATGATCTAGATAAAGGACATTGGACATATAAGTACGATTCTCTAGGTCAACTTATAAGCCAAACTGATGCGATGCAGCAAACGACGAGTTTCCAATACGATTTATTGGGTCGAATGATAACTCGTAACGATGCAGCAGGGACCAGCTATTGGGAATATGATAAAGCTCAATATGGTATAGGAAAGTTAGCTAGGGTGACGAGTATAGTTAGCACTTCTAAAGCTAAAGCTAATGGAGTTGAGTTAATTAGGGCTGCAAGGGAAAATTTATTATCCACGGAAACTAATTATAACTATGACAAGCTTGGTCGTCCCTTCAAGACTACGGTAAAAATTAATGGGCAAGATTATACGAGTTTGCAGCGTTATGACGCTTGGGGTCGTCCAGACAGAATAGCCTATCCCAACGGCGTTATGGTAAAAAATAACTATAACTCGTTAGGTTATTTGGTTGAAACTGTAAATTATCTAACTGGTGTACCTTATTGGCATCTAAACAATATGGACGCTGCAGGCCATGTTACATCTGAAACAAACGGGAGTGGTTTGATAACGAATCGGAGTTACGATCCCAAAACTGGATTTTTAACGGATGTTGTTACAACTCTTGGCCAAAATATTAAACTGCAAAGAGAGCTTTTGCCTCTAGCAGAAGGTCAAAACGAGGAAAAACATGTCTACACAAAATCCTTAAAAATCAAAGCGTTACAAAATCAAATCCAAAACTTGCATTATAGCTATGACGAAATCGGCAATATGTCAGAGCGTCAGGATAACGTAAACGGTGTAATAGAGGATTTTAGTTACGACAGCCTAAATCGCTTAGAGCAAAATAGTATCGAAGGCGGCTCGCATGTGAACTATAAGTATGACGAACTAGGCAACATTACTTATAAATCCGATGTTGGTGTTTATCATTATGCAAATAGTAGTTCAGGCCCGCATGCTGTAACTAGTATCACAGATGGACCCAAAAATTCTACTTTTGAATATAACGCTAATGGCGATCAAATAAGCGGAGTAATCAACGGTGTAAAGCGCACTATAAGCTATACAGGCTTTAGTAAGCCTAAAGAAATAGTGCAGGGCAGTGCTGTAACTGATTTTTACTACAACGCTGATCGTGATAGCTTTATGCGAGTTGATAAAGCCGATGGCAAAACTACGACTACGCTTTATTTGGGCAATTACGAAATCGCTAGCATTAATGATGGTCAAAAAACCATAGTGCAACAAAAAAATTATATAGGGCCTAATTTACTGTATGTGCAAACTTCTGGAAGCAAAGATAATACTTACGTGTTGCTCAAAGATAATCTAGGTTCTACAACAGATATAGTCGATGTTTATGGCAATATTGTGCAGCATTTTGACTACACACCTTTTGGCGAGCAGACCCAAACTAAAGGTGACAAACCCGCCAACCCTATAACTCACAAGGGATTTACGGGTCATGAAGAAGTAGAAGCTTTTAATCTTATTCACATGGGTGGACGCATTTACGATCCAGTAATTGGTCGCTTTCTAACAGCTGACCCAACTATGCAAGCACCAGCCAATCCGCAAGATTTAAACCGCTACAGTTACTGTCTCAATAATCCACTACGCTTCACCGATCCTAATGGTTTTGGCATTTTCGATTGGGTGAGCGATTTAATTAGTGGCATTTGTAATGTTATTAAGGACGTTGTAAATGCGGTTTGTGATTTTGTTAAAAATATTTTTAGCGCTAGAGTTTTAGGAATGATTTTATCGATTGTGGTGAACTGTATTCCAGGTATTGGACAAGTAGCCATGATGTTTATTCAAGCTGCGATTTCGGCGGCGGTAGCAGCAGCTTCGGGAGGAGATTTCGCATCAATAATAATGGCGGCAGGGCTAAGCTTCGTTAGCGCTGTGGCATGGGGAAAGGTCGGAGATATATGTACGCCGTTGAAAGCTGAGGGTGGATGGGCGTCAAACTTTGCTGGTAACGCTAAAAGTTGTCTGTTACACGGTGCAGTTGGTGGTACACTAAGTGCTGTCGAAGGTGGTAGTTTTAAGGATGGATTTTTAGGTGCGGCGGTTGGAGATGCTTGTTCCGGAATGGTGAATAGTATTGAAAAAGATAGTACTAGCCATATGGCAATAATGGAACGTTCTGCTGCAGCTGGCATTGTAGGTGGTACAGCGGCAGTAATCTCAGGTGGAAATTTTATAGATGGAGCCAAGACAGCGGCTTTTGCGCAGATGTTTAATGATGAAGCGCATAAGACTATGATGGACCAGATGCGAGAAAAAGTGGCTGCTGCTAGGCATGCGACGTTAGATTATCTAAAAGAACACGGAGATGTTTCTGCAAATTTAGCTATTCCTGTTGCACCTTACCTAGATGTTAGTTTAGGAGTCGATGTAACTATGGAGGGATGTAAGTTTCACGCCGGAGTAGGCCCTGCGATAGGTGGTGCATTTGATTTTGCTGGTAGTGCCAATATTGCGTATGGTAAAGAAGCTGAAGGTTTTACTCAAGAAGTGTACGCGGAGGCTGGGGTTCATGTTGTTGGTGCTGGCATATCTTGGTATCACAGTTCATCTGGTTTTGGGGAAGAGATAAAAGCAGGATATATACAAGGAGTTGTGGTTGGTGTAGATTTTGGCTATACCTCAAGAAGATTTAATTGGAGATAATATGTATATTTGTGTTTTAGCGATGCCTTATTTATTTATACTATTGATTCTTTTGGCTTTAGGTGGAATATTAATAAATAGGAGCCTGTATGGAAAATTAAAATCCACACATCCTGATGTGTATAAAACTTTAGGCGAACCAACAATATTTTTGAATAATTCTATAAAAAACAGCCTATTGGTTAATAAGTTTATTTGGAAAAGGCAATATTTGAAGCTACGAGATAAAAAAACCGTAAGATTTTGCGATTTAGTATTGATTTATAGCATCGTTATTTGGATTATGCTTATAGTTTTTATAGCGGTAACTATTTGTTTCATATCTCGATGAACAGAAGAATCAGAACCGGCTGTCAATTTTTCAATATATGACAAAACCTCACACCCACACGCGCCACTTTGACATGCTCAACACAGCATTTGGGCCGGAAATTGCAAAATTTTTGGAGGATGATGATGTTATAGAAATCATGCTAAATCCGGATGGAAAGCTGTGGGTGGATTCGCTAACTTCTGGGCAATCGTATACTGGATTTATGATTCCAGCGGTACAAGCGGCTAACATCATAAAATTAGTTGCCGCCTCGCAACAAGCTATTGTGGATCGAGAATATCCGGAAGTTAGTTGCGAGTTACCCGAGACAGGAGCGCGTTTTCAGGGTTGGTTGCCGCCGATTGTTTCGGCGCCTACTTTTGCAATTCGTAAAAGAGCGATTCGTATTTTTACTCTGCAGGATTATATTCAAGCAGGCAGCATTAGGGCTGAAGAAGCGCTTTGGCTTAGCGAAGCAGTTAAAATGCGCAAAAATATTTTAATTGCAGGCGGTACAGCGTCGGGAAAAACTACATTTGCCAATGCCTTATTGCATGAACTTCACGATACAAAAGATCGTGTGATTATTTTAGAAGACTTGCCAGAGTTACAAGTTAATATTACAAACCATGTGAAATTGCGTACTTCTGAGACGAAAACTATGCGCGATTTGGTGAAGGGTGCTTTGCGTCTGCGTCCAGACCGTATTATCATTGGAGAAATACGCGATGCTGCTGCCTTAGAGCTTTTGAAGGCTTGGAATACTGGGCATCCGGGTGGAATATGTACGGTGCATGCCAATAATCCGCACGCAACATTAACTCGTCTGGAAGATTTGGTACAGGAGGCCATAAGCGCTGTGCCTAAGAGATTAATTGGCGAAGCGGTGGATATCATTGTTTTTATGCAGCGCGATTTGGCGGGTAATTACCGCGTTTCTAGCATTCATGAGTACGTCAGTATTGATAATGAGTATCTGTTGAGAGAATATTCTTTAGGTAATATTAAAAAAATTGGTATAATTGGTGGTAGGTAAAGAGAGATTTTAATTTGTTTTTGTAACTTATTGATTTTTAAGGAATTTACGTAGACATGTTTTTAAGGGAATTATGAATTATGAATTATGAATTTTAAGTTGAATTATTTGAATACTCAACACGATGTTTTAATGGACATTACTATGTTAAAAAAGATATCTAAATTTAAACAAAAAATTACTCTTGGGATTATACTTTTTTTATTGTCCCTAGCTGCTCATGCAACTAGCACCGGTCTTCCTTGGGAAAGTCCGCTCGAAAAAATTCTTGCTTCTTTAACGGGGCCTGTAGCTAAAATTTTGGGTGTAATAGCTATCGTGATTGCTGGTTTTGGTATTGCTTTTGGTGAAGCTGGAAGCGGCATGCGGCGCGTTTTCCAGGTTGTTTTAGGGCTTTCTATCGCTTTTACTGCCTCTACCTTGATAGTCAGCTTATTTGGTTTTTCGGGCGGGGTAGCATTTTAGATGGAAGGCCGCGAAGTACCTGGTTACCGTATCAAAATACACGATTCTTTAACTATGCCCATTCTTTTTGCTGGTGTGCCACGACGTTTTGCTATTTTGAATGGTACACTTTGCGCGGCTTTGGTACTGGGTTTGCACGCTTTTTATCTTTTACCACTTTTTGTGCTTATCCACATAGTAGTCGCCATATTCGCCAAAAAAGACCCTTATTTTTTTGATGTAATACTTGCTCATATCAGACAAAAGAAGTTCTACGGGACGTAAAAATTCATGTTTCGCATCGCCGAGTACAGCCAAAATACAGCTAAGCTAGCAGATTTACTACCGTGGGCGGCTGTGATTTTGCCTGGCGTAATATTGAACAAAGATGGTTCTTGGCAGCGAACTTTACGTTTTCGTGGTCCAGATTTAGATTCTTCCACGCCAGAACAGCTCGTAGCGGCAACGGCGCGTCTCAATAATGCTCTGAAGCGTTTTGGTTCAGGCTTTGCAATTTATATAGAAGCCAGGCGCGAGCCTTCCTATCCTTATCCAAATCCAGAAGAAAGTTTTTTCCCTGATCCTATTAGTTTGTTGATAGATGCAGAGCGGCGTGAGCAATTTATGGCCGAAGATGATACTTTTGAAAATAAGTATTACATGACGCTACAGTTTTTGCCGCCTTTGCAAACTTCTAATAAATTGATGAAGTTGTTTTTTTCTAAGCCAGAAGTGAAAGAGTCGGATTATCATCAAGATTTGCAAAACTTCTTAAGCGCAACGCGGCGCTGTGCTGATATTCTGCGCGATATTATGTTTGAGGTTGATTTTTTGAATGACGAAGAAACTTTGACTTTTTTACATAGCATCATTTCTGTAAAAAAACACAAAGTTTCATTGCCAGAAACACCGATGTATTTGGACGCTTTTTTATCTGACACACACTTGGTTGGTGGAATTGCGCCGCAGTTGGGGGATAAACATTTACGTGTTATTTCTGTCTTGGGTTTTCCTGACAGCACCTTGCCAGCAATTTTAGAACAGCTAAATCATCTACCTTTTGGTTATCGCTGGGTAACGCGTTTTATTCCTTTGGATAAAGTTGATGCTGAGACCGAACTTAAGCGTTATAAACGTAATTGGTTCGCTAAGCGAAAGGGCATGTTGCAAATCTTGCAAGAGGTGTTTACTAAGACAGAGAGCCAATTAGTCGATACTGCTTCTGTCGCAAAAGCCCAAGATGCAGATGCAGCTTTGCAAGAACTTGCGGCTGATTATGTTGCTTATGGTTATTATACGGCCGCTGTTGTAATTATGGACCAAGACCTACAAAAAGTTACAGCCATGCAATCTGAAGTGGAGCGTGTTATCAATGGTTTGGGTTTTACTACCATTTCGGAGACTTTTAACGCTGTTTCGGCTTGGTTATCTTCTATCCCTGGGCATGCCTATGCTAATGTTCGATCACCGCTTCTACATAGCTTAAATTTGGCGCATTTGATGCCATTTTCTGCAGTTTGGTCTGGTCCAAGTCACGATAAGCATTTAAAAGCGCCGCCTTTGATGTATGTTCATACTGGCGGTCGCACGCCGTTTCGCTTAGTTAATCATATTGGCGATGTTGGACATCAAATGGTGATCGGCCCCACTGGAGCCGGTAAGTCAGTTTTTTTAACTATGATGGCTTTGCAGTTCTTGCGTTACAAAGATGCACAAGTTTTTATTTTTGATAAAGGTGAAAGCTTCTTAGCCGCAACTTTGGGAGTTGGCGGTGGATTTTATGAGTTAGGTCTTAACAAAAGAAGCTTGGTATTTCAACCGTTAGCCAAAATTGATATTGAAACAGAGCGTGTTTGGGCTTTGGAATGGTTGCAGGGCTTATTAGCTAACGAAAAAATTATTGTTACTCCAGAAGTAAAGCAAACGCTTTGGGAAGCTTTGTCTGGTTTAGCCGAAGTGCCATTAGAACAGCGAACTTTGACTGGTCTTTCTGCGTTGCTACAAAACAATGTGCTTCGTCAAGCGTTACACAGTTACACTTTACATGGTCCTTTTGGCCAATTGTTAGATGCGGACCACGAAGAGCCGTGCAATCTGGCTTGGCAATGCTATGAAATGGAAGAGTTAATGAGTATGCCAAGTATAGTGGCGCCCATACTGAGCTATCTTTTCCATCGTTTAGAAAAATATTTTACTGGTAAGCCGACATTGCTAATTTTGGATGAAGCTTGGTTGTTTTTGGATCATCCGGTTTTTGCATCTAAAATTCGCGATTGGCTAAAAAGCTTAAGAAAACAAAATGTTAGTGTGGTTTTTGCTACACAATCGGTGGAAGATGCTTTAAATACCAGCATTGCAGCTACTCTCTTAGAATCTTGTCCGGCTCGAATCTTACTGCCGAACGATCGTGTTTTGGAACCGGAAGTCAAAATGGCTTATACTAGGCTTGGTTTAAACCCAAGACAGCTGCAGATCTTGGCTACAGCTACGCCCAAGCAGCAATATTATTATCAATCGCGCCTAGGAAATCGCCTGTTTTCGTTAAATTTAGGACAAATAGCTTTGGCCTTTTGTGCTGCTAGTAGCAAAGAAGATCGGGCTAAAATAAAAAAAATAGTTGCAAAACATGGGAAGGAAAATTTTTTAAAATATTATTTGGATGAACAAGGATTAGAATGGGTAAGAGAATTGTTGAAGGTAGGTAATGAGTAAGACATATAAAGAACCAATTATAAATAATCATTTTGAGTCTATAACCCCTTATCAGCGGGCAAAGCAAGAATGGGATAGGCGGGTAGGTGATGTACGTGTCCAAGCTAATAACTGGAGACTTATTGCGCTCGTATCTTTGCTAGCGGTGTTTTTATTAGTGATAGCTTTAGTTATTAGCATATCGCAAAACCGCACTAAGATTTTCGTGGCAGAAGTTAGTAAAGAAGGTCGAGTTATGAATGTTTTGCCGCTAAGGACAGCCTATCAGCCAACTTTGGCAGAAAAAGAATATTTTATAGCTAATTTCTTACGCTTAACGCACTCATTGCCGCTAGACCCTGTTGTAGCAAAACAAAATTGGTTGAATGCCTACCAGTTCTTAACAGAACGTGGTGCTGGTTTGCTAAATGAGTATTTCCGACAAAATAATCCAGTAAATTTAATTGGTAAACAGACGATTACTGTTGAAATTACGGACATTAATCCAATAAGCGCCAATACTTTTTCGCTTCGCTGGACGGAAAACACTGTAGACAATAATGGTCAAAGTTTAGGGCAAAAAAATGTCAGCGGTGTGTTTACTATTGTGATAAAGGCGCCGCAAACGCAAGCAGAAATTTTAAGTAATCCTTTAGGTATTTACATCACAGATTTCCATATTTCGGAGAGAGTGTGAGAAAATGATAGAGCCCTGTTGAGAGCTATGGATTTTTGAGAAGTTGTAACTTTATTTTATAAGTTGTTGATTTTAAAGGAAATGTCGTAGACATGTTTTTTGAAAGAGAAAATATAATTTCATTGCTGATAGCGGGGTTGCTGATATTCAGCAGTTCTTCATTTGCTGCTACTGTGGCAAATAAAACAGTTCGCTTATCTGGTGCTGATGTCATTTCGTTGGCCAATAAAAAAGCCACGCAGCAGCCAATTTCTACTGGTTATACTGGTTCTATCATGAATTTTAATTATTCCCCCGGAGCTCTATACGAAGTTTACTGCGCGCCTCTTAATGTCACAGA
The DNA here is from genome assembly GCA_041664965.1 of Gammaproteobacteria bacterium. Lineage (GTDB taxonomy): Bacteria > Pseudomonadota > Gammaproteobacteria > UBA9339 > UBA9339 > JBAYJT01. The sequence continues at coordinate 13,158 of JBAYJT010000039.1, forward strand.
TATTCAGCTACATGCCCAAGAACACGTTACAGCTGTTGCAGCGGGAGATACAACGCGTTGGCAAGTTTTGCAGACATTTAGTGGTAGCGGAGAAAAAAGATGTGAACATCTTTTGGTGAAGCCAATAGCTAGCGACATCAATACTACTCTGGTTATTACGACTGATCAACGTACCTATCATCTGAATTTGTATTCCAAAGATAAAACTTATATGCCTATTGTTGCGTGGCGCTATGTTGATGATGTAACGACTTCACTCAACAATGGAGCTATCGAAGACCCTGAGCCTAATGTTGATTTTAGTCACCTAAATTTTAATTATAAAGTTAAGCTTACTCATGGCCCGCGTCCGGAATGGTTTCCTGTAGCAGTGTTTAACGATAGCAATAAGACGTATATTCGCCTGCCCAAAAAGACTCAAGAGGCGCCAACGTTATTTCTTGGTACGGACGAGGATAATGGCCAAATTATTAACTATCGCGTTATAGGTAATTATTACATTGTTGATGCGTTATTTGCGGAATCGCAACTGCGTGGCGGACCAAATAATCAGATAATTGTGCAAATTTCCTATGTGAGAAATAAGTAATAAAAACTTATGTCAAAGCCAAATTTACTCAAAAATCATTCTTTGCCTAAAGCTGCTGGACTAAACAAGCCAGTTGTGTTAATCGCTGTAGCTGTCGTGGTTTTTGTTATTGCTTTTTCTATATTGAATGCCTTTCGTGTTGCAGCGCCTAAAAAAACAGGCGTAAATACTACGGAAATAAGCAATTCAGAAAAAGTGGAACCCAAGAATTTGGCAATGATTAATGAAATGATGAATTCTTTGCCTAATTCTTATCAGGAAACTAGTAAAATTCAGCGCTTTCAAGTAGGTCCACCCGTTGCAAATAGCCAAAATATACCAGATTCTGTACAGCAAGAACTCAAAACTTTAAGAGAACAACAGATCACTCTAGAACAGCGTCTTTCTGCGATGGTAAGTGATAAAACTGATAGTCATAAAAACAATGAGGAGGAAAGTACTGCAGGTAATTCTCCGCAAATGCAACAAGCTAAAAGTAGTAGTTTATCTTTTCCGGGTTTAATGCCAACGTCTGCTACTCAAACAGCAGCTAATACGAGTGGTGCATCTGGTACTATGAGCAGTCCAAGTAGTGGCAATAGCGATTACAATCAGCAAAATGCTCAAGATCAAAAAAAGCAATTTTTGGAGGCAAGCGCAGATATTCCAGATATTTATGATCAACACCAAGTGGCAACACCTATTTCACCTTTTGAGGTACAAGCGGGTACTTTGATTCCAGCTGTTTTAATTACTGGGATTAATTCCTCTTTGCCAGGAGATGCGATTGCCCAAGTAAGGCAAGATATTTACGATACAGTGGCTGGCAAGTATTTGTTGATTCCTAAGGGCTCGAAAATTATGGGCGCATACGATTCGCAAATTTCCTATGGTCAAAGAAGGGTTTTAATCGCTTTTACACGCGTTATTCGACCAGATGGCTCTTCTATTTTACTTAGTAAATCTGGTGGTGCTGACTTAAAAGGGCAGGCTGGTATGGAAGGGGATGTGGATAATCATTGGATGCGTATTTTAGGTGCAGCTACTCTGTCGACCATTTTAAGTGTAGGTACAGGAGTTGTTGCAGATCGTAGTAGTAACAATAACACTTATTATCCTAGCGCCAAGCAAGGAGCCATTTTGGGGGCAGCTAGTGGCGTTTCTCAAGTTGGGCAGTCTATTTCTAATCGTGCTCTCAATATCCAGCCAACCTTGATGATTCCGCCAGGCTTTCTTTTTAATATTATTGTACAAAAAGACATGATTCTAACTCCATATAAGCTTAAAAATAGCAGGCTTTCGGATTTGTCGCAGGTAGATGAGAAAAAGAATGTTGCACGCTAGAACTGTAAGATTATTTTTGTATGTTGTTTTCCGAAGATGTTGAAATTTTGGATAATCAAATAATTGCCAAGGGTAGCGCAACCAAACGGCCTTATTACGGCTATGATGATCCAAATCTCTGATACAAAAAACCGCCTGAAATTCAGGCGGTTTTGTTATGTTTGACAAATAAGGTAATTAGGTAT
>JBAYJT010000040.1:0-15055 GCA_041664965.1 Gammaproteobacteria bacterium
AAAGCAACCAGTAGTTTTTTTAAAATATGTTTAAAGATCGGCTTGCACTTTTACGAACTAGGTAAAGGAGCGTCCAGCCTAGCTTACGGGGCTGTTTTATGAAAGTTTGTCGTGTACAAAGATAAAAAAACATGTCTACGGGTTTTCTTTTAAAATCAATGAGTTATATTTTGAAATTGAATTCGACCAAATAAATTTATAATTCATCCATCTTCGCATCCATGCTTCGCCGTGACAAATCATTCACACTCCACAATTTATAATTCATAATTTATAATTCATAATTATTTTAAAAACCACCCTTCCAAAATCAACTTCGCCGCAATACTATCTATTTCCGCCTTTTTCAGCGCCTTAAATCCACCAGCAGCAAAAATCCGCTCTCTTGCCGACTTGGTAGTCAGCTGTTCATTCACTCCATACACAGGTAGTTTATAGCGTTTCTCCAAATCTGCTATGAAATCTTCTGCCAATTTTGTAATCCATTGTTCTTTGCCATCTAAATCAATCGGAACGCCAACTATAAGCGCCGCCGGCCTCCATTCTTCTATAATCTTATCAAAATCCGCCCAATTGGGTACACCGTGTTTGGCATGTACAATACAAAGCGGCGTAGCAGTAGCTGTAATTTTTTGGCCGCTAGCAACGCCAATATTACACATACCAAAATCGATACCAAGAAAAATACTGTTATCGGGAAAGTTTTGCATTTAATTTTTACCACTTAACATTTCTTTCGCATGCGCTAAAGTTTTAGCTGTGATGCTTATTCCGCCGAGCATGCGCGCTATTTCTTGCGTTCTTTGATCTTTACTGAGAGAAGCGATATGGACGCTTACTTTATCACCTTCCACTTTCTTTTCCACTTGTAGATGCTCCGAGCCATACACTGCAACTTGGGGCAAATGCGTAATACAAAGAATTTGTCTTTTCTTGCCCAATTCCGCCAAAAGCTGACCGACTATCTCAGCCGTTTTGCCACCAATTCCAACATCAACTTCATCGAAAACCAATGTGGAACTAGCATTATTAGCTGCTGTTATAACTTGCAAAGCTAAACTAATGCGCGAGAGTTCGCCTCCCGAAACTATTTTCGCAAGTGGTAAAAGCGGTTGACCTACATTAGTACTTACCAAAAACTCGATTTGCTCTAATCCAAATTGGCTCGGCTCTGCATTTTCTTTAAATAGCACAGAAAATTCGCCGCTTGGCATCCCCAAAATTTGCATTTTTTCCGTTACAAGATTAGATAACTTCAGCGCAGCATCTTTTCTGCTTTGCGATAATTTATCTGCTGCAGCCATATAAAAATCACTTAGCTTTTGCAAATGCTCTTGGCTGATTTCTAAACGCTTTTCCGCGTTTTCTAGTAACTCTAGTTCTTCTATTAATGCCGCTTGGCGTTCTAATAATTTTTCCGAACTAACGCGGTGTTTCCTAGCTAAATCGTGAATCAAACCTAAACGATTTTCTACAAAATGTAATCTCTCTGGACTTAAGTTGGTAGAGGACAAATAAGAACGAATCTCCTCTTCAATGTTTCCTACATTCTGCCTAGCCGCATCAATAAATTCTAGCGCGGTTTTAAGCTTACTTGCAAAAGGAAGAATTTTTTCTAAGTGAATTTTAGCATCGTGCAAACCTTTGCCAAAGCCAGTTAACTCGTCGTTGCCGCTTAAAAGAGTAAGTACAACGTTACATCTTTCCAAAACCTGCTGCGCGGCACCCAGTTCTTTCAGTTCCAAAAGTAGCTTTTCAACTTCGCCCTTTTCTAAAACTAAATCTTTAAATTCTTGCACTTGATGACGTAAAAACTCTAGTTTATTTTCACGATCTAAAGCCGCATCTTGCAGCTCTTTAGCTTCAGATCTAGCTTGGCTTAATGCCAAAAAAGCATTTTTTACGTCGTTACAAATTTTATTATTTTGCGCAAAAAGATCCAAAATATCGCGCTGTTTATCGTTTTTTAATAAAAACTGATGTTCGTGTTGACCGTGAATATTAACTAGAAAACTGCCAAGCTCCCGCGCTTGCTGCAATGTAACTGGATTACCGTTAATTGTACTACGCGTTTTGCCTAACGAAGTAACGCTGCGGCGTAATATACATTCATTCGCATCGTCTCCAGCTAATTCATTATCTTCTAGCCATTTTTTTGCTTCTTTCAAAGAAGACAAATCAAAAACCGCGCTAATTTCACATTTCTCCGCGCCTAATCGCACTGAATCCGCATCTGCACGCCCGCCAAGAACCAAATCCAAAGTATCAATAATAATTGACTTCCCCGCCCCAGTTTCGCCAGTCAAAACTGTCATTTCGGGCTTAAATTCAATCGCAAGCTCGTCGATCAAAGCAAAATTTTTGATGTTCAGTTGTAAAAGCATAGAACCATTATACTGATTTTTTAAAATTAGCAACAAATTAAATAAAAATAATGCGGTATTTTCTTTTCCAAGAAACAGGTAAAATAAAAATGTTAATGTTTTAGTTTACATGCGAGGTTGTATCCATGATGACGTTCTTAGGCCTTCCAGGAAAGGACGCATTAGAGGGATTAATTAAAGAAAACCGAAAAACCCATTTTGAACAGTTGCCGCTTGAATTGCGAGCTACATTTATTTGTAGCAAAATAGAATCCTTAAGCCGAGAAGAAATCGTAAATGCGTGGGAAAAAACTAGCTTAAGGGAGAAAAAAGACTTTGTATCTCAAGTAGTTAGTTCTTCATTAACAATTGGTGAGAACACCCTCTTCGCTTCTTATTTTCCTAACCCCCTCACACTCGAACAAGAAAACTCTAGGAAATTGTTTTCTTTTGATCTCTCTAGAAACTGTATTCAAACGGAAGAAAGAGATTTTCTAGTACAATTGCTGGAAATTACTTATACATTGCAAAGAAATGTCAATAACAGTAATTTTCACCATTTCTTCCGAGGCATGCCTACAGAAATAAAGAAATACATTAGCTACTACAGATCAGAAATACCTTTTGCAAACCGAGCTTATGAGATGTGGTCTTACGCTCAAAAAGAAGACAGGATATCTATACTTGAAGATATGCTTTGTGCTTTCTTAACCAAACGCATAGATATTAAACCAAATAAAATAGTCCATCGATCGCTACCCCCTGCCACAATAGATTGTTTTTCAGCTCAATCCATGCTTCCACAAGATATAAGAGCGGCTATGAATAAAGATCTGCCCACAGCAATCCAAACACAGGATCACCAAGCTCCAGCAAACAATCTAATTTCTCCCCTGTCCAGCACGTCTACATCAAAAACAACAAAACTTTCCCCAACATTGTTCGCAAGAACAGGAATAGGCTTAGCAACTTTTAGAACCGTAACAAAGGAATCAGGTCTAACATGTAACAAAATGTGATATGTTAGACATAACCCCATACCAAGCCCAAAAAACATGTCCACGCGTTTTCTTTTAAAATCAATTGGTTATATTTTGGATTTTATTTTCTATAGCCCATCAACCAAGAATCACGTAAAATTTGCGCATTCTAATTTTTGAAGATAGGTGTTTTGATTATGTTAGAGACTGTTGAAATTAATCCTAAGTCTGGCGAAGCTGAATTTAGTATAATTTGGATGCACGGCCTTGGCGCTGATGGCTATGACTTTGCTAGCATAGTGCCGCAACTTAAAATCCCAGACAGTTTGGGCGTAAGATTTATCTTTCCACATGCACCAATTCGTCCTATCACTTTTGCTGGTGGCGAAAGAATGCGGGCTTGGTTTGATTTAAAAGGACTTAATGCCGATGCTGCGAGCGGCGATGAAAAAGGCGTTAAAGAATCAGAAAAGTTAATCATAGAACTTATCGAAAACGAAATAGCGCGCGGCATTCCGAGTCAAAATATTATTCTAGCTGGCTTCTCCCAGGGCGGCGCCATGACGCTTTATACTGGCCTTCGTTACCCCAAACCTTTGGCTGGAATGCTGGTTTTATCTGGATTTTTACTTTTCGCCTCCAAATTACCTACAGAAAAAAACTCTGCGAACGACAAAACGCCAATTTTGATGCTGCATGGCTCGGAAGATAATATGGTTCCTATCGTTTGGGCAAAAAGCTCTTATAAAAACTTAAAAGATTTAGGGCTAAATATCACTTGGCAAGACTATCCCATGCCGCATAGTGTTTGTGATAAAGAGATTCAAGATATAGCGACGTGGCTTCAAAAAGTATTGGATAGATAACTATTTGCAACCATACCATACAAATAGTGATACTAAATGTATAGATAGGTATACATTTAGATAGCAGGCTGCCTCTGCCAAATCACAGCTGCAGCGCTAGATAGTTCCACTTCATAGAGAACTGGCTCGGTGCTCTGCGTAGCAGTATTTAGGCAAATTAGATTATACTTACCGCCTTTAGCTGCAGAATGTATTCTGCGAAAAAGCAACTGCCCTTTTTTGGTATGCACTATGCAATCTCTGCCCACTAGAGACGCGATGTCCTCGCCAAAAACTTTGACGCCAGCAATGTAACTGCCAACGACATAATGCGGCAACATACCATCATCTGCTACTATAAAATCAACAACGTTTTTGTAATGTTGCTTAAAAAGCGCTAACTCTTTAGCGATTTTGTGGCTTTCCTTGGGTTCTTTAGTTGTACTAGAAGCTATTGCTGGCGATGAATCTTTTTCGTAATCACCAAACACAGTGGGACCAGCACCAATGCCATACAACAACCAATCTATGGAACAAGAAACACCCTTAGCAGCAACGATTGGAAGAACTTTCTCTGCACCCTTGCGAGTCAAACCACCATAGCGACCAATTTCCCAGCCCTTCAAGGTATGAACATTAACATCGGAAGAGGCATCGCAAAATTCCTTCCTTGTTAGATTAGCTAGATTACGTAAGCGTTTTACACGTTCTCCCCTTTCTATGGGAGAGTCAATCTGTTGTTTCATATATTTATTCTGTTATTAACGCATAATAATTATTATTTTTGCCATGCAATACTTTTGCCGGATAAAGCTTATCCTCCCAATCAGATGGGGGTACTAAGTTGTGCTTTTTGGCCTTCCCTAAAAACAACACCGCTTCTTTTTTACCTAACGCATTGATCACCTTTTGAGGAACGACCTTCTCATCTTGATACTCAACAGCTAATTGGTGATGATATTGCATCGTTTCGTCGTTACGCACAACCAAATACATTCTCTGACCACTAGCATCGATAAGTAAAAAGCTACCCAACTCATCAATGAGATAATATTCCGTAATATTTTTAGATGTTAAAATATTTTGCAAAAACTCAAGATAGGCCGGCTCTTTAAAGCAAGCAAGATGCGATCCTGCTGCCTTGGTCAATCGATCTAAAACTAAACTAGACAAATCACCGAAATATTTACTTTGCAGATTTAATATTTTTTCAGTCAAAACTTCTGCAAGATTACTTGTATCTTTTCTAACAAAAGCATGAATAAGCCCACGATTAAAAGCATCGACAGCTATTTTTTCATCCGCCTCGCCCGTCAAAAGAATGTATTTAATCGGATAGTCTGTTTTTAATTGGCTTAAAAGACTGATGCCATCTATCTCTGGCATGGCGTAATCGATTAAAACAACTGTAACTTCTTCAAAACGTTTAGGATCTTTATTTTTTTCAGAAATCTTACTGATATCCACATTGATCAAGCAATTATCGCTATCACTTTCAGCGTCAACTTGCATACAAAGATCCACAAAAGTCGAAACTGCATACTTCTTCATGTAATCTAGAAATTCGCTACAACGTTGGAAAATTATACTTTCAATGTGCTGCAAACTAAGTCCTAACTGCATTTCTTGCAAAAAGTTTTGATTATCGTCCAGCAAGACCACTCGCGTTGGGTAGTAACAGCAATTTATATGATGATTTTTCATAATATTGGCACCGTTTTATTTATATACCTGGCTGCGATTTTAATACATTGATATCATTTTGCAGTAGTTTATGCCACTTATTTTTCGCATCTGGATTTTTTGCAAAATTAGTTGGAAAGAACAAACTAAACTCCGTGTATTCGCCCTCCTTAGAAAAGCAGCTAATATGCGCCCCGAAACTCTCTAGCGCAACACGACAAAATTCCAATCCAATACCTGTACCATGTTGCCTACCGCTATAAAACTTTTGGAATATATGCTTACGATGCTTCTTGGAAATTCCCTCTCCATTATCGCGAAAGTGTAAAATATTTTTACTTTTGCCATACTCCAGGCAAATTGTAATAGAAGGTTCTTTCTTCTTGCTCGTGTAATACAATGAATTTTTAATAAGATTAAATAAAACATGTACAAAAATTAACTTATTACCCAGAAACTCAAAGTCATTTGTTAAATCACAACTAACAATTTTGCGCTCCGACATGGTAAATGGGTATCTAGCTAGTGCTTCTTTGACACACTCCGACATCAAACAAACTTCTGGCTCTGCCGATACAATGTTTTTTCTATTAACATTCATAAGCAACATGTTTATAAATGTAAATGAAGTCTGGATCTCATTTTCAATATTAACTAAAGTTGAATCGAGAGACTTAAGAACTGTCTCATTGAGAACAGGCTGTTTTAAATGCGCTTCTTTAGCCAAATTGTATCCTTGTACTAAATGCGGCAAACACTTTTGGATATTGCGATTTCCAAGGCTTATGGTTTGCAAAGGAGTTCTTAGTTCATGAGCTAGTGACGCTGCCAAGTTATTTAACACATCCAACTTTTCGTCTTGTAACTGCATTTCGCTGAGCTGTCTTAAATATTTCGTTTTTTTGGTGTAAAAATAGCCAATAATACACAGCACTAAAAATAAGCCTATAATTTTAAAGTAAAAATCTTTGGGAATAGTTGTGAAGTAGCCATCTCCAAAGCCCACACTAACTATTGCAATACCTAGTAAAAACATACAGCAAGTTCTCATCCAACCTGCTAAAATAAGAAAAGATAGTACACCTATGGCATATAACAAGAGATATATTGGGCTAAACTTGCCTTGCAATAGAATAAAAGAAGTAACAAAAGGCATGCTGTAAAAAATTAGCAAAAACCAAACTATAGCATTGACGATTTGATTTTGATTTTTGCTAAATTTACGCGAAAGCAGCCAAATCACGCCACTTACGTTACAAGCATGAAAAAAATATTCTAAAGGCGTTGGGCTGGTCTTAAGGTGAAAAAACAGAAAAACTTCATACGCTAACAGAAGAAAGAAAAAAAAGTAATCGGCTGAGATTTTAATATCTTGCTGATAGCAATTTCTTAGATATAAAAACAAGCGCTGTGGTAACATAGTAGCCTAATTATAACACGATCGACACGTGGATCTGAATTGTTATGCCAAATCGCACCGATAACATAGATCAAACCTACAAATACTGGCGTATACGCATTTTGTATAGCATGTATTTTGGTTATGCCTTCTATTACTTTACTCGAAAGGGCTTTGTTTTCCTTCTTCCAGCGGTTATCAACGACCTTCACTTCGATAAAATTCAAGTCGGCATGCTGGGCAGTATTTTTTATATAACTTACGGCTTAAGCAAATTCGTAAATGGGCTATGGTCAGACAGAGTAAACCCACGCTATGTCATGTCGTTTGGGTTAATCATATCTGGGGTTATTAATATTATTTTTGGCTTTTCTTCATCTCTAATTTTTCTCGCCCTACTTTGGTTTTTAAACGGTTTCTTTCAAGGCTTTGGATGGCCGCCTTGCGCTAAGCTTCTAACACACTGGTATTCGCAAAATGAACGCGGCGTTTGGTGGGGAATTTGGAATACATCCCAAACCTTAGGATCAACTGCCGTACCGCTGATCGCTGGCGGCATAGCAACTTACTTAACCTGGCGCTATGGCATGCACTTTTTTGGTATAGTTACTGTATTGGCGGGCTTATTTTTATTGAACCGTCTGAATGATGTTCCGGAAAAATTTGGACTACCGCCCGTAGAAGAATATCGTAACGATTATCCAAGCGAAAAAAAATTCAACTATAAAACCAAGCTGTCCACCAAAGAAATATTCTTTAAATATGTGTTAAAAAATAAGTATATTTGGATTTTAGCGAGCGCATATTTCTTGGTCTACGTTATACGTATCACAGTTACAGACTGGGGTTCCATCTATTTAACTGGTAAAGGCTTATCGCTCATGTCTGCCGATAGCTGCATGGCAATACTAGAGGTTGGAGGATTCGCCGGTAGCCTAGCCTGCGGTTGGTTGTCAGATCGCTTATTTCACGGAAAACGTAACCCAGTCAGCGCCCTATTTTGCCTTGGCGTTATACTGAGCTTATTACCATTAATATTTTTACACCAAACTAGCATGCCAATTTATTTGGTCTGTTCTTTCTTAGCTGGTTTTTTTCTGTTTGGTCCGCAAATGTTGATTGGTATGGCAGCTGCAGAACTATCACACCGTGAAGCAGCTGGTACAGCAACTGGCTTTATTGCTATCTTTGGTTATTTAGGTGCAGCTTTTTCTGGCCTACCCATAGGATATATTATTCAACATTGGGACTGGCCTACACTACTTGCGATTATCTTAGCTTGTAGTCTATTGGTCGCCGCAATTCTCTCTCCCCTCTGGTCTCTAAAAACCACTTGGGAGTAATAAGTCGATTAAAAACGCTTACATGACATCAAAATAAGGATACCTTAAGGTTTTTTCTTTGATATCAAACCGAATGTCTTGACTATTTTTCTTGCTTCCTGCTAAATAAAAAAAAATCATATCTTATTGATTTATATAGGTTATATCTATGCAAAGTTTTTATGTAGAAGCACAAAAAACCATCGACCAAGTTAACGACATCGTTAACAACTTGCTTTGGCCTGATGAAGCCAAACGTGAGGCTCGAAAAGCTTTAAACGCTGCTTTAGAAGAGACCTCGAGAACAAAAATACTACTTGAGGAAGCTACATCCACAAACAACCAAGCTCAATTGAGAACTTGCCAAGGAAGATTCGCGGTGTCGGAAAACCACTTATTGGACACTTGTAGAGATACACATCGGTACTTGTCCAGTTATTATCTATTTCGTAAAAACAACGACAATACCACACAGCTATTGAATACCCTAAATAAACTCCTAGTTAAAAGACGAGATGGGCAATTAGAACTAGTCACAGAACGACAAGAGAGAGAAAGGGCAGAAGCTGAAGAAAGAAAAAAGCGTGAGGCAGAAACGAAAAGAAAAAGGCGTGAAGAAGCAGAAGCAAAAAGAAGAGCAGAGGCAGAAAAACATGAAGCAGCTGAAAAAGCCAGAGTTAAACTTGAAAATGAACAGCGTGAAAAAGAGGCGCGAGAAGCTGCTGAACAAGCAGCAAAAGCTCAACTCGAAGCTGAAAAAAAAGCGCAAGAAGAAAGGGAGCGCGTTGAAAAGCTTCGGATTGAACAAGAAAGACGCGAAGCTGCAGAAAGAGCAGAAAAAAAGTATTGGCAGTTTAGCAATATCTTAGAACAAATAAATACTAATACAATAACTCCAATACTCGAAATAGCAAAAATTCGCACAGAAGCAGGCTCTAGCTCTACGACTACTACATCAGTGCCCACTATCAATAAAAACGAATTACGAAGAATTCTCGAAGCTTTACAGCAGAATACGTCTGTTAAAATTGTAGATTTTTCAAATATAGATATTACCGGATCAGAGGACATAATAGCTACATTAGTCTCAACACGACCCATGTTAGCTTTTCAACCAGCTAGCATAAAGCATTTGGAAAAAACACCACCTCCAATCAGCCACTCATTGATACTTAGTGGGCACAGCTTACTCTGTACGAAAGAACTCAATAGGGGTACTTATGGGAGTGTACATTACGGAACCTTGGATGGCAGAGAAGTTGCGATTAAGATTCCTCTTGGATATAGCCCCCCAACGTTAAAATACTCTAAAGACTCTCTCTGCCATGAAGCTGAAATGCTAGCAAAATTCGACCATCCTAACATCGTTCACTCCTATGGTATTTGCCTAGATAATGAAAGCTTAGTCCTGGAATACATGCCACACGGCTCTCTGTACCAAGAATTACATGCTACAAAAGAATTAACCTGGACTGTGCGCTGGACAATAGCTACTGAAATCAGTAAAGGAATGCAAGCATTGCACAAACACGATCCCTGCATAGTACATCGTGATTTTAAAAGCGATAACGTGCTGTTAAATGAACAAAATCATGCCAAAATCAGCGATTTTGGCTCCGCAGCAATCTTCGATGAAAATGATCTTATATCAGCAGAGGAACCAATTTGCACATTAGCATGGCGAGCTCCAGAGTTGCTGGATCCAAAGAAACCTGCTCCCCACACAACTAAAACCGATATTTATAGTTTAGGTGTGGTTCTATGGGAAATAGCATCAAGAGAACTACCCTGGGCTGGCAATAATGCTCCAGAGACACTAGTCGCAGATTGGATTTGTAGTAAAAAACGCGATGTTATACCACAAGAAACGCCCCCATCCTACGCTGCTCTAATCAGACGTTGCTGGGCTGATCGTCCAGAAGACCGTCCCGATATCGATACAGTAGTACAAATTTTAGAAGATCATAGATCCGAAGCAACGCTTGCTCCGACGCAATAAGGAAATTGAATATTATTTTACAATATATTGATTTACAAAGAATTCTCATAGACATTTATCCTCCATAGCTTTAGCGAAGGGGAATGTTTTTAGCGTTGGAATATTACATTGCGTAATACCGACGATATTAGTGCTTTCGCTCAACATGAGCAGTTAATTAATGCATAAAAGAGTAAATGATCCCACTAATTTAAGTATTTTACTCCGTTATAAAGCAAAATACTTGACACTTCTTTCGTTTCTTGTTAAATAGGTTCTCCTAATCAATTTTATTTGGAGAGCAACAATGGCATTTAACCCGCCTTCCCCATCGCAAAATCCAGCTAGTTCAACTTCATCTAGTAACAGCTCTCTTTCGCCAACAGGCAGAGGATCTATAAGTTGCATCAGCATGCCACGCAAGTTTTTTCCTTACATGGCAGATTCCGAAGAAATGGTAAGCCCAAAAGGGCCTCTACACCAACCAAAATAAGAATCAACTTCATTTTATAACTAATTGATTTATAGGGAGATTTTATAGACATGTTTTTTAGTTAATCAAGCCCAACAACGAGAAACGAACAATGTTTAACAACACAACCACCTCATCGAGCAGCACTACTACCACCCCCTTTGCTCCTAGTATAGCAAGAATGAGCACTAGCTCAGCAGCCTCTTCCTCTCCAGGTAATAGTCGCACTAGTTCACGAGCATCTGATTCTTTTTCAATTGAATCCGCTAGCTCCTTATCAAGCACTAGCAGCAACCGAACAAGCAAAACCCACGTAGCATTTGGTAGGGGTGCAACTGAAACTACCGAAGTATACAAAAAAGGCTTCGAAAAACGCTCCAAAGAGGAAATAGCAAAATTGAGACAGCAAGTAAATGATCTACATACACAACTGCAACTTTTACAAGAACAAAAACAAGAGCTGCAGACAAACTTAGCTGAGCGCAACCAAATAGCTACTTCTTTAGAACAACAAATAGCTGACCTCACCGCTACAATAACCACTGAGCAGGCGGAGTTACAACAAGCACAGAATCTCAAAGATCAATTTACTCAATTGAATAATAGAAATGCAACACTAAAACTAGAATCAGAAAGAAATTTAGCAGAAAGTGTAATCGATGTTTCCTCTTTGGAAATAGAAACAGCCAAACTTGCTACGACAATAAACTCTCAAGAAATATCGCTACAACAAGCAAAAGAACAGATATTAAATTTGCAGCAAGAACTAGCAACTCGGACAACTGAACTAACAAATTGTCAAACTGAACGATTCAAAGCTCTGGAAGAATTTGATTCTAGCAATAAGTTGCTTACAACAATAGTTGAAACTCTACAAAAATATGAAGCAGAAAAGCAGTTATTACTTAACCAGTTAGAAGAAAACAAAAAACAAGTAATAAAAGAACAAAAGGCCTTAGAAACTACCCACCAAGAACTTGACGAGCGCTCTAAAGAAATCAGCAAAGCAAGGGACGTATTAAGTGATATAACCACAAAAAATACTTTGTTGGCAGCACAAATTGCCACATTAGATAACAATAACGGTCAACTTAAGAAAGATTTTGGAGAAGCAAGAGTAGAAAAAGAACATCTAGCAACTGCACTAAAGGCAGCTGAGTCTAAAATTTCAGAGGCAAATAGCCAAAAAACAATGCTAGAAAACGAAATTACGAAATTACGAACTAAATTAAATATAATTGATGCTAGTTTTCATGTAACGGAACAAGCTAAAAAGTTAATCGAGGAACAACTTAAAAGCCAAGCCGAACAAATAGGAATGTTAATCGAACATATTTCAGCTGATGAGCAGCGTCTCTACACATTAACTACAAGACTAAACACTGCAGAAACACGGACTAAACAACTTGAAGCTCGCCCACCAGTGGCCAGCACTACACCTCAAGGAAATTCTACTTCATTCAGCATTACTTCTAGTGAAATTGATAAATGCTTTGGTTGGGTAGAGGCGGTTTTACCGCTACCTGCTTACTTGATGAATAACGGCTTTATTAAATGCCTCGATTCTTTGGGAGCTCCTTCATTATTAACAGGTCTGCTTACACAGATTCTATCCATGTACGCGGGGTTTCTCGGCAGTGGTGCAGCAATAAAGATAGCCTATAGGGATCTAGATCTAGATAAAGATCTAGATCTAGCTTCGAGATTATACCAGAATCGTGCGAAGAAGGGGCAAAACTGTCTAAGATACACTGGATTAGTCATATCTAGTTTAACATGGCTAACAGAAATTGTGGGATCAACAGGCAAATCAGGAGAGCACATGGGGTATCCAGAAACAGACTGGTTAGAAGGTAAAATAGATTCTGTTATGTTTATAGCCTTAGCCTCTATGACACTGATTAATTTGGCGCGCCTTGGCATAGAAAAATACTATGACCGCCGACATAATGGCCACCACCGTGAAGCATCCATTACTAATATCAGCATAGAGGCAACCCCTCGCCCCAATCCAACCAGCAAGTGTACGTCTTGTTGCAGAAGTATTTTCTCTTTTTTCCATCATTCTAAAACGGCACATGCTTCCTCCAGCAGTAGCAGTACTCCGCCAACTGAACACACAGAAATAAACCATAGCTCAAGCACTGCAAATTATGGAACCACCAATTAAAAAACACACGAAATTGAACTTTAAATTATAACTCGTTGATTTAAAAATAAATTATATAGACATGTTTTTAAGGTTATTTATATGCAAAGTTTTTATACAGAAGCCCAAGGAACCATCGACAAATTTAACGAACAGGTTAACGAGTTGCTTTTTCCTGACAAAGCTAAAATCGAGGCTAAAAACGCTTTAAACACTGCTTTATTAAAAGCATCTATAGAAAAAGATGAAGACTTATTGACTACATGTCGCGATACAGTAATAGAACTGCGCAACCATTATCAGCCACCAGAAAAGCGTAATCTAAACACTAAGCTTTTAATTTCCACCTTAGAGCAGTTGATACGAAAACGAAGAGAAGGACAATTAGAATTAGCTTCAGAAAAACGAGCAAGAGAAAAACGTGAAGCGGAAGAAAAAGCTAAACAAACCAGAATCGAAGCTGAGAGAAAAGCACGCGAGGCTGCTGAGTTAGCCGAAAAAACTAGAATCGAAGCTGAAAAAAAAGCCCAAGAAGAAAAAGAACGAGCTGAAAAAGCCAGAATTGAAGCTGAAAGAGAAAGGCTTCGAATTGAACAAGAAAGACGCGAAGCTGAGGAAAGAGCCGAAAGAGAGTCTTGGCGATTTAGCAACATCCTAGGGCAAATAAACACTAACGCAACAAACCCAATACTTGAAATAGCAAAAATTCGTACAGAAGCAAGTACTAATGCCAACACTACTTTACCGTCGTATGCCATTAGTAAAAATGAACTTCAAACAATTCTTGAGGCTTTAAAGGTAAACAGTTCTGTTCAGACTCTAAATTTGTCCAACATAGGCATTATTGGATTAGAGTTTCTGCTACTTACATTAGCTAATCTACGCCGCAATTTAACTTTTATACCAGATTTACAAAGCATTCCCAACCCCAGCATTGGTGTGCTATTAAAACAAATGCCGCCACCTCCCAACAACCCTGCACCCAATGTTGGCAAAATTTTGGAGCAAGTACCGCAGCCGCCAAAACCACCAGTTCGCATATTGCCGGACATTAGCTCTTCTTGGATAATTCGTGAGAAAGACATAAACATTATAAGAGAAATCAAGAAGGGTGGTTTTGGGAGTGTAAATTACGGAATCTGGGAAAATACGCCTATTGCAGTTAAGATTCCGCTTCCCCCTTTTTCCCTCACATCAGAAGCATCTAAAGCCTCCATTAATGAAGCTAAAGTCTTAGCCAGACTACATCATCCCAACATCGTCCGCTTGTATGGTATTTGCAAATTTTCAGATCATTACAATTTGGTTTTGGAGTACATGCCCAAAGGCTCTTTGTATCAAGTTTTACATAGTACAGAAACATTAACTTGGACTGTACGCTGGGAAATGGCTACTGAAATCAGTAGAGGAATGAGAAAATTACACGAAAGCAAACCGTGCATTGTGCACCGTGACTTTAAAAGCCACAACGTGCTTATAGATAAAGATAATCATGCAAAAATCAGCGATTTTGGCTCTGCAGCATTTCTAGATGAAAATTCAACAGAGAAGCCAGCCTGCACTTTAGCTTGGAAGGCTCCAGAATTGCTACAGGCAAGCACGCCCGCGCCCTACACCCCAAAATCGGATATTTATAGTTTAGGTGTAACCTTCTGTGAAATAGCATCACGCAACGATCCTTGGGTTATGAAAGCCCCAAAACAATCCGTAGCCGCCGAAGTGTGCAATGGTAGACGAGATAACATACCAGCCGATACACCACCATCTTATGCTGCTTTAATCAAGCGCTGTTGGGCTGATAGAGCAACTGAACGTCCCGATATCAGGGAGGTAGTACAAATTTTGGAAGATCATAAATCAGAAG
>JBAYJT010000041.1:0-14937 GCA_041664965.1 Gammaproteobacteria bacterium
CCACTCTGCCAATGAAAATTAGCTAGATTGTTATCTTTAGTTTTTATCCATTTTGACGAGGTGGTTTTTATTTCTTCCAAGAGCTTACTCGCAGAAATATTTTTTGAAATCACACATAAAACGTGTAAATGATCCGATACGCCACCAATTTCGATGGGGTAGCAATTTTGGTTGGTCAAGATTTTGGAAATATATGGGTAGAGTTCTGCACAAATATCTTTATTGAGATAGGGAATGCGCTGTTTTGTGCTAAATACAATGTGACTAATAATTTTTGCTAAAGATTGTGGCATATACTATTTCGCCCCTACAGGGCTCGATTATGTTGTGAATATCGCCACCCAGCCCGACGCTCGTCACGCGCTACGCGCGTCTCGCTTGGACTGGGCTATTCTAAATCGTCCTTTCAGGACTTTTTATTGAATAAATGTTATTTTATGTATGATCCAGTGCGATACGCAATACAGTGTTTTTTACGGTATTGACAGAAAGATATTAAGGTGGGTGTTGATATGAAGAAGCTCTGGTTTAAAACTCCGGGCCCATGCTGAATTGCACCATGCTAGGTGTGCCAGGATTGTCTAAAGCTTTGGCGTAAGTGAGTTCTAAAGTTCCAAGAGGGGAGAGCCAAGCAACGCCTAATCCAGTTCCTCTTTTAAGACGCATTCTGAAGCTATTATCGGAGTTGCCTAAGTCAAAAAACCCTACAGCATACCAATCTGAGACAACTTTTTGTCTGAATTCTGCGCTTGCTACGGTCAAGTTGCGCCCAGGCCCTAAGCCATTGTAGGCATAGCCGCGCACACTTTGGGCGCCGCCGGCAAAATACTGCAAAGATAAAGGTAAATTGTTTATATCGTTAATAGCTGTGTATCCTAAGGTGCCTCGTAAAATAATAGAATTCATCGAACTTATTGGGTGGATCCATTTGGCATCGAGTTGGGCTTGAAAGAAATTATTGCGAGCAATTATGCCTTTGATTGCACCTTGTACGGTAAGATTTATGCGATGTCCACGTGTTGGTTTGACGGGGTTATCAGAGTCAAGATGCATTATGCTCCAACTAGGAATTAAAAAAGTAGTATTTTGCTTGGGCTGATTTGTTAAATTATAACGTTCTTGTTGTAAACTTAAACGTAGAGTTTGACGCCAGTCATTACGAAAAACAGTGGTGTAACCGCCGGATAATTTAAAAGCGCGGCTGTCGCCATATGTTTGCCTGCGAGATTCGGCTGCAGCGCTTATATCGTATTGGTCGGTAGTAGGGTTTTTGCCTGGAATTAAATAACGTACTTCTAAGCTATTTTGTGTATTTGAAGCTTTTATAAAAGATCTTAAATGTTGTCCATTATCGCTTAAGTGGCGTACCTCTAAACCAAGTAAGCCACGGACTCCTGTGTCAGTACCAAAGCCAGCGCCCAAGTCGTATTGATAATTTGGCCTAAGTTCTAATTCAACTTGAATTGGAACGGTTTTTCTTTGTATATCTTGCCTATTTTGAGTAACAGATACATTTTTAAAGTAGCCGCTATTGTTTAGATTATCTTGTAGGGCCAAGAGCTGATTGCTGGCATATAATTCACCTTCTTGGAACGGTATAAAGCGATGTAAAAATTTTTCACTAAAAGGAGATGGCGAAAATGTTACATTACCAAATTTGTAACGTGGGCCAGTATAGAAATGTAAGACAATATTAGCTGTATGCTTTTTAAGGTCAATCTTGATGTTGTTCTCTGCTATTTTAGCTTCCATATAGCCGTGATTGAGTGCGATATCAAAAAAATCTTGTTTGAAATTTTTGTAAACTTCCGTGTTTAAGATTGAGCCAAGGCGCATAGGGTTTTGCGCCAAAATATTTTTTATAAGTGGATCGGAGGCGCCGTCTCCATCTATGCGTACGTCTAATCTATTGATTTTGACTGGTGTTTGTGGACTGACGACAAAAGTTGCGAACCAATCTTCACCGCGGTTGGTGAGGGAACTTTTAACCTCTGCTTGAAAGTAACCGAAAGGCTGCATGGCGATTTTGATGTCATAGGGAGCGGCAGCCACGAAAACTTGAATTTCTTTAGGCGTAGGATTAGCTAGTTCTTCTTGTTGTTTTAGATTTAAGCTTTGTTCCACACTTATTCTTATATCGCCACTTAAGCCAAGGATGGAGCAATGTAGCGTGTTTTTAGCATAACTTGCGGCATTAAACACAAGTAATAGAGAAAAGCAAAAAAATTTTAAAAGGCAGCGCTTCATTTTTTGGTTTTTTTTGTATGCTTAATCGCTAAGTGTTTTATTTTCTGTGGTTTTTTAGTATTGTGTTTTATTTTATGCAGAGTTACTTTGTTTCTAAGTTTAGATTTTGATTTATTTGCTGTTTTTAAGTTGTGTTTGTTTTTGCTGTGTTTTTTTAGCATAGAATTTTTGGTTTTTATGCTATGTTTTATTATCGTAGGTTCTTTCCAGGTGATTTTTTCATTATCCGGTAAATTATTCCAACGTTCGCTAAAAATGTCGGCTTTGTCAATTGGTAAAAGCAGGATGTATGGCCCATCAGGATCTGTAGAAGAACGGCGATAGGCTGCGTTTAGCGTATGTAGCTCGTTTAAACTAATACCAGCAAGTTCTGCAGCTTGTTTTAGGTCTATCTGGGAACCAGTGTCAACAATCTTAAAATATGGCTTATTTTCTACGACGGGTAGGGCTATATTGTAGCGTTCTGGATCGCGTAAAATAGCTGCTAAGGCCAGTAATTTAGGTACATAAACTTCTGTTTCTTTGGGTAAATGCAGGGACCAAAAATCAATAGGCGAATTAGAGCGCATATTACGGCCTATGGAAGCTTGTATACTGCCTTCGCCAGCGTCATAAGAAGCAAGAGCTAGTAGCCAATCGCCGCAATATTCATGTAAATAAGTCAAGTATTTGAGGGCTACGCGAGTGGAGGCTATTGTGTCGCGTCTACCATCGTACCATGCGTTCATTTTAAGGCCAAAGCTTCTTGCGGTTCCTGGCATAATTTGCCAGAGGCCATTGGCTCCAACTGATGATGTGTCATAAGGACTATAGCCGGATTCTAGAATGGGTAATAAAGCTAACTCAGCTGGAAGTCCACGTCTCTTGGTTTCTTGATAAGTATAGTAAATAAAAGGGATCGAATGGTGGAAAGAACGCTCTAAACTAGCAGAGTTACGCTGATAGAAGGCTATTTGTTTTTTAACTGCTGGATGTGAAGAAAGATCTGGCAAGGAGAGGTCCTCGCGCATATCGCTCCAAATACCCCCACTAAAAAATATTTTGTGTGTTGGCTTGGGGCTATGTTTTACAGGCGAAACCGTATGCTCTGCAAACTGAGTATTACTAGCGCAAGCCGTGAGGCTGGCCAGGAGCAGTAAAAGCAATATCTTTTTTAGAAAAGCAAAATAGTACTCCACAATAGTAAAACATGGTACATGGTCAGGGATAGTACGGTCAAGGGTTAAAATTTGCGCGTTTTATGGACAAAAAGTAGTTTTTTAATTATTTATGAACTACACTGAATTTGTTTAAGATTTAGCTGAAGGGTTAGGAACGATGCTTGCTAAAAAATGTAATTGGTTATTGATATCTTTATTGTTTGTTTTTAGCAGTGGCTTTGCTTTGATCAGCAAAGATGAAAGGAATATTCAAAATACTTACCAAGCTTGGTGTAGCGCTGTAGCAGAGTCTAAGGGAAATCCTGAGGTAATGACAAAATTTTACGCTCCAGATGCTATTTTGCTTCCTACTTTATCGCCAAAAGTGTTGGTCAATAAGAACAACGGCCTTGACCCTTATTTTATTTCTTTTACTGGCCACAAAAATATAAAATGTACGACCAATAAGGTACTTGTTCAGTTTTATGGGGATTTTGCTATTAGCGCTGGTTTATACACATTTACTTACTTGAATCAAAACGGACAAACTATAACATTGCCTGCTCGTTTCAATTTTGTATATAAAAAAAATGATGGCCATTGGTTAATCGTTAATCATCACTCGTCATTGTTGCCAAAAACATAAATATTATGAGTTTTTGTTTAGTCATATTAGATCGTGATGGTGTTATAAATGCCGATTCAGCTGAATTTATTAAATCAGCGGCAGAGTGGCATGCCATTCCTGGCAGCTTAGAGGCTATAGCAAAGCTTAATAAAGCTGGCTACAAAGTTGCGGTTGCTACTAATCAATCTGGGCTTGGTAGGGGTTATTTTACAAAAGAAACGCTGGATTCTATTCACGATAAGATGCAAAGAGATTTGGCGTCAGTTGGTGGGCAACTAGATGGGATCTTCATTTGTCCTCATGTCGCAGCTGATAACTGCGAATGTCGCAAGCCCAAGCCTGGACTCCTCAGGAAAATCAGTGAACATTTCAATATTCCAAAATCTGAAATTATTTCTATTGGAGATTCTTTGCGCGATGCGAAAGCTTCGGAAGCCTTTGGCGCACGTTTTATTCTGGTTTTGACAGGGAATGGGCTGAAAACTCTACAAGAAAATCCATGGCTGCAAAAGAAATCTTTGGCTATCCTGCCTAATCTCGCAGAAGCTGTAGACTGGCTTCTTACTAAATATACTCTTTAATGTGTTCGTAAATAGAATCTAAAAGGCGCTCCTTGTCTTCGGCTTTATAGATGTTTAGATCGTTAGTATTGATCATAATTTTTGGCGAATAATTATAATCTTTATACCAAGCTAAATATTTCTCGTTGATTTTATCTAGGTAACCACGAGAAATAATTTTTTCGCAATCACGATTTCTCATCTTAATTCTTTCTAAGGCTATATCTGTGTTGCAGTCTAAGTAAATTAGAAGATACGGAGGATCGGTTAGGTCGAGCATGGATTTTAGTAAAGATTTGTAAGTATTAAATTCTTCTTTGGTCATGAATTGTTCTTCGTAGAGAACCTCAGCAAATAAGCTGTCACCAAAGATAGAGCGATCTAGCGTGCCTTTGCCATCTTCGTGAATTTGTTTAATCATTTGAAAGCGGTGGACTAGGAAATGCACTTGAGAAGTAAAGCTCCAGCGTGTTTTGTCCTGATAGAAATTATCTAAGATGTTGATTGTGTCGCTGTTACTTAATTCGCGATACAGCGGAATTCCAAAAACATCTTCCAAGGCTTTGCCCAGGGTGGTTTTTCCTACGCCAATTTGTCCATCGATGATAATCATTGCTAAGATCCTCTGGAAAACATGTCTACGGGTTTTCTTTATAAATCAATACGTTATGTTTAAAAGTTCAGTTTTGGACATTCTTTAGGAGATTTTAATCTAGTCCTAAAGAAAGCTAAATCAATTTTGTGAAAATTCTTTTGTTTTCCGTTACAATAAGCACTTGACAACTAAAATTCTAATTAGCGAGAAACTATAATGCTAGAGACAGATAACGAAATGAATGAAAATAGCGCTCCAAACACTTCGGATGAGAACGCTTTAGGATTTTTCATCAAAAGCCTTTGGGAGAAGCGCGCATCTGGCTTGAGCCTTCCGTCAGCAGATGTATTTCGTAATGTGACATCCGAAGATGTTGCTAATCTTTTAAACCTATACCCGTTTTTACAAATGGTCAGTACCACAGCTCTTTTTGTTGGAGGGATGGTTCCTTCTTTTGTAAAATCTCGTAGTGGTTGGACAATTCATGATTATGGGGACGCTATGAGCTCGTCTTTAGGATATGATTTATATAAAGCGGGCGAATATACTGATATGGCGTTATTGGATAAATTATTTGCTGAAAACTTAGAGGCTGAGCAAAGACGTAAAACACGTGAGTCTAACGAAGACAAGACAGAGCAAGCTTCTGGCGAGGATGTAAATGTAGAAGCTAAACCGCTCGGGACTATAGTCAAACAAGCTTACGATACAGCTTCTGAAATGGTTGAAATCGCCTATTACAAAGGTTGGAAAGGAATTCAAATTATCGCTGGTTCACCGGTTATGCAGTGGGCAGCCTGGTCAGCAGCGCAAGATTATGAGTTAGAAGTTTTAGGATTTACCCCCGATAAAATCGCTGAACTCAAACGCCGTCGTGTTAAAACTGTTCCCGAACTCTTGGTGGACCGCAAGAGTGTTGAACTGCGCGGGCAGTGAAAAAAAGATAATGCCGTTTATAAATGTATCTTAAGCGGCATTATCTTTTTGAGTAACTGATATTTTTTGTGCGCTATGCTTCTCCTCCCCCCTGTTATCTATGATTGTGTTATTGTAGAATAACCAACGTCTCAAAGAAATATTAAACATGGGGGTATTTTATGTCTATTTCAATGCCAATGAAGCCCAATGGAGATGTGATTGTTTTTGATATAGGAGGAACACATTTTAGGCACGCCGTATTTACGCAAGGCGGAATAGGTGGTTCACCACCAATAAAAGAGGAAACCCCCAGTGTTTTTAGCCACCCCAAAGAGGATGTTAAAACTTTGCAGCAAGAGCTGGTAGGAAAAATCGCAAATGCGGTCAGATTCCATAGAGCGAAAAATCCAAGTATAAAACTAGTAGGAATCTCTTTTCCAGCCCCGGTGAATTCTAAAGGAGTTGCTCTTCGTACTTCTGGAATTTGGGAAGATAAGGGCGATAATTTTCCTTTGTTAGATAGAGTGAAAAGGCAACTTTGCCAGCCCGGAGAAGAAGATATATCAGTTTTTGTTGCTAATGATCTTACTGCCGCTGCTGAAAGTTACGCCTATGAGTACAGAAAATCCGGTAAGCCGTGCAATTTTAGGCTATTTGACGTGGTTACTATTAGCACAGGTATCGGTAGCAAGATTTATGATATGCAAACAGAAGAAGTGTTGCTAAATAATGAGGGGACTGCTGGGGAAATAGGGCATCGACCGGTTACACTTCAGCTTGGCGAAGAGCCATTGCGTTGTGATTGCGGAGCTATGAATCACTTAGGATCATTTGCTTCGGGAAGAGGAATAGAGCGAGTAGCGCAAAGAGAAGCTCAAAAATTTCCGGAGAGTTTTAAAGAGTCATCATTATTTAAGTTAACTGCTGGGCAGATCGCTCAAATCAAAAATGAACTAATTAGTAAAGCGATTTTAGAAAAAGATCCATTCTGTAACGCTATTCTCGAAAAAAACACATTGTATCTTGCTCAAGTTTTAGCTCAAATAGCTAATGCTGTTGGTATAACTAAGTTTATTATTACTGGTGGTTTTGCTTTAAGTCTTGCAGATCGGTATTTGGATTCGCTCATAAATAGTTTATTACAACTTAAGGATTATTTTTACATGCAAAGCGAGGAGGAAATCAGGAGAATGCCTGAGTTGGGTAATTTAGGAGATACAGCTGGTTTATGCGGCATTGGTCTTTTTGCTTCCAAACGTTATGAAAGATTACAGCGTGAACAACCAAGGATTCTTAGTTTGCCATCGTCATCATCTTCTAGTCAGCCTCCGCAAGGAGAACAAGTACCTCATGTTCGCCAGATGGCCGCTACGAAATGAAGGTTTTGTCTATATTCGGAACCCGTCCTGAAGCTATAAAAATGGCTCCTATCGCAGTTAAGCTGAAGGATAGGTTGGGTGAAGAAGCGAAAGTATGCATTACCTCTCAGCATAAAGAGATGCTGCAACAGGTGATAAGTTCATTCGATTTAGAACCAGATTTTGACCTTAATGTTATGAAGCACGATCAAACATTAAGCGATGTCGTTTCAGAAATAATTTTCAGGATGCAAGACGTATTTAGCTCTTTTCGACCGGATGTTGTTTTGATACATGGAGATACCTCTACTTCTTTGGCCGGCGCTCTTTCTGCGTTTTATCACAAGATACCTATAGCACATATTGAGGCAGGTTTGCGAAGCGGTGATTTATATATGCCATGGCCAGAAGAGGCAAATCGGAAATTGATTGCCGCTATAGCTAATTTGCATTTTGCTCCTACTGAAATATCTGCTAGAAACCTCATAAAAGAAGGTGTTGCTAAAGAAAATATTTTTATTGTAGGAAATAGTGTTATTGATGCTCTTAAGGCTATTCAGTTTCAAGTAGAGAACGATAAGAATTTTAAAAGTAGATTGGACGAGCGATTTTTTTATTTAGATCCTGCGAAAAGGACAGTGTTGGTAACTATTCATAGACGCGAAAGTTTTGGGGAAGAATTTAAAGAAATTTGCTGGGCATTAAAGCAACTTGCCAAAAGAAGTGACATAAATATTGTTTATCCAGTGCATTTGAATCCACGTGTGCATGATTTAGCTAATAATATGCTTAAAAATGAAAAGAACATTTTTCTCATTGAGCCGCTAGATTATATATCTTTTGTTTATTTGATGATTCGTTGCTATTTTATTCTAACTGATTCTTGTGGTATTCAGGAAGAAGCTCCAACGCTGGGTAAGCCTGTGTTACTAATACGAGATAACACAGAAAGGCCGGAAGCTGTTGCTGCAGGTGTTGTAAAAATAATTGGTAGAGATGCGAGAAATATAATTAAAAACGCATTGTTGCTTATGGATAATAAAGAAGAGTATGAAAAAATGGCTAAGATTTGCTTTCCCTACGGAGATGGGAATAGTAGTAGCCTAATAATTGAGCATCTTGCAAATTATTTTAAAGTCTATAATTAACTGAGGAGGTTTAACTTGAAAGATTTTGTAGGAAAAATTGTTGTTATTACGGGCGGTTCAACTGGTATTGGAGCAGCAGCAGCGAAAAAATTTGTTGAACAAGGTGCGAAAGTTTATGTTTTGGGCATGAACAAACCATCAAATATTGGTGACTATCTTCAATTCATTAAGTGCGACGTGACCAAGTATGCAGATATTCGTTTTGCAATCCAAAAGATATTTAATCTGGAAAATCGTATTGACCATTTATTTGCTAATGCTGGAGCGTATTTAATCGCTAATATTGAGGAAACCAGTGTAGATGATTTAAATAACATAATAGACATCAACCTCAAGGGTGTTTTTTTGGTACTGAAGGAAGTTTTGCCAATTATGAGAGTACAGGGGTATGGTTCTATTGTGGTGACAGGATCGGACCAATCATTTATTGGTAAGCCTAATAGTGCAATTTATGGAGCAACAAAGGGCGCCATTGGCCTACTAACTAAAGGGGTGGGTATCGATTATGCGCAATTTGGTATTAGAATAAATTGTGTTTGTCCTGGCACAACGGAAACTCCAATGTACAACAAGGCTATAGAAGCTATTTGCCGAAAAAATAATATTTCTAAGGACGTTATATCTAAAAAGCTTGCTGAAGCCCAACCAATGGGCAGAATTGGTAAACCCGAAGAAGTGGCAGAAATGGTATTGTTTTTATGCTCGGATAAATCAAGTTTTACAACTGGGGCGCTTTATTCTGTAGATGGTGGGTTTACTGCTATGTAAAAGGATTGGCGCTCCCTATGGGTTTCGAACCCATGTTTTCGCCGTGAGAGGGCGACGTCCTAGGCCACTAGACGAAGGGAGCTTTAGCGCTAATCTTTGGGCATGGCATTCAGGCCTTTCAAGATATTCAAAGCCTCGTAGAGTTGATAATCGCTTTTAGCGAGAGAATAAGCTTTTTCCGCTTGCTGTTCTGATTTTGCGGCGCGTTTAGCTGACATTACACCACTATCGTCATCTGTGTCTGCTGCATCTTTGTCTGTGGCTTTAGAATTACCATTGGCAAGATGCTCAGGTAATTTGGCTTCGTCTATGCGAAAATCGCTATCCCATTTGCTCTTTGTCAGTTGCATTTCATTGACAACAACGTTCGGCTCAATGCCTTTGGCTTGAATGGAGCGGCCAGATGGAGTGTAGTAAAGAGCAGTTGTAATTTTTATGGCGCTTTTTTCATCTAAAGGAAGCAGCGTTTGCACTGATCCTTTGCCAAAACTACGCGTACCGACTATTACGGCGCGTTTGTGGTCTTGCAGAGCTCCTGCCACAATTTCCGACGCTGATGCTGAACCTTCATTGATTAAAACTACAAGTGGAATGTCGTTTAGCATTCCACCAGGAGTGGCGCTGGCAGAGATGTGCGCGCCAGGAAATTGACCTTCAGTATATACAATGAGTTTATTTTTCTTAAGTTCAGTAGCATCTAAGAAAGCATTGGAAACTTCGATGGCCGATTCTAATAAACCGCCTGGATTATTGCGTAAATCTAAAATTACGCCTTCTAAATTGCCATCGCTTTGTTTTTTTAATTTATCGATGGCTTTAAAAAGATCACGGGCAGTTGGTTCTTGGAAAATTGCAACGCGAATATAGCCGTAACCTGGTTCCAGCATGCGTTCTTTTACAGTCCGAACTTTGATAATATCGCGCGTTAGGGTGAACTTTAATGGCTTGCTGGCATTTTTGCGCAAAATAGTAAGTGTAAGCTTGCTGCCTTTGGGGCCGCGCATCATGCCGATCGCATCGCGCATTGTCATATCTTTTACTAATTTTTTGTCGATTTGTAGAATTAAGTCGCCCGCTTTAATGCCGGCTTTAGAAGCTGGTGTATCGTCTAAGGGGGTTACGATGCGTAGCAAGCCTTGATCAGGAGCAATTTCAATACCTACGCCGCCAAAATGGCCTTCTGTGAGAAGTTCCAAATCTTTTAAGTCATCGCCTTCTAAATAATCTGAATGCGGATCTAATTTAGCTAACATGCCGCTTATGGCATTATCTATCAAGGTTTTATTATCTACTTTTTTGATATAGTACTGCTTAACATAGGCCATAACTAGTGCGAGCCGCTGCACTTCTTCGTCAGAAATTATCTGCTTAGTGTCTGGAATAGTTGGCGGAGGCGGTAGATTTAAGATAGCAAAAGCTGATTGGAAGTAAATAAAGCAGCTTACTAAAGCGGCAAAGATTACCGCTACTTTTTTTATAATTTTTTGGTTTTTCATAAAATTTTGTATTTTAGAGTAATTATAAATTATGAGTTATGAATTATAAATTAAAGGAGCTGGAATTGAGTTTAAAAATACAACCAATTGATTTTTAAATATTTTTCATAGACATATTTTTTTATTGTTCGTCCATTCATAATTCATAATTCATAATTTATAATTCATAATTTTCTTCACATCTTACACCAAACGGTCGGGTCAATTGGCCTGCCATTATAGCGCATAGCAAAATAAAGCCCAGTTTTTTCATAACCACCAGTGTTGCCAACTGTTGCGATTGTTTCGCCAGAGGCTACACTGTCGCCGGTTTTTTTATATAAAGAGTGGTTGCGTCCGTAAAGGCTCATGTATCCATGGCCGTGATCTATAATTAAAAGCAAACCGTAGCCGCGTAGCCAATCGGCAAAGACTACTCTTCCGCCGGCAATGGCATGTACTTCCGCGCCTTCTTTGGCTGCAACTAAAACGCCATTTAAGCGCGACTCTCCAGCTCCAAAACTCTCTAGCTTGCCATGAGTAGGAGTAAATAATTTTCCACGCAGTTGAGTTAGAGAACCTTGAGCTATAGGTTTTTGTTTTTGCGCCAAGATGCGGGCGTTAATTTCGGCGATTAATTTTTCTAAGGCAGCTTTGTTTGCTAGTAATTGCTGCAATTTGGTATTTTGATTTTGTAAATTATTTTTGATAGATTTTAACGCAATATTGCGTTCGCCCTGCATTTTCTTTAGGTCTTGGCGCTCTTTTTCTTGATGCGAATATAGATTTTGCAGGACTAATTCTTGAGCCTTAATGGTATTACTGTTTTCGGTAATTTTTTGCAAGGTGGCTCTTAGATTAGATAAGGCCCGGGCCCTGGCGTCTAGCAAATAAGCATAATAAACAGACATGCGATCTATATTGCTTGGATCTTCTTGGTTGAAGATAAGTTTTATATAACCATCGTGGCCGATTAAATATGCTGCGCGCATTTCATTCATAACATGCTCTTTTTCTGTGGCAAGTTCCTCTAAATAATCTGCCTGCTTGCTTCCTAAAGCTTTTAAGAGTCGCTGTTCTAGAGCTAGTTGTTTGCTAGTTTTTTGTGCGGCATTAGTGATGCTGCCGATGGAAATTTCGGCCTGTTTAAGCTGTTGCTGGACGGCAGTTTGTTGCTTTTGAGTCTCGGTTAAATGAGATTTTAACGTTTTAATTTGATTAACTATTTCTTGCAGACGAGATATGGGGGATGCAAGTACTGTGCTGCATACAAGCAGTGAAAATAGAAGCAGAATAAAACTTAAATTTTTCCTTCGCATAGTCCTAGTAAACATTTTCCGGTCATTTCCTTAGGTTCTTCGATACCGAGTAAATATAACATAGTTGGTGCAATATCAGTTAGTTTTCCTGAATTTTGTGTAACTTTCGCTGGTCGACCTAAGTAAATAAAAGGAACTAGATTGGTTGTATGAGCTGTGTAGGGCTGCTTGTTTTCTTCGTCTATCATCATTTCAGCATTGCCATGATCGCCGATGATTATCATTTCCCCGTGCACTTCTTCTAAAGCTTTGACAACTTGACCTAAGCAATTATCAACAGTTTCGACAGCTTTAACAGTAGCTTCTATGTTGCCAGTGTGTCCAACCATGTCTGGATTAGCGTAATTGCAAATAATGACGTCGTATTTGTTGCTGCGAATGGCTTCTAATAAACGGTGTGTTACCTCTGGCGCATTCATCTCTGGTTGCAAATCATAGGTGGCAACCTTGGGGGATGGAACTAAAATTCGATCTTCACCTTGAAATGGCGTTTCTCGGCCGCCGTTTACGAAGTAAGTAACGTGAGCATATTTTTCAGTTTCAGCAATACGTAGTTGTTGCAAATGATTCTTTTCTAAAACTTCGCCTAAGACATTGCTTAGGTCTTGCGGCGGATAAGCGACGCGAACTTTAAGATCAGATGCGTATTCCGTCAAAGTCACGTAAGCAGTGAGTTTTGGGAGGCTTTGGCGTTTAAAGCCAGTGAAATTTGGGTCAGTAAAGGCATAACTCAGTTCACGACCACGATCAGCGCGGAAGTTCATAAACACAATGCTGTCATTGTCTTGAATGCTTATTGGTTGTTCTTGAGCTGAATAAATAAGGGTTGGTTTAACGAACTCATCGGTTTCGCCGCGTTTATAGCTTTCAGCTAAAGCTTCTTCAGCGCTTGAAAAATGAAATTCGGCTTTGCCTAAAGTTAGCATGTTATAAGCAACTTCGACTCTTTCCCAACGTTTATCGCGGTCCATGCCATAATAACGTCCGCCAATGGAAGCGATTTTACCTACGCCTAAAGCTTTTAATTTTTTTTCCATGGATTGAATAGAAGCTAATGCAGATTTAGGCGGAGTATCACGACCGTCTAGGAAAGCATGCACATAAATTTTCTTGGCGCCGCGCTTGCAAGCTAATTCTGCCATGGCTTCTAAGTGAATGTCGCGGCTGTGTACGCCACCAGGAGAAAGTAGGCCGAAAATGTGTATAGCGCCATTGGCTTTGATAGTTTCGTCTACAGTGTTTGTTAAAACAGGGTTTTGGAAAAATTCTTTATTTTCAACGACTAAGTCTATTTTAGTTAAATCTTGCAAAACCAAACGGCCGGCGCCAATGTGTAAGTGACCAACTTCTGAGTTACCCATCTGTCCTTTTGGTAAGCCAACGTCTAGGCCAGACGCAGAGAGTTCGGTATGTGGGCAGGTTTGCCAAAGCTTGTTGAAGTTTGGCGTTTTGGCTAATGCAATCGCGCTACCATGAGTTTCTTTACGTAATCCCCAGCCGTCTAAGATCATTAAAATTAAGGGTTTGTTTAGTTTTGTCATATTGGCTACCTCGACGAAAATTTTAGTTGCAGAAGCTTACTTAACAATGAAGTAAAAAGCACGTGTTTTTAGGAAAATTATGAATTATGAATGATGAGTTATGAGTTTAAACGGGATAAATACTTGAAAACCCGTAATTAAAATATATGTTATTGATTTTAAAGTAATTTGCGTAGACATGTTTTTTATCTCGCTGATTCGAAAGTCATTTATAAAATGAATAATTAATAATTCATCATTCATAATTCATAATTGTTTCTCGCTTGTTCCGCATGTGCGAACGGTTTATAATGCGCCCGTTTGTCCATCCATCCACTTTATTTTAACTACTAATTTTTGGGGAGATCACTAATGAATATCTATGATTCACCATCTTTTGATAAACACGAACAGGTAGTTTTTTGTCAGGATCACGCTACTGGTTTAAAAGCTATTATTGCTATACATAACACCCAACTTGGGCCAGCTCTTGGCGGATGTCGTATGTATCCGTATAGCAAAATTGAAGATGCTATCGAAGATGTTTTGCGTTTATCTAAAGGTATGACATATAAAGCTTCTGTTGCTAATTTAAATTTAGGTGGTGGCAAAGCTGTTATCATTGGCGATCCAAAAAAATTGGGCAATGAAGCGTTCTTCCGTACATTTGGCCGATTTGTACAAGGCTTAAGTGGCAGATATATCACAGCGGAAGACGTTGGTACGAACACCAAATTTATGGAATGGATTAGTCAGGAAACCGACCATGCCGTTGGTGTTCCAGCTTGTTTTGGTGGTTCTGGCGATCCTTCACCTTTTACTGCTCACGGTACATTTGTTGGTGTTAAAGCGGCTTGGAAAAAAACAACCGGCAAAGATAGCTTAAATGGCGTCAAAATTTCTGTGCAAGGTATTGGTAACGTTGGTTATAATCTTTGTAAGGAATTGCATAAAGACGGCGCTATACTTTACGTTAACGATGTGAACGAGAGTGCAGTTGCTAAAGCAGTTAAAGAGTTTTCTGCTACAGCTGTTTCTGACGCGGATCTTTATAAATTAGATGTTGATATTTATTCGCCATGTGCTTTGGGTGCAACTATCAATGATAAGACTATACATCAGCTTAAGTGTTCTGTTATTGCAGGAGCCGCAAATAATCAATTAGCTGAAGAAAAGAAGCACGGTGCAGCACTTCAAAAAGCTGGTATTCTTTACGCTCCAGACTACGTCATCAACGCTGGTGGCTTGATTAACGTTTCTAC
>JBAYJT010000042.1:0-14393 GCA_041664965.1 Gammaproteobacteria bacterium
AAATCGCCAAGGAGCGCTTAAACGCTCTTCGGGGGTATCTTTGACTTAGAAAAAAAAGAAGCTCGTCTTTCCGAGATTTTGCGCATTTTAGAAGACCCTCAAATTTGGAAAGATCAAGAAAAGGCGCAAAGTTTAGGCCGCGAGCGTTCTCTCCTGCAAAATTCTTTAGATATTTTTTCCGAACTTAGTAAAAATTTTGCTGATACCAAGGAAATGCTGGAGTTGATTGCATCGGAAAACGATGAGGCAAGCTTTCTTGCAATCCAAAAAGATGTGGATGATCTTGAAAAAAAAGTCGCTGATTTGGAGTTTCAGCGTATGTTTAATGGCGAAATGGATGCTAATAACGCGTATATGGATATTCAATCTGGATCTGGAGGAACGGAGGCTCAAGATTGGGCTGAAATGCTTCTTCGTATGTATTTACGTTTTGGCGACCGTCATGGGTTTCAAACTGAAATTTTAGAATGTTCTGCTGGCGATGTGGCTGGAATTAAAAGCGCTACAGTGAAATTAACTGGTTCTTACGCGTATGGTTGGCTTAGAACTGAGACAGGAGTGCACCGTTTAGTTCGTAAATCGCCTTTTGATGCCAATAATAAGCGCCATACATCTTTTGCGTCAGTATTTATTGCTCCTGAGATTGACGATGATATTGTCATAGAAATTAATCCGGCTGATTTAAGAGTTGATACTTATCGAGCCCAAGGGGCGGGCGGTCAGCACGTTAATACGACTGATTCAGCTGTGCGTATTACGCATATCCCGACTAATACAGTTGTGCAATGCCAAAGTGAAAGATCGCAGCATCAAAATCGTCTACATGCCATGAAGCAACTCCGAGCTAAACTTTACGAGTTAGAAATGCGCAAAAAACAAGAAAAACTCGACGCCTTAGAAGCTAGCAAAAAAGAAATCACTTGGGGAAGCCAGATTAGATCGTATGTTTTAGACGATTCGCGCATCAAAGATTTGCGCACTGGCGTCGAAACGCGTAATCCCCAGCCTGTTTTGGATGGCGATTTAGATATGTTCATAGAGGCGAGTTTGAAGGAATAAATTTTTAGCGAAAGATGAATTATGCGCGTTATCAACTTAAACTTAAATGGAATTCGCTCTGCAACTAAGAAAGGTTTTCTTTCTTGGGCTTCGGAACAGAACGCTGACTTTATTTGTGTACAAGAAACGCGAGCTTATGTTAATCAATATCTAGACGGCATCTTTTCTCTACCTGGTTACTATAATTATTTCCATGATGCTAAAAAGCGTGGTTATAGTGGAGTAGGGATTTATAGCAAACATAAACCGGAAAAGGTTATATACGGCTTAGGCTGGCCTATAGCAGATGAAGAGGGAAGGTATGTAGAGCTTAAATTTCCTCAAATTAACATAGCTTCTTTGTATTTGCCTTCTGGTACTAGCAGCGAAGAGAGGCAAAATATTAAATTTGATTTTCTTCAGCGTTACTTTAAATATCTGCAAAAAATCATTGAAAGCAAAGAAAATTATATTATAGCTGGTGACATTAATATTGCTCATAAGACTATCGACTTAAAAAATTGGCGATCTAACCAAAACCATACCGGATTTTTACCAGAAGAGCGTTTGTGGTTAGATAAAGTTTTTGACGAGCTTGGTTTTATCGATGCTTTCCGAGTCGTAAATAAAGATCCAGACCAATATACCTGGTGGTCTAACTTTGGCAGAGCGTGGGAAAAGAATGTGGGTTGGCGTATCGACTACCAAATTATTACACCAGGTCTAAAAAGCAAAGTAAAAAGCGCTTCTATCTACAAAGATCAACGTTTTTCTGACCACTCGCCGCTTATTATGGATTATGCTACTTAAGCATGATCTTGAGTTAGGATGGCTATTTTCTTACTTTCTCTTTTTGTGAATTTACTATTCGTATAACATTTACGTGTGAGGGCTCATGCCGGGTATATTTTCGCTTTGCTGAGATAAAGCAGCCATCGAAGAGCTTTTCGTTCTAGACCATAAACTATGTCCGGACAATGGGCTATGGCTAGTAAAAAACTCATTATCATCGTCCTCTTCTGTAGTATGAGAAGAGTTCGCTTTTTTGTTTTTGTGTTGGTAACACCCTTCTTCGTCATTGTCTTGTTCTTGATGGCAAGATTCCTTTTCCACTTTTTTTGAAGTTTGTTGTGTATGTTTACGAGAGGAGGCTTTTTGTGTTACATCTTTTTTGGCTTGTTCTTCTAAGTTCATAGGTTCTGTTTCGTGTAAGCTGCTAGGATTTTCACTGCTGGTAGTAGTTGTTGATGTAGCCGATGGTTTCATTGTTGTAGTGGTTGTGTGGCTCAAAGTAGGGGTTATTTCGACAACAATCTTTTTTATTTCAGCGACTACTTCTTCTGCGCTTTTGCCAACTATATTTACATGAATAACCGTATGTCCTTTGCTTTCCAAAAAAGTATCAACAAGCTTGTCGGTTGTTATTTGTTTTGACATATCATGGCATGGGCCGTCTAATTGGATCGCCAGTTTTGTTTCAGGAAAATACATGTCTACAAAAAAAGCATTTTCTAGGATCTGCTCATTTGTAAAGTGCTCTATGCCCAGTTCTTTTGTTAGTCTAGAGGCTATTTCTTTGTGTGTTGCAGAGGGATTAGGCGTAATTGAGTTTATAATCCCTGTTTCAATTAAGGATGCAGGTGGTGATAAACCCATCAAAGCATAGGCTTGTAGTATCTGTGTTACATGCATTTGATTCTCTTCTTTAGAAAGATCACTTGTAAGTTTTTTTATTAAATCTGCATCCAAGAAGCTTGCTATAGTTGTTTGGATGTTTTTGGGATCTAATTTATGAAAGAAGCAAAATACCCCTACACCCCATAAAGAGTTAGCAATATCTTGAGGATTTACTGTTTGCTTTAGCTCAGTAAGGCGTTGTAACAAAGCAATGGTTGATGATGTTAACTCATGTTCTTTGCCCTGAAAACTGATTCCACTATCAGCTAATTTTCCTATTGCCCATAAAGAGTTAGCAATATTTTGAGGATTTGCTGTTTGCATTATCTCAGTAAGGCGTTGTAACAAAGCAATGGTCGATGATGCTAACTCTTGTTCTTTACCCTGAAAACTGATTCCATTCTCAGTTAATTTTCCTATAGCCCATAAAGAGTTAGCAATCTCTTGAGGCTTTGCTGTTTGCTTTAGCTCAGTAAGGCGTTGTAACAAAGCAATGGTCGATGATGTTAACTCTTGTTCTGCACCCCGAAAACTGATTCCATTCTCAGCTAATTTTCCTATAGCCCATAAAGAGTTAGCAATCCCTTGAGGATTTGCTGTTTGCATTATCTCAGTAAGGCGTTGTAACAAAGCAATGGTCGATGATGTTAGTTTATTTTTTGAAGTTAATTGCTCTTGTTCTGTACCCTGAAAACTGATTCCATTCTCAGCTAATTTGCCTATAGCCCATAAAGAGTTAGCAATATTTTGAGGATTTGCTGTTTGCATTATCTCAGTAAGTTGTTTTAACAAAGCAATGGTCGATGATATTAGTTGCTTTTGTTCTGTACCCTGAAAACTGATTCCATACTCAGCTAATTTTCCTATAGCCCATAAAGAGTTAGCAATATCTTGAGGATTTGCTGTTTGCTTAGTAAGTTGTTGTAATAAAGCAATGGTCGATGATGTTAGTTGCTCTTGTTCTGTACCCTGAAAACTGATTCCATACTCAGCTAATTTTCCTATTGCGTATAAAGAGTTAGCAATATCTTGAGGATTTGCTGTTTGCTTAGTAAGTTGTTTTAACAAAGCAATGGTTGATGATGTTAACTCTTGTTCTTGACCCTGAAAACTGATTCCATACTCAGCTAATTTTCCTATAGCCCATAAAGAGTTAGCAATCACTTGAGGATTTGCAGTTTGCTTTAGCTCAGTAAGGCGTTGTAACAAAGCAATGATCGATGATGTTAACTCATGTTCTTTACCCTGAAAACTGATTCCACTATCAGCTAATTTTCCTATTACCCATAAAGAGTTAGCAATCGTTTGAGGATTTGCTGTTTGCTTTATTACAGTAAGTTGTTGTAACAAAGCAATGATCGATGATGTTAACTCATGTTCTTTGCCCTGAAAACTGATTCCACTATCAGCTAATTTTCCTATCGCCCATAAAGAGTTAGCAATATCTTGATGCTTTGCTGTTTGCTTAGTAAGTTGTTGTAACAAAGCAATGGTCGATGATGTTAACTCATGTTCTTTACCCTGAAAACTGATTCCACTATCAGCTAATTTTCCTATAGCCCATAAAGAGTTAGCAATATCTTGAGGATTTGCTGTTTGCTTTAGCTCAGTAAGGCGTTGTAACAAAGCAATTATTTTCAGCGTAAATTCTTTTGGATCCTTGTATGTACTTTTAATTTCTCTTTTTACCTCACTAGCTTTGATTGAAAATATAGTGGCGAAACTATGAATAGCTGTAGATATATGTCGTGGGTTTCGAGCACCTGTAGGGAAAGAATCTATGGCCCTTACGGCATTAGTAATTTCCGTAGTAGTTAATCTTTTTTCCTTACTGAGTTGTTGCCTAGTCAACAACAAAAGATAAGACAATGTATTACTTTCCTCATGATCTGTTAGGCTTCCTCGCAAATTGTTAATAGCAACTTCAGCCCAAGCAAGACTCGATTGGCTAGAAGAAGCAGCTGAAGAGCTAGTAGAGTGGGAACTATGGTGAGTAGGATATGTACTGGATGATGAAGAATGTGGTTGTTGACGATATGAACTTAGTGCTTGGGTTTGTGGAGAACTGAACCTTGCAGCGCTTGTTGAAGAGGAGTGTCGAGCGGAGCTAGGATTTCTTGATTGGCTATAAGACTCATAATAACTTGCTGGTTTTCTTGGCTCATATCCTGACGAGCTTGAGCCTGTTGAATGCATTGTTCTAGTTTGTGAAGAAGATTCTTGGTGTGTATAACGGGTTGAAGGTTCATGGTAAGTAGAGCTACTGGAGCTACTGTGATGATGAGTCGAAGCTTGTTCTGCTTGCCGAGAAGAGTGGGTTGAAGAGCTATGATTATGGGAACTCTCTGAAGCGCCATCAATACTGTGTCTTGAAGAATGGTGATGGTGGTGGTGTGTATGGTGAGACTGCTCTTGGTTGAATGCTATGGATTGGTTATAGGACATTTTATTCTCCTCTCGGGTTTCTAACTTATGACAATTTTTACAAATACAAAGTAAATAAACGGTTATGAGTACATGACATCTCTATAATATGCAACCTCGGAGTCACCTAGTCTTTGCCACATTAACTCTCTTGATATAGACATTATAAGTTAATTAACTTAAGGAAATCTTATATCAAATTTATAAATAAATCTGGCTATTCAATGCCTTCTGGTCTCACAGTCAATTTAATGCTGCGGAAGCGATCAAACAAGGCGGGATCACTGGGGACGGGCAGAGGAGAGGATTTTAAAACAGCTGCTTGTGCTGAACGATCTAAGGCTACATTGCCGCTGGATTTAATCAGTTTTACATCTAAGACTACGCCGCCTGGGGCTACGTCGACTAATAACAGAGAATAAGATCCAGGCGCAATGCCATCTGGAACTATCCAATTAGACGAAACAGCTTGCAGCAACATGGCTTTGTAGCGATCTACTTCACCCTGCATTTGAGGAGAGAGGGCTTGTTGTTTTGGTGTAGATTCTGCTTTAACCAAAGAGCTCTTTTCTTGAGCTATGGAGTTTTCTAATTCTTTTTGTAATGCAGCTTTATTTTGTGCTTCTTTTAGCTTTTGTTTCTCTTTTTTAAGCTCTTCTTGCAGGATACGCGATTCTTCTTCTTGTAATTTTTTTTGTTTTAAATCCTTGGTTTTTTTGAGTATGGCTATTTTCTCTAATTCTACCTGCTTTGCCATTTCTTTTTGTAAAAGTTTTTGTTGTTGAGCGGGCTGAGGTTTTGTTACTTGGGGCGCTGCTATTGGTTTAGGTGGTTCTGATATAAGATTTTTTTCTGTAATAGTAAAGGCTTGCATGATATTTGTTGGTGGTAGATCGGATGTGTAGCTATGAGAAGCTAATTTGCTGCATAAAAAAACTATTAGCGTTATATGCAATATCAGAGCTAAAATGAAAGATATTTTATAGGAACGATTTTCGAACATTAATGTTTACCGTATCAATTTGTTAAATTGAACTTCAAAATATAAGTTATTGATTTATAAGTATTTTGTATAGACATGTTTTTGAGATAATATCTTGAATACCATAAATGAAAATTTAGTAATAGTGTACAACCGGATTGAGGAAGCTGCAAAGAAAGCTGCAAGAAATCCTAAGGAAATTTTTCTTTTAGCTGTGAGCAAAGGTCAAAGCGTGGAAGCTATCAAAGAAGCTATGAATTTTGGTCAGAAGGCTTTTGGCGAAAATTATTTACAGGAAGCTTTGGCTAAAAGCTCTTCTCTTCAGGCGTATCCTGATTTGATATGGCATTTTATAGGTCCTATTCAGTCCAATAAAACTAAAGCTATTGCCGAAAATTTTTCTTGGGTTCAAAGTGTAGATCGCGAAAAAATAGCGCTATTGCTGAATAAATATCGTCCAGATGATTTACCTCCACTTAATGTTTGTATACAGGTAAATATTAGTGGCGAGTCTAGTAAGTCGGGGGTTAAGCCAGGAGATATTTGTTCTTTAGCAGAAAAAATTTCTACCCTGCCGAAACTCCGTCTTCGAGGCATAATGTCTATCCCAGCTCCTAGTAGCGATTATGAGGAACAGAAAAAAGTTTTTTTAACGCTCTATTCTTTGTATGAAAAATTAAAAAATCATGGTTTTCCTCTCGATACGCTAAGCATGGGTATGTCAGATGACCTAGAGGCCGCCATAGCTGCTGGATCGACGTTAATCCGCATTGGCACAGCGATTTTTGGTGCGCGCAAGACAACGCTTTAATGAAACTTACTACCGTGTTTTTCACGGTATTGTTTTTATTTCTTAGTTATGCCAAATTGTTTGGCATGTCGTGTCATTTGTCTTCACTTTTCTTGAAATGTATTAGCTTAAAAGCTTCTGATGTGCATTTATCTGCATCTTCTAAGCCCTGGCTTAGAATAGATGGGGACTTAAGGCAATTAGAAGAAGAGCCACTATTTTCAGATCAAGATCTAGAAAATATGCTATTTGTTATTATGCCTGATGGAGCAAAGGAGGTGTTCGCTAAAAATTTTTCAGTAGATTTTGCCTACCCAATCAATAGCGAATACCGCTTACGTGCTAACGTTTTTCGTTGCTCTAAAGGTATTGCTGCGGTTTTTCGCTTTATATCCAATTCTATTTTATCTATAGAACAATTAAACTTGCCTAGAATCTTAGAGACTTTTGCTTTGCTAAAAAGTGGGCTTTTGTTGGTAACAGGGCCAACTGGTTCAGGTAAAAGCACGACTTTGGCAAGTTTGGTAGATTACATTAACCACA
Organism: Gammaproteobacteria bacterium; assembly: GCA_041664965.1. Taxonomy (GTDB): domain Bacteria; phylum Pseudomonadota; class Gammaproteobacteria; order UBA9339; family UBA9339; genus JBAYJT01. The sequence goes on from JBAYJT010000042.1 coordinate 7,455, forward strand.
ATAGAGCCTGTCACATAATTACAATCGAAGATCCGATAGAATTTGTTTATCAAAGTCAAAAATCTTTAATAAGCCAGCGGCAAATTGGCAAGGACGCGGTAAGTTTTAGCGAGGCACTTAAAAATGCTTTGCGCGAAGATCCAGATATTTTGCTAGTTGGCGAATTGCGTGATTTAGAAACAATTCGCTTGGCTCTAACTGCTGCTGAAACGGGGCACTTAGTTTTGGCGACACTGCACACCATTTCAGCTGCGCAAACTATTACGCGTATTGTCGATGTCTTTCCAGGAAGCGAGCAACCTTTGGTGCGAGTTATGCTGGCAGAAACCCTTCGCGCTGTTGTTTCGCAAGTTTTATGTAAGAAAAAAGAAGGCGGTCGCATTGCTGCGACAGAAATTTTAGTTGTCAATCCAGCGATTTCGAATTTAATTCGCGAAAATAAAACGATGCAGATTTATTCGCAGATGCAAATGGGATCGCAACATGGTATGCACACGTTAGAGCAAAGTAGGAAGAAAATTATGAATTATGAATGATGAATTATGAATGGGATGAGGTATATCGTGAGAGAAAATATCGTAAAAACCAAATCATTTGCATTTGCACTAAAAATTGTGAATCTTTTTAAAAATTTAACTGAAAAAAAGAGAGAATTTATTTTGAGTAAGCAAGTTTTGAGAAGTGGAACATCTGTGGGTGCTATGGTTTGCGAATCAGAACATGCGGAAAGTAAGGCTGATTTTATCCATAAATTATCAATAGCGCAAAAGGAAGCAAAGGAAACTAGCTACTGGATAGAATTGTTGTTTCAATCTAGATATTTAGATGAAATGGAATACAAGACGATTTCAAACGATGTTCAAGAATTATGTAAAATACTTTCTGCGATTATCGTAACAGCTAAGGAAAGGAATAAATTATAGCAAACGGTTCACCATTCCTCATTTATAATTCATCATTCATAATTCATAATTTTGCTTAACTATACCCAACCTCCACCTTGTCATTTCCAAGAACTTCCCGGAGCGCATTGATCAATTCACTCTTAGCTTTTACTCTCCACTTGTCCCCAAGAAGAATTTTTGCTGTAGCGGTTTCATTTTGATAATCAATACAAACCGGGCAAGGGCCGCCGAGATAAGGTTTTAATAGATTAGGCAGTGTTTGTTTTAAGAATTCTTCATTGATAGTTTTGTCTAATTTGATCGAAATAAGGCGAGCATATTTTTCTCTGGCGTGATCTAGCGTTAAAATATCGCGCGAACGTAGGCGGGGAGAGCCGTTAAAGTTATCAATATCAACTTCACCTTCTATAATTACTAGTTGATCCACGGCCAACAGCGAGCGTTTTTCGTTAAAAAGATCCGAAAAAACTACTGCTTCTACATTAGCTGTGCTGCTTTCTAGACTAATCACGGCCATGATTTTGTTACTTTTAGTAAGAATTTGCCTGAGAGATGTAATTATGCCAGCTGTGACTACGTTTTGTTTTTGCATTTCAGCTAGGTCATCGAGCGAGGTAGTGAAGCGACTTAGTTCGGGGCTATATTTATCGAAGGGATGTCCGCTTAGATAAAAGCCTAAAGTGTTTTTTTCGCCACTTAGCTGTTCTTCTTGCGACCAATCTGGAGTTGATACATAGTGAGATATGCTTTGTTCTTTTTCCCCATCTTCATCCTCCCAAAGCGCTTCATCAGAAAATAAACTAAGTTGCTTGCGTGCTGTATTTTGTGCGTTTTGCTCTGCCATTTGCATGGCTTTATTTAAAGATGCGAAAATGCTGGCGCGGTTTGGACCTATGCTGTCTACACTTCCCGATTTAACTAAAGCTTCCAAAACTTTGCGATTTAATTTGCGTTTGTCTGAGCGTTTGCAAAGGTCGAAAAGAGTTTTGAATTTACCATTTTTTCTTTCTTCTATAATATTTTCAATAGCGGCCTCGCCAGCGCCTTTTATAGCTCCTAATCCAAAAACAATATTTCCATCTTGAGTTGCTCTAAATTCGTAATCGCTAGAATTAATATTGGGTGGGATAATTTTAATTCCCATGCGCTTACATTCTACGATGAGTTTTACCACTTTGTCAGTGTTATCCATATCGGCCGAAAGCACAGCTGCCATAAATTCAGCTGGATAGTGAGATTTTAGCCATGCGGTATGATAAGTAAGAAGAGCATAAGCAGCCGAGTGTGAGCGGTTGAAACCGTAACCAGCGAATTTTTCCATCAAGTCAAAAATGCTGTTAGCTATATGTTTATCAACACCTCGTGAAGCAGCACCTTCTATGAAAATGGCGCGTTGTTTAGCCATTTCTTCCGGCTTTTTCTTGCCCATAGCACGACGTAAAATATCGGCTCCACCTAAAGTGTATCCCGATAAAATTTGCGCGATTTGCATGACTTGTTCTTGATAGAGAATCACGCCGTAAGTTGGCTTTAAAATTGGCTCCAAAGATGGATGCGGATAAATAATTTGAGCTCGACCGTGTTTGCGATCGACAAAATCATCTACCATGCCAGATTGCAGAGGTCCGGGACGATATAAGGCGACCAAAGCGACAATATTGTTAAAGCAGTCTGGTTGTAAACGGGCGATGAGTTCTTTCATGCCGCGAGATTCGATTTGAAAAACTGCAGTAGTGGCGCCAGATTTAATAAGATCAAAAGTTTTAATATCGTCCAAAGATAACTTTGCAATATTTAATAAATCTTCGTTTTGTAAAGCGCGCTTAGCATTAATGCTTTCTATAGTTTTGGCAATAATTGTTAGTGTGCGGAGTCCCAAAAAGTCGAATTTTACTAAGCCAATAGTTTCAATATCGTCTTTGTCAAATTGCGTAATTACGCCTTCTTTGTTATCTGGATCGCAATAAAGCGGCGTAAAATCTGTGAGTGCAGTTGGCGCAATAACAATGCCTCCAGCGTGTTTGCCGACGTTCCGTACTAAGCCTTCGATTTTTAAAGCTAGATTTATTAGAGTTTTTACTTCTTCGTCCGTGTTGTAGCGCTCTTTCAAAAGAGGTTCTTGTTCCATGGCCTCTTGCAAGGTGATTCCAATTGCAAAAGGAATTAATTTGGCGATTTTATCGACGAAACCGTATGGATGTGCCAAAACTCTGCCTACATCGCGTACTACAGCTTTGGCTGCCATGGTGCCATGTGTGACGATTTGCGCTACGCGATCACGTCCATAGCGATCAAAAACGTAAGAGATAACACTGTCGCGGCCATCCATGCAAAAGTCGATATCAAAGTCAGGTAATGAAACACGTTCCGGATTTAAAAATCTTTCAAACAAAAGCTCATGTTCAAGCGGATCTAAATCAGTAATTTTTAAACTGAAAGCTATGAGAGATCCCGCTCCCGAACCACGTCCTGGGCCTACTGGAATATTGTTTTCACGTGACCAACGAATAAAATCTGCGACGATTAGAAAGTAGCTCGCAAATCCCATTTGCTTTATAACACCTATTTCATGATTAAGGCGTTCTAAATAAACTTCTCTAGGATAGCGCGGAGGTGTTGCACTTTCTGTAAAAATTTCTGCTAAATAGCTTTCTAGACTGCTGCGGGCCTGTTTTTCAAAGTAGTCTTCGATAGATGTAATGTTTTCGGGTAGAGGGAAAATTGGTAAAAAAGTTTTGTAAAGAGGAATTTCTACATTACAGCGTTTAGCTATTTCTATGGTGTTTTCTATGGCTTCTGGAATATCAGCAAAAAGAGAGCACATTTCTTCGGGGCTCTGTAAATACTGGTTTTCTGTATAGTTTCTTGGGCGATTACTATCACTTAATGTGTAGCCTTGGTGAATACAAACACGGGCTTCATGTGCTTCAAAATCATCTTTTTCTATAAATCTTACATCATTAGTTGCCACGACTGGCGTATTAGTTTTTTCAGCTAGATGTATGGCTGCTTTAATGTAAGCTTCTTCATCGGATCGTCCTACACGTTGTAGTTCTAAATAAAAACGATCTGGAAAGATTTTTTGCCAAAAAATTAAATTTTCTTCTGCAGTTTCGAAATCTTCTTTGAGGAGAGCTTGCCCAATATCGCCAAATTGAGCGCTGGAGAGAGCTAGCAGGCCTTCATTGAGTCCAAATAGCCAATCGCGAGAGAGAAGCGGTGTATCAGTGTTTTCACTGGATAAATGCGTTTTTGAAATTAGCTTTAATAAATTTTGATACCCTAAATAATTTTGTGCCAAAAGCACAATTTGGCTTATTTCTTGATTTTTGGCGCTAGCTATTGGCTTTACATAAAAATCTACGCCAATAATAGGTTTTAGACCCAAGCTTAACGCTGCTTTGTAAAATTTAATTACAGCAAAAAAATTACTTTGATCGGTGAGCGCAATAGCTGGCATACCAAGACTAATCGAGCGCTGCAGCAATGGTTTAATGCGAACCAAGCTATCGCAAACCGAATATTCGCTATGTAAATGAAGATGTATGAATTTGGGCTGCATAATCCAAGCATTTTAGCAGTAAAGCCACCAGATAAGAAAGCTTTAAGCCGCCTTAAGCAAAATCTAAGCTAAATCAAGGGTTTCTTAAGGTTTAGCTGTTATAAATGCTGCTTTCTAATCAGTTCAATATGGTGAAATAAATATGTTATATCAGTCTAAATATCCAGTGCAGCAAATGTACACTATTCCTGAGGAAGGACCTGAGGTAGCAGAAGAGCAGTCAGCTAATCCAGTTCCAGCTGCGAAATCTTATAGAGATTTAGTCTTTAGGAGAATAATATCTGATCTAGTTCCAGCTGAAGCAATTTCAGTTTTGAAATTTTATATAACTATAGCCTTAGAAACAGTGAGTACACTTCCAGTTCCGGACTCGGATCAAGTTTTATTTTTTCAAGAACTAACATCTAATACAGTTCTAGATTCGGACTCGGTTAGAGCTTTAAAGTTAGATGAAATAATATCTAGTACAGTTCCAGATTCGGAATTTTATAGAGCTTTAGTTTTAGACGTAATAGCATCTGATCCAGCTTCAACTCATGGCTCGACTAGAGATATAGTCTTAAAAACACTAGAATCTAATACAGCTCCAGCTGCGGATTATGGTGTAGATTTAGTCTTAGACTCAATAGCATACAACAATTATTCTAAGGTGTATTATGCTTTTTGCTCTAAAGATGGTATAGATACAACATCAAATCTTTTCTACAATTACTCTAAAGTGTATCGTGCTCGCACGGGTATAAATCCATTATCAAATCCTTTCTACTTTAGTCCTCCAGGTAAAGCCGCTGAGGCTACAGATCTATTTTCAAAGTTTTTCTACGTGCGTGCTTTAATGGAAGCTGCTGCAGAGTTATATGACTTTTTACCTAAACACAAACCTACAGAAAGCAAGCCAGCAGAAGTATTGCCAACTTCTACGTCTGCTTCGTCCTCTAGTCAAACCACAACTACTACTAGTACTCCAGAGCCGCAGTTGGTCGAGGCGAAGCCGCTACAAGTAACTAGTACTGCTACAGCTACTACTACGACTTCTCCTTCGCCGTCGCCAAGTTCGCCACCGACTCTTTCTTCACCAGCAACTGTTATAGAGGGTGATGGTACTCGATCACCGAAATCGCCACTATCTGAAGCCAGTAGCGGTGGATCATCGCCGAAGACCGTGTTGATTTCTCCTACGTCTACGCCGGAACCATCAGTTGCGCCTGTTTCTACTATCCTAAACCCACAGGCTGTGTCTGTTCTTAGCTCAAAAACTGCATTTTTTGGATCCAACCAACCTGCACAGACACAGCAGCAGGGGTCGGTTTCTAATTCTGCAGAGCTTGCGTTACAAACTTTGCGTTGTCTTCGTACAAGTAAAAAATAATTTTGTATAGGCGAAAATATGTATAGAGCAAGACTTTATAGGCAATTTAATAAGCAACTTAGCTTGGTAAATTTTGCTGTTTCAAATTCAAATAGCAATCCTCCATTATCCCCATCTTTTCACCCAATCACATCTGAATCTCTTGGAGAATTTGCTCGTGTCATGACGTGGAATATTGCTAAAGAATGCGCCATGAAACAGCTTAAGAAGAGCTCAGCTTTGGCTGCCACACCGCTTTATGTTACTCACGTGCCTAGCAAACTTTCTCACTGTATGACAGGTATTGAACCAAGAAGCCCAAGCCCGTTAACTGCCCCGAGTCCAAATAGTGATGAACCTGACGCAAAATGTTCAAGATTGTCATCTCCGCCAATTTTTCCAACTACAATGCTGTCTTCTGTGTCTGTTGGTCCTTCTATTAATGCGTCTTCTTTCAAGCCTTATGTACGTTCTAAAGCTAAAGGTTTGTTGCCAACATCAAACACGTCGTCATGTGCACAAACAGCAGTTGTTGCAGTAGCGTCGTCGTCATCATTCTTTGCGGGTGGAGAAAAAAATCTAGAGTCCGTACCCAAGGAAAGTATTTTAAAAGTAGCAGCAGCGACTGTTTCAGTCTAGACAAAATTTTCTTACTAGATTAGAGTTACAAAACTTGAACTAGGTTGAGGTGTTTTTGCCTCGACCTTGATTTGATTTTATAACTAGTTGATTTATAAGGAAAACTTATATACATATTTTTTCAACTTGCTTGCCACGCCAAAGGCGTGGTAGACATGTTTCTGAGGGAATTATGAGTTATGAATTTTAAGTTGTATTAATTGAATACTTAATTATTTTTAGGGATATTTTTTGGACGAACTAGATTATTTTACCATAGCCGGCGTAGACGAAGCGGGCAGAGGACCTTTGGCTGGTCCAGTTTTTGCGGCGGCAGTTGTATTACCCTCAGGTTTTTCCATTCCTGGATTAACAGATTCCAAGCTACTTACGCATACAAAGCGTCTTAAACTCCGCGATATCATTATGGCCAAGGCCTTGCACTTTAGTGTTGCTGAAGCTAGTGTCGAAGAAATAGATCAGCTCAATATTTTACAAGCTAGTCT
>JBAYJT010000043.1:0-14143 GCA_041664965.1 Gammaproteobacteria bacterium
CAACTTTTTACGGCTTATCTTTTCTTTCATAGTAGCTTTCCCTTTGTAATCAACTCCATGCAACTGAAAAACATTTTTTGCTACATCGATTCCTAAATGTGTTGTAATATTCATATCGGATTCTCCTCTGAATTTTATAGTTAATATTTGGCACTTTTAGATGCCGTTCGAATATTACTATTTTGGCACTTTTGATGCCGTTTAGTAAGAGGAGAGTCCATCCCATCAGTATAGAAATTCGTTGAAATAACAGGGACAATCTTTATCTCAATTATTATGCAATGAACTCAATATTGATATAAGGAGCCCTTATGAAACTAATCACATACGATCAAGTAGAATCCAAGATTATTGAAATACGCAGCCAAAAGGTGATACTAGATATCAGTGTGGCTGAACTTTACAACGTGGAAACTAAAAGAATTAACGAGGCTGTCGTCAGAAATCCTAATAAATTTCCAGACAGCTACCTAATCGAGTTAACCATGGATGAATGGATACCAGTGAAGTCGCAATTTGCGACTTCACCCAAAGGTGGCGGCAAAGTTAAGCTGCCTACAGCCTTCACTGAACGTGGTTTGTACATGCTTGCCACAATTCTTAAAAGTCCACAAGCTATCGCAACAACTATTGCCATTATTGATACTTTTGCGCGAATCAAAGAACTAACTCGAGAAGTATATCAGTTTGCCCAAGCTAAAACTGATAAGCAAAGAGTAAAAATATTTGAAAATAGTACAGAAATAATAGCCGATTTGTTAGATAATGAGCTAACAGTTAGTCAACATGAGACCAGTTTAAAAGTTAAGTTGCCGTTCTTTGAAATTACGAAAAAAGTAACACGCGTAAAGAAATAAAAAAGACAACAACAATGCACCTAGCCTGGCTTACAGATATCCATCTAAATTTTCTCGAAGGTGCTGAACGCCTAAATTTTTATAAAAAAATTATAAAAACCCACTGTGATGCTGTCTTAATAACCGGTGACATTGCGGAAGCACCGAGTTTAGTGGCTATACTAAGCGAAATGGCGGATCAAATTAGCAAGCCAATTTATTTTGTATTAGGCAATCATGATTATTATCGAGGACAAATTGATGAAGTGCGTAAAACTCTCACAAGATTAACCAAGATACACACTCAATTATTTTGGCTACCAGCCTCCAGCATGCAGCAACTAGACAAAGAAACTATTTTGCTTGGCCAAGATAGTTGGGCAGATGGTCAACTTGGCGATTATAAAAACAGCACAGTATCTCTTTACGATAGCGTATTGATTGCAGATTTATTTCAAGCCAAGATTCTTGGAGATTTGCAATTGCTTAACAAAATGCAATATTTGGCCAATATAGACGCAAAACAATTGGAGAATGACCTAGCATATGCAATCAAACAAAATCCTAAGAAAATTATTGTATTGATGCATGTTCCGCCCTTCAAAGAAGCTTGCGTATATCAAGGAAAGATCAGCGATGATAATTGGCTACCTTACTTTAGCTCCAAAATCACTGGCGATATATTAACTAAAATTGCCCAAGAAAATCTCGCTATTGATTTTTTAGTATTGTGCGGTCACACTCACGGCGAAGCACATTACCAACACTTACCTAATTTGACTATCAAAGTCGGAAAAGCCAAGTATTACAAACCAAATATACAAGAAATAATAAACCTAACCGGAACATCAATATGAATAAACCAAGACTTGCCTACATCGATAACTTAAAAGCATTGCTTATAATTTTCATTGTTTTACAACATGTAGCGAATACTTATAGCGGTATAGGTATGTGGTATTATAATGAACATAGTAGTTTAACCAATATTACCTTCTACTCTTTTTTTTCTCTAGAAGCACTTACCCAAGCCTACTCGATGTCGTTGTTCTTTATGATTGCCGCGTATTTCATACCCAAATCATTAGAGAAAAAAGGAACAAAAAAATTTATTGCTGACCGCTTTTATCGACTAGGAATGCCAATCGTTATATATATTTTTTTAATCCATCCCATATGCGTAAAAATGTCGCATCCAGATATTAACTTAGGTAAATGGCTAATTCATGGGCTTTTAAGTTTTCGGTTCCTTGGCTGGACTGGCCCCTTATGGTTTGCCCTTACTTTATTGATTTTTACTTTAATTTACCTCGCCTGTAAAAATTGGATTGATGTTCTTGTACGTAAATATTCTTTCGCTATTACTACTAAAAATGTTTGGCTTTTAATTTTACTAATTACTCTTTCTGCCTTCGCAATAAGACTAGTATTTCCTATTGGTTCAGCGTTTCTCGGTTTGCAATTCTGCTTTTTTGCTGCCTACATAGTGATGTTTACTTTAGGAATTATTGCCTATCAGAAAAATCTCTTTGCAAGAATTAGTTATCAACTAGGAATAAAGTGGCTAATTGCGGCTTTCGCTATTGGGACACCGATCTGGATTTTAGTTTTACATTTTGCCATTTCAGCAAAAAATACCATATCGCCATCAGTTTTTGGTGGTTGGCATTTATTAGCTCTCGGTAATGCATTCAGAGAAAGCTTTTTTTGCGTAGCGGTTATTATTGCTTTGATTGGCATTTTTCAAGCACGCTTCAATACTCAAAATACTTTACAAAAGTTCTTATCTACCAATGCTTTTGGCGTATACGTTTTTCACGCGCCAATAGTAGTTGCAACAACGCTTTTATTTAAAAACATGCCTTGGCCTCCCCTTACAAAATTCGCTATAGTCGCATGTATAGCCGTCCCAGCTAGCTTTTGTGTTTCGCACATAATTAGAACAGTGCCCATTTTAAATAAGCTTTTCTCTTAGAATAAAACGACCTACCACATCAAATTTTCTTGTCAATACCGTAAAAAACACTGTATTGCGCTATATGGTTTTAGGCAGGAAGATATATGCCTTATGTCCAAGAACCATATTGCCAAACATGATCGCTTTTTTCGCTCGGCGATGAGTAATTCTAATGTTATGCAGGAATTTTTTGCGGAAAATTTACCTGATAATATCAAGAAAATTATCGACCCTGTTTCAATCAAACCTCTACCAGATAGTTTCATTGACGATGATTTAAAATTGCAAATCACTGATTTGCTTTTCTCCGCCAATTTTCATCGAGAACAAGGCTACATCTACCTTTTGGTTGAACATCAAAGTACACCCGACCCATTCATAGCCTTTAGAATTTGGAAATATGTGTTAGCCGTTATGCAGCGTCACCTCAAAGAAGTCGATAAAAAATGTTTACCCATTGTTTACCCCATGATTTTTTATACCGGCTGGAAGCCTCATAACTATTCAACAGATTTTTTTGATCTATTTGGAGAAAATAAAGAATTAGCACGAGAAATTTTTACAAAACCCTATCGATTAATTGATCTATCGCGCATACCAGATACAAGATTACAAGAAACATTACGCTATGGAGTACTAGCTCGTACCATGAAACATATTTGGGAGAAGGATTTTTTGCCAACCTTAAAAAAATTGGTAGTAAACTTAAGAGAAATTGAAAAATCTGGCGAATTGTCTTATATTTACTCTACTCTCTCTTATATCGTTGAAGCAGGATCAATCCATAAGCCCGAAGACTTTCGCGAAATAATAAAAAATGGGTTGACCGATGTTGATGAGGAACAGATTATGACTATAGCAGAACAGTACAGACAAAAAGGTATACAACAAGGCCGAGAAGAAGGCTTATGTGTAGTAAAAACAGTGGCGTCTAGATTGTTGAAAGAAGGTTCTTCCTTAACCAAGGTTGCAAGGTTAACTGGACTTTCCAAAAACACTCTAAAAGAAATGCTATAATCAACACAGTATTACCTAGTAAAATTATCCACAGACAAATGGACGCCGATGAAATCACAAATTTTGATTTCAATGTAAAAAATGAAACAATGGAATGCCTGGCACCGCTTTTCAGTTCAGCGTGGCTTTTATTAATGTTTGTATGATCGCAAACAAAATAAAGGAGAGTATGCTCGTGACTGGTATTGTAAAAATGGATGCTAAAAGAATATTTCCAGCTATGCTCCAATTAACTGCAGAGCGCCTTTTAGCTAGTCCAATGCCAAGAATACTCGAAGTTACAATGTGAGTCGTGCTTGTTGGTAATCCCAGGGCTGATGCTCCGATAATGACTCCAGCAGAAGCTACTTGAGAGCAAAAACCATGAATTGGTTCCATGCGTACAAATTTGCTGCCAACCGTTTTTATGATGCGAACTCCGCCAACCGCGGTACCTAGAGCCATGGCTATGGCGCAAGATATAACTACTAACATAGGTACTGAAAAAGTTTTTAGGTATCCGTAATTTAAAAGTGCCAGGGCTATAATACCCATAGTTTTTTGGGCATCAGCAGTTCCGTGTGAGAAGGCCATAAATGCTGCAGAAAAAATCTGCAGTTTCCTAAAATTCTTATTTAGTTTGCCTGGTGTGAATCTACGAAATGCCCATAATGCTGCTACGATAAGAGCAAATCCAGTGACAATACCTAAAAGTGGCGAAAGAAGCAGAGCTAAAATTATCTTTTTTAATCCCAACCAGTGCAGAGAAGAAAAACCAGTGTGAGCAACAGCAGCGCCTATTAATCCACCTATCAAAGCATGTGATGATGATGAAGGAATACCAAAATACCAGGTTGCTATTCCCCAAACTACAGCGCTGAAAACGCCAGTAAAGATAACTAGCTGGGTTACGCTGTAGGCATCGACAATGCCCGTACCAATAGTTGCGGCAACTTTTGTTGAAATGAGAGCACCGATAAGATTAAAAACTGTCGCTAGGATTACAGCATAACGAATTGATAAGGCGCGAGTAGAAACACAGGTCGCTATAGCATTGGCGGTATCATGAAAACCGTTAATGTAATCAAAAGCCAAAGAAACGATTACGACGAGAGATAATAAAATCAAACTAAAATCAGGCATTTTTTACTACCAAACTTTCTAAAATATTGGCTACATCTTCGCATTTATCGGTTACAAATTCTAAATTTTCGTAAATTTCTTTCCACTTAATAAGTTGGATCGGATCTTTTTCTTCGCTAAACAAACGGCTAATAGCCTCAATGCGCACGCGGTCCGCTTCGTTTTCTAGAGCGCTCACGTCAAGGCATAACTCTAGAATTTGATCGTAGTTTTTTTTATTACTCAGTAGATCAACTAGTTTATCAACAGCTTGGCATGTTTTAAGGATTAAAAAGCCTAGTTCTTTGGCTTCTGGTGTAATTGTAGTTATTTTATAAGTAATAATGTGCAGTGCTGAAGAATCAATAATGTCTAGAATATCATCAAGGGCAGAAACTAGAGCATATATGTCTTCGCGGTCAAAAGGTGTAATAAAACTTTGGTTCAATTTTTTGATCAAAGCATGAGTTTTTTTATCCCCGATATGCTCGATGTCTTTGATTTTTTTTTGAATGCTAGCGGGGTTATCGAAATGATCGAGGAGTTCTTTTAATAAGAGAGCCCCTGCAATAGTGTTTTCAGTCATTTCCTTAAAGAGAGTAAAAAAACTTTCTTCTTTTGGTATCAGGCTGAACATATTGTCACCTCCGATGCGGGCATTATATTGGGTATAGGGGTAGCGTCAAGTTAATTGCGCCGAAGAAAGTTTTGGTATGAGATTGTCGCAATTGTAATTAGAATTCGCGAAAAACATGTCTACAATATTTCCTTATAAATCAGTAAGTTAAATATTAAACCGCTATTTCCTTTATTAATATCGACCGCCTTATCATAGCATAGCAAATCGAGCCTAATATGCTTAGGGCACCACTTACAAGAAACACAAAATTATAATCTCGTCCTGTCATAGATAGTAAATATCCTGTTCCTATAGGAGCCAAAGCCCCGCCAATAAAATTTGCAAAATTTTGCATTCCACCAAAAGTGCCAGCAACCTCTTTCGGCGAAATATCTCCCACAAGAGCCCACAGTATCCCTGCGCGAGCAGAAACAGCGAAAGTGCTAACTGTTAACAATAATATGACCATGTTAAGATTATCAACATAGTTCACCAATAATGCAGTACTTCCAGCCAGAAGAGATCCTACAACCACAGGCATTAGGCGCGCTCGTATAACATTTACTCCCCTTTTGATAAGTAAATCCGATAAATAGCCTCCTATCGGTATAGCAAAAGCACCAGCTATGAAAGGAATGGCGGCAAACCATCCTGCATTTTTAAGACTCAGATGCTTAGCGTCTATGAGATAAGTAGGAAGCCAAGTAAAATAGAAAAAAAACAAATAGGAATTACCTACATTTCCAAGATTAAGCCACCAAGATGTGGGGTGCTTAAATAAAGCCCAACTGCTAAACTTTATTTTGCTTTTTTGCTCATTTTCATCTTCGCTAACAACATATTTTTCATCGTCTTTTTGATAAAATTTAATCCACAAAAAAGCAATTAGAAAACCTACGATTCCCAAAATAATGAACATGCCCCTCCAACCAAAACCAATAATTAAGAATGTTAGTAGCGGCGGCGCAAAACCATTAGCCACCATCATACCCAAGTTAATAACAGAAGAGGCAATCCCTCGTTGTTTTTTTATAAAATAACGCTGCGTTATTTTTCCTCCTATAATAAAAAAAGGCGACTCGGCAATTCCTAAAATTATTCTAGTAATACATAATGAAAAAAAACCGACGGTAAAACCTCCTAAAACCGTTACAAATGACCAGATAAACAAGGACCAAACCAATACCCTATTAATCCCTAACTTGTCTACCAACCCTCCAGCGAACAAATTTGATAGAGCGTAGGACCACATAAAGGCCGAAAGCAAAAACCCCATCTGGATATCTGTCATTCCAAATTCAGCTCTTATCGTGGTATTTGCTATACTCAAATTGATTCTGTCCATATAATTTATGATGGACGCAAACAGCATTATATAAACAAGCTGCCACTTATAGTCTTTATACAGTGCAGACATTTTAAACACCCTTAGCCAATTCAATAATGCTTTCTCTCAACCAACGATGTGCTGGGTTATTACGATTTTTAGGATGCCAAACCATTTCAATTTTGGTGTGGCAACAGCCTTTTATTGGAAATGCCAAAGACTGAGTTGCTAAAGGTAAAGAAGCAGCAACTGCTTTTGCAGCGCGTTCAGGAACAACACCAATTAGATTAGTATTAGGCAGAGTATATAGTGCCGCTAAAGTATGCGGTACGGTAGCAACTGCATTGCGCCGCTCACACCCAATTTCTTTCAAATAAGCCTCACTACATAAATCCGAGCGTTCTTCTGGATATAAAACAATAATTTGTGGCGCTCTTACGAAATCTTTAAGAGAAATCGGTTTTGTTAGCAATGGGTTTTGGTTCCAGCCTATACAAACTGGACGATCTGTAAAGATAAGACGCGTAACTAATTCCTTAGGTATTTTTGCATAAAATATTCCAATCATTAGGTCAATATCATCATCTTCTAATGGCTTACTGCTCGCTAAGTAACTTTTATGCTTCACTGTTACAGTAGTCAACGGCGCTTCCTTAGCAAGAAATCGCATCAAAGGCGGCAGTAAAACTAACTCAGTATAATCAGACAAGCCTAAAATAAAATTCTGTTTAGCCGTTTTAGGATTAAAGTTATTTGGTTCAGTAAAAACTTCTGTAACTTGATTTATAACCTCGTTTATTTTATCAGCCAATTCTAAGGCACGTGGAGTCGGCAACATGCTACTAGCCTGCCCTCGTACAAAAAGTTCATCCTTAAATAATATACGAAGTTGTTTTAAAGCATTGCTCATCGCAGCTTGACTCATGTGCAATGCTTTAGCAGCGCGAGTCACATGCCGCTCTTTCAATAAAGCCTGCAATGCAAACAATAAGTTGATATTAATTTTTGATAAATTAGGTTTCATAATGATCCTCATTTCAAAACAGCATGATACTAATTTATCAAAACCTTGTAAACTGCGACAATGCTGCAAAACAAAAAAAAGAGTATATTTATCCTGTTATTTGCCTGCCCCTTTCTAATGGGAACTTGTATTGACCTGTATGTTCCATCTTTGCCGATTATAGCCGATTACTTTCATGTCTCTGAAAGTTTAATACAGCTCACTATTAGCTCGTATATGCTAAGCTATGCTCTAGGGCAATTTTTCTTAGGAGTTCTGTCTGACACGATTGGCAGACGAAAAATTTTGCTTTTCAGTAGCTTAACTTTCATTTTAGCAAGTTTCATCGCCCCCTTTTCTAGTAGCATTTATATTTTAATTGTATGTCGTTTTTTGCAAGGATTAGGGACAGCAGGAATGGCTGTAACAATACGTGCTGTTGCCGTCGACTACTTTACTGGAAGCTCTATAGCAAAAGCAATGAATAACATTTCTATTGGCTGGTCATTGGGACCAATACTAGGACCTTTTATTGGCGGATATTTGCAACATTATTTTAACTGGCAAGCAGATTTTTATTTTTTTGGTGGTTATGGATTTATAGTTTTTCTATTAATATTTTTCACTATACCGGAAACCCATTTGAATTTGCAGCCATTACACCCCAAAAAGATTTTTATTAACGTAAAAACCGTCCTTGCCCACAAAGTATTTGTATTTGCTGCTTTTGCTTGTTATACGTTCTATGCATTATCGGTTATTTTTAATATGGTCGGGCCTTTTTTAATCCAAAAGATTTTAGGTTTTTCGGCAGTTGCTTATGGGAAAATGGCTCTCTTGCTCGGGATATCTTACTTTTTGGGAAATATAACTAACCGCATTCTAATTAATCATCTTAAACCAACATATATTGCATTATCTGCAGTGATCGCTGCAATATTTATCGCCCTAGTAATGCTAGGCTTTAGCCTTTTCCTGCCAATTAACATTTACGCTATTTTGATTCCAGTGCTTATAATACTTTTTTTAGGCGGCTTAATTGTACCGAACATGATAGGCAAATCTTCGACAGTTTTTCCAGCGCATGTAGGTGGTACGGTTAGTGCGCTTTTTGGGTCTGTTGGATTATTAGCCACTTTTGCCATATCAGTATTTACAGCTCTTCTAAAAACTAATACAGCATTTCCACTAAGCTTGCTATATGTTAGTTTAATATTATTTGTTTCAGTGTTATTAATTCGGATTTTAAAATCAGAAAAAGAAGCTGCCAGAAGGTAATTTATGCACGTGAAATTCACAAAAACATGTCCATGTATTTTCCTTTGAAATCAATAAGTTAATAAGTTATATTTTTAAGTTACAATTTCTAAGAAAAGAATGGAAAAATGGAATGCCTGGCACTAACTTCTGCTCCGGAGTAAAATATCCCTTTTGAAACTAGGGAGGTAATTATGTACAAAATAGTTCTTTTGCGACACGGGGAAAGCGTTTGGAATGCAGAAAATCGCTTCACTGGCTGGACTGACGTTGATCTTTCCGAAAAAGGAATTTTAGAAGCTAAAAATGCCGGCAAGTTATTGAAAGAAGCTAAATTTACGTTTGATATTGCTTTCACTTCAGTATTAAAGCGAGCCATACGCACGCTTTGGCTGACACAGGAAGCGTTAGATCTGATGTGGATACCGGTTGTAAAGTCCTGGCGCCTCAATGAAAGACATTACGGCGCATTGCAAGGTTTAAATAAAACTGAAATGGCCAAAAAATTTGGTGAAGAACAAGTGCATATTTGGCGTCGAAGCTACGATATACAACCCCCTGCTTTAGAAAACAATGACCCACGTTCCTCAATAAACGATCCTCGTTATAAAAACATGGACCCTGGTTTGATTCCTCTAACTGAATGCCTAAAAGATACAGTAATACGCTTCCTGCCATTTTGGTACGATCAAATTATACCGGCTATATTGTCTAAGAAAAATATTCTCATATCTGCCCATGGAAATAGTTTACGAGCCTTAGTAAAACATCTAGATAACGTTTCCGATAAAGAAATTCCAGAATTGAATATACCTACCGGCCTTCCGTTAGTATATGAACTAAATCAAGATTTTAAACCCATTAGACATTATTACCTTGGCGATCCAGAAGCTGTTGCAAAAGCCACGCAGGCAGTGGCGAATCAAGGTAAGGCTACTTCTGCAAAAACATAACACTTAAAGGTAAATCATGCCAAGAAAACTACAAGATGTTCGCACCAACCTTACAAAACTATGCTCTGCTTTGCATGGAACCCCGTTCGAAGCTTTCGAAACTAAAGTAAGGGCGCAACAGAGCTGCCCTTTGGTGGAAGATATCCAAGGAGATACAGAGCATAAGCGGGTTACTTTTTTTTATTATGATGAGAAAGGAGATGCAGAAACAGTCAAAGTATGCGGGCGCTATCCTAGTTTTAAGCAGGCATTTCAAAGGGTTGGCAACATTTGTATTATAACAGCTGATTTACCGAAAGATTTTTGTACTACTTATTATTTCGAGGTTAAAAGAAAAGGTGCTGAAAAACCAGAAATAATCGAACATGATCCCCTAAACCCACGCTGCTTTTACGAAAGTGCTCGTAATTTCAATCCCGTTCTGGATCTATTAAAACCTTTTAATCAGCAACAAGAACAACGCGCCATTGCAGAGCAAGAAGCGGCTATGGAAAATATAAAGAAACAAGACCGCTTAAAAACATATTACATAAATAGCCACGGCGTCATAGCTGATATAACAGATCCAGCTTATACCAAAGACGGAACTGAACGCATATTTCATGTACATTTACCAGAAGGATATGATCCAACTAAAGCTTACCCAATGCGCTTATTTTTAGATGGGAAGTGGTATTTAGACGCCGCCGAGGTCCCTACAATTTTAGAAGATGGCAAAACTATAAACATTATGCTTGAACCCAAAGCAATTGAAGGTAATGCAAACATAGACCGCGATTATGAATATCGCCCCGATCGAAATATTAAAGGATTTACTGAATTTTTATCTAAAACGTTTATTCCTAGCGTACAAGAAAAATTTCACGTATCTACGGCGCCTGCGGATGTTACCATCTGCGGATCCAGTCTAAGTGGCTTTGCTGCTATGCATATTGGGCTGCATCATCCAGAAATTTTTGGCAATGTCTTAACGCAGTCCGCTGCACTTTGGCTTAGTGAAAGCCGCTTTACAAAGAAAGGCGAAGATTTCACATTATTACCACCTGGTGAAAAATTTTTGTTTCCAGAACTTAGATCAGGAGAACTGAATATAAATCAATTACGGCAATCGCGATTTTACATGGAAACACTTAGTCATGACTTCCCTTCAAATTGTATAGCTAATCGTGATTTCGTTGACGCTATGAGAGATCTAAAAATCCCTTGCCGCACTGCGGAAAAACCTGGCGAGCATCACTTTGCCGTTTGGGAAAAATCCCTACCCGAGGCAACCCGCATCTTGCAAGAGAGATCGCTTAGAGCGGAAGCAGAAACAAGCGCACCAACACCAACTTTAAAATAAGATCTATATCTCAACAAAATCTAAATTCATAAAAAATTTCTTTGTCAATACCGTAAAAAACACGGTATTGCGAAATATATTCAACCAAGCAAAATAGCCTTGACTCAAAATCCATTAAAAATTCCAGCGAGGTATATTTATGAAATTAATTACGTATGACCAAGTCCAATCTAAGATTATTGAAATACGCAATCAGAAGGTTATTTTGGATACAGATGTCGCAGAACTCTACGGCGTTGAAACAAGAGATATTAATAAAGCAGTAAAAAACAATCCTGACAAATTCCCCAATAATTACATTCTTACATTAAATCCAAACGAAAAAATGGAACTGGTGGAAAATTTCCACCGGTTAAACCCATTAAAACATTCCACATATTTGCCTAAAGCCTTCACAGAACGTGGCCTATACATGCTTGCCACAATTCTCAAAAGCCCGCAAGCTATCGCCACCACCATTGCAATTATCGACACTTTTGCAAAAATCAAAGAGCTAACTCGAGAGGTTTACCACTTTGCGCAGGCTAAAACTGACAAACAAAGAGTGAAAATCTTTGAAAACAGTACAGAAATAATAGCCGATCTTCTAGATAACGAACTGACCGTTAGCCAACAAGAAACCAGTTTAAAAGTTAAATTACCGTTTTTTGAAATTACGAAAAAAGTAACTCGCGTAAAGAAATAATTTTTTTAATTAAACCTATAACCTAATCCCAAATTAGCCGTCTGTCCCGTGAAGCCATGCGTAAATTCTGCACCGTATTTGCCATAAATAAACATACCATTAAGAAAATGTACGGTTAGGCCAACATTTGCCAATATGCTATTAGTTCCTTGATGAAAACCTTCCACAGAACTACTGGTAGCTACATCTTTTATGTTGTAGTCAATTTGATTTTTACCCAATGGGAAGTCATGGGCCCAATCAAGTTCTGCATTAGGTACTATCTCGGTACCACGTTCAGTTTTGAAATTACGATCTAGGGACACACCAACTTCTGCACGAATGAGTTGGCTATTTAGCCCATTGACATGCAAATTAGCATTGTCCGCGCCATTCTCATCAAAACTATTTTGCTTATTATAAAAGTAACCAAACAGCGCTAGTGGAGTCACATTCCAATTACACAGATGATAATTTACGCCACCTTTAACTTGCAGCGCTAAATCCCGGCCAGCTTGATCGCTAGTAGCATTACGAGTTCCTGTAGCCAAATCCGGATCGTCTACTTGCAGCGTTGGAGTTAAGCTGCTGTAGGCTATACCGCTTATATTATCTATGTGACGCTTAGCTGAAGTCCAATTGATACCGCTCATTAAAGCACTATCTAAAAAAACGTCCGGTGTAAAATAGCTAGCATATAATCCCAACTTAGCATTTTTGATGGCTGCATCACCGCGAGCGTTGTTCCAATCTAGATTATTTTTAAGGAAAGCTGCTCCAACACCCAAAATTAAATTTTGACGCACTTTATAGTCAACACCGGCCACCATTCCGTAGGTGTGATATTGAAAGCCAGTACGATCGGCATCACCAGATTGATCCACATATTCACCTACGCCATGAGCCCATATATCGTATTTTTTTTGCGGCATTTTAGTAGTTGGCAATTTATCAAGACTTAAACGCAGATCTTTTCCGCGGTCGAATAAAGCGTTCCCAAAAACTAAATTATTACGAAAACCCGCAACTGAAATAGCGTCATATAATTCTGGGTTAAAAAGTGTATTCAGAGCATTAGTAAAAGCTGCTGTATTATGCAAATTTAAAGAATCCAACACGGCGTAAATAGCATCTAAATCACTGTTATCGCTATCGTTGCTAGGATTAGTTACAACCAGATTTTTATCCAGATAATGTGCCACACGGCCTATATTGCCATACTTAGCAATGGTAATGTTGTTGCCATAATTAAAAATCAAACTGCCTGGATCTTGTCCATTGAAAAAATTAGTCGTTGCATTGGGAAATGCATAATCGGCAAAACGAGCTGGATCGGCTGGTGCTGCTGAACTAGTATGCTTATTAATAATTTTGATCTGCTCGCCGCCACCATTGCCCCACGGATGTGCAGGATCATTGATTGCTCCGGCCTCTCCTTTCCAATAGGCATATTTCCGTTCTGCTGGGATTTTGACATATTCAATCTTGGTTGGCGCATATTGCAGGGCAAACTTATCTTTCATTTGTTCCGGAGTTAAGCCTCTTACTTCACTCGCTTTCATCAACCAAGTGCCAATTGCTCCAATACCACTCGCCGGCGTATAACCGCGCACAAAATAAGTCACTTTAGTGGGTTGTACCTCTGTTACTGTCACATTGCTAGCAAACGGGTCGGTGACACCTGGAATAATATTTGGATCCCATTTTTGCAAATAGCTATTCACCTCATTAGATTGCCAATTAAGGTAATTTTCAGCATAAGCTTGGGAAAAATACAAGCTGAATGTTCCGAGAACCATTAGTACTACCGAGGCTTTATGAGTTTTTTTGAGCATGATAAAATCTTCCAAATTGATTAAAGATAGGCAAATTCTGAAGCGCTTATTTTGTCATGTAGTCTAAAGAAAGCAAGAATTATTCAGTATCAAAACCATTTTAAATTCCTTTGTCAATACCGTAAAAAACACGTATATGGACTCGGCCTCTTAGTCAAGGGTTACTAACAATAAATCTGACAACAACTTTAAGGTTACGTTCGTATATACGGCATCTTGTTGAGTTTTTCAC
>JBAYJT010000044.1:0-12785 GCA_041664965.1 Gammaproteobacteria bacterium
TGGTGAGAGAGGTAATTGGGGTATTGTTGAACGATATGTAAAGAATCAGGGACAGAACTTACAGGATGCGCAGTTGCGCCTCTTTTAATACCCCGTCGGCTTGCCGCGGGGAATTTTATTGCGATTCTCAACTTTTTGTGTAATAAATTGAACGGCATAGCTTTTAAGTGTAATTTAGATTTTTTGAAAAGAATAACTTACACAAGGAGAAAACTATGTCTTTGGAAGAATTTATCATTAGTGTGTACTGTTTGATAGATGAAGCGGTAATAAAAATTATAGGAGATAGAAAACTAAGGTAAAGAGGCTTTGAGCCTGCGTTGAATGACTCTGAAATCATTACGGTGGAGATAATTGCAGAATTTTTGGGTATTGATATAGAGACACAGGCGCCTGCGAATATTTTCATAATCATTGGTTAAAATGGTTTTCCTTGCTGGGTTTGCGAGCTAAGTTTGCAAAACATGTGGCTGATTTGTGCCAAAATTTTCATGGTGAGTTGTGATTGAAGTATTTAAAAAATTATATTTCTTATTAACGCCCAAAGACAGAAAAAAGTCTTTGTTGCTAATGGGGCAAATGTGTGCTTCTTCTTTAATTAATATTTTTGGTATAGCGCTTATTTTTCCTTTTATGACTTTGGCGGTTGAACCGGATTTATTATTTAAACAGAAAAGTGTTATGTTATTATTTTTATATAAGTTACTTAACTACAATAATATACATGACTTTTTGGTTTTTGTAGGTTCAATGGTTTTTATTTTTTTAATTATCGGTAATGTGATGTTGGCTTTAACTCTTTGGGTTAGTACCCGGTTTGCGCTTTTTAGGAATTATACATTATCTAAAAAATTGCTAGAATGTTATTTAAGTCAACCATACAGTTTTTTTTTGGAGAGCAATTCTTCTACTCTTATAAAAAATGTTTTGGTTGAAGTAAATGACTTAGTCCAATATGTATTATTGGGTCTAGTTAGGTTATTCGATCAATCAATTGCTGTTTTAGCAATTTTACTAATGCTATTAGTGATTAACCCAATATTATCCATTGTGATTTTTATTAGTTTTGGTGGTGTATACGCTAGTATTTATTTGCTTGTGAGAAGAAATATTTTTGTGATCAGTAAAAGATTATTGCAGACGCGCAATGCCATGTTTAAAGTTACCAATGAGGGTTTTGGAGGGATAAAAGATATTAAATTTTTGCATAGAGAGAATCGTGTGGTAGAAAATTTTTCCAAAGATGCCTATGAGTATGCTCGATCTGCTTCTAACGCAAGCATTATTGGCCAAGTTCCTCGTTATGCTTTAGAAATAGTTGCATTTGGTGGGGTAATTTTGACGTTATTATATTCATTGCTTAAGAACCGACCTATTTCAACAATCATACCAATGTTGTCGCTTTACGTTTTTGCCGGTTATCGTTTAATGCCTGGTTTGCAACAGATATTTACATATTTTACTCAAATAAAAGCACATCAGGAGGCTTTAACTGTTATTTATAACGATACTAAAAGATTACCATTTATTGCCTGTTCCAATAAAGAAACTGGAAGTTTGCTATTCAGCAAAGAATTGCTATTAGATAATGTAACTTTTTCTTATCATAAGAGCTCAAAGCCAGCTATCAATAAATTAAAACTGAGAATAAAGTCAAATAGCACAGTTGGTTTCGTAGGTCTAACTGGTGCTGGTAAAACTACGCTTATTGATATAATACTAGGTTTATTGGAGCCAACCTCGGGAAGCATGATAGTTGATGGTCAAATTATTAATGGCAAGCTTATTCAAGTTTGGCAGAATAATATAAGTTATGTTCCTCAGCATATTTATCTTTGCGATGATTCGATTTTGAATAACATCGCTTTTGGTTTGGGATCTAGCGAAATTAATATGGAAAATGTAAGGAAAGCGGCAGCTATGGCTAGCATAGATGGTTTTGTAGAAAAAGAATTACCAAATGGGTATCAAACTCTTGTTGGCGAGAGGGGGGTTAGATTAAGCGGCGGACAAATTCAGCGAATTGGTATTGCAAGAGCGTTGTATCGTGATACATCTTTACTTGTATTAGATGAGGCTACCAGCTCTTTAGATGGAATCACAGAAGAGGTTGTACTAGACGCAATTAGGAAAGTGAAAAACAAAAAAACAGTCATCATGGTTGCGCATAGGTTTTCGACAATTAAGGCATGTGATGAAATCTTTTATATAAAAAATGGTGCAATATTTGATGTTGGCACTTTTGATGAGCTGTTTGATCGAAGTATAGAGTTTAGAAAAATGGCATTACGAAAATAATAATGGAGATAGTTGAGTGCGTGTTTTAGTATTTAGCCGAGGTGATCGTTATGCGGACACTATAGAGAGGTCTTGTAATAAAAATAATTTTTTTATAGTTACAGATGCTGCTTATACTTTTTCTACATCAAGATTTGATTACTACTTGTCGTCAATTTCAGATGTTCATGCTGCTGTAGGCTATACATATTTTTCAGATGAGGAGCTGTTCAATATAGTAAGAAGGGATCGCTATTTGCGCGGAATTCGTCTTAAAACTGCTTTGAACTATGTTTACAATATTACTGGACAATTAATTAATATTTTTAAAAGTGAATTACCTGATATGGTATATACACATTATCCTGACTCTTTTACTTTAGATATCCTGTTCAGGATTGCATCTAGATGTAATATACGTAGTTGTTGCCCGATTGGATATGCTTTACCTAACTATTTTATGCAGTTTGATTATATCAATAAGGTTTTTTATCGAAGGGCTAATCAGCTCAAGAAATTGAACCTTATAAACTGTTTTGCAACAAAACCCGCCACGATGCCGTTTTATTTTGTGACAAATAGGTTGATTTTTGGAGAGTTATTGAGTCGTATCCGTATGGTTCTAGGCCCGTTATTGATGCAAGCTCGGTTTTTAAATCCACTCAATCCAGATGTAAAAAATAGGAATTTTTATGCAATGTGCTGTGCTACTCGGTCCATACCCTTGAAACGTTTAAATATTGGAGATTTGAATGTGCGGAAATATTATTCTACTCTTGATGATGTAAAAAATACTGGCAGGAGAAAAGTGATTTATATTTCGATGCATTATTATCCGGAGGCTTCAATTGACTATAGTAGTAAGTCAATCAATTTAATTAATCATGATAAGATAGTAGTAGACATAATAAGGAATTTTTCTGATAAATACATATTTATTGTTAAGGAACATCCTGTAATGTACAATTTGCGTAATTTGAAGCTCTATGAAACGATCAAAGGCTTTAAGAATACCTATTTATTAAATCCAACAATAAGCTATCTAGATGTAATAAAAAAATCTGATGTTGTTGTTAGTTGGGGGGGATCTGTAGGTTTAGAAGCACCATTTTATGGGAAACAAACATTGAATATTATAAAGCCACTTTATCATATTGATGGCTTTGATAATTATTTTTCAGACTATAACGACCTAATGTTGTCTTTTGAGAGCAAGGTTGAAGATAATAGGTTTAATGTTGAGGCTTATTGTTATGCTTTGCGAGAATTTTGTAGTTGGGTGTTGTTTGAGGGGGATTGGGCTGCTCTGAAGACTAAGAACAAGTCAGAGGCACTTGCCTCATTTGCTAGAGCATTTGACCAGATTCTTTAGCTTAATAGGTATTGTTATCATGAAGATATTTTTTGTTGTAGGTGGTTTGTCAGGATCTGGTGGCATTGACAGGGTAGTGGCTATTTTGTCTGATTATTTCGTTGAAAATGGGTATGCTGTTTCTATCTTGCTACTTGGTTGTAGGATAGACTTCAAAACTAGAGCAAAAAAAATTTATTATCATATAACTCCTGGTTATAAATTTTTGCGAAACTTTAGAGAATTTATTGCTATTTGGAAAGTAAAAAAAAGAATAAGGCTTGAACAGCCAAACATTGTATATAATACATGTTGGCTATTACCATTGATTTATTATCAATATAGAAAAAAGATATTTTCAGCTATACATTGGGATCCGCGTTCTCAAAAACAGCATGTTAACTGGAAGCTTAGGTTTTTAACTAGATGCTTTAGGTGTTCAGGCACTATCATTGTTCCCAATGAAAATTTAAAGCTAATTTTAAAAAAAGAATTTGGCTTTAAAAACGTAATTGATATCCCTAATCCAATTGATTTTAGGCTTATCGGTGACAAAGAACTACCGTTGCCATCAGATGTAGCTCACTTATTTCCATATATACTTGCAGCTGGTCGGCTGGAGAGAGATAAAAACTTTGATTTGTTGATACGAGCATACAATATGGGTGATGCTAAGGAGCATGTACGGCTTTTGATCATAGGGTGTGGTAGCTTAAAAGTTGAATTGCAGAACCTTATCGATAGGCTAGGATTGCGCAATAAAGTCTATTTGATGGGATCTAGGGCGAACTTGTTTTCATATATGTGTAACTGTATTTTTTTTGCTTCTTCCAGCAAGGTTGAAACTTTTTCTATGGTATTAGCCGAGGCTTTAGCTTGTGGAGTGCCTGTTGTTAGCACCAACATTGAGGGACCGAGATGTTTTGTGGTTGATAATGAGAACGGTTTCTTAGTAGAGAAAGATGATATTCTACATTTTGCTCAAGTTATTGATAAATTGTATTTTGATGAGCAGACAAGGGGGAGACTTAAGAATAAGGCAAGGCTTTCGGTGGAGAAGTTGTCGGTAAATAAAATTGGTTTAATTTATAAAAGATTATTTAGTAAGGATTAGAAGTGTTTTATTGCAATGGAAATATTACATATTATTACAAGTTTAGGTACTGGGGGAGCAGAAGTTTTACTGAAGGACCTAGTATTAATATTTGCGCAAAAAAGAAATAATGTAAGTATTCTGGTTTTTATGCGAGTGGATGGTTTTTTGGCCACTTTGATTACGCATAGGGGTGTCAATATAACTTATGCTCCGGCGAATAAAAAAATATCTTTGAGAAATTTATTTTTTTTGTGGAAGTATTTACGAAAAAATAGGCCAAATGTTGTGCATACCCATTTAACGTGGGATGCATATGCGTTGGCTATAGTAGGTTGTTTTTTAAATTATAAACCAGTTTTTATTACCACTGAACACAGCACTGTAAAGAGAAGGCGAGAAAATATCCTTATCCGGTTATTTAATTTAGAGCGATGGATGTATAGCAAATATAGAAAAATTATTTGCATTAGTCATGAGGTTTTTTATGCATTTTTATCCCAGCTTCCATCTCTGAGAAGTAAATGTATCTTAATTTCTAATGGCGTTAATCTTGAAAAATTTGCGGCTGAGTATTTACCAGAAAAGAGGTTACAACGCCCTGTGATAATGAATATAGGAAAATTATGTAAACACAAACAACAGGCCGTGTTAATAAGAGCTATGACAAAGTTGCCTAGTATCGTTGAGCTATGGTTAGTTGGTGGTGGCTCTGATAGATATGAGTTGGAGCAACTAGCCAGGAAATGCGGTGTTAATGAGAGGGTTCGTTTTCTTGGTTTGTGCGTTGATATTGCTAGCTTAATTAAGGAGGCTACGATTTATGTGCAAGCTTCGCTATATGAAGGTCTCAGTATAGCAATGCTTGAGGCTCTTGCTAGTGGGTTACCCATAGTTGGGAGCAATGTTCCTGGTACGCGCGAGCTAATAGATAGTGTAGGTGAGTTTTTTGAAGCGGGGGATTGGGAGGGGTTAGCAACAATTCTTGAAAATTTATTGAGTGATCATGAAAAATTGCAACAAATGAGCAATGCAAGTAAGAATAAGGCGTTAAAATTTTCCATAGAAGAAACAGCTGCCTCTTATTTACAAATGTACTCATGCGAAATTAAAGAGAGTTAGCTATGTCTTTTGATTTGATATCATGGATTGCAATAACTATTTCATTTTTTATTTCTTTAATCATAGGCTACTTGTTATTGGTGGTACACAGGTTAAACAAGACCTTCTATATTAAAGTTATGTTGCTTAGCCTAATTGGCCACTATATTGGTGGAATATGTTATTATTGGGGTACTTTACACTATCCAGCGGACGCGTGGGGATACTTTTATAATGCTTCACCAGCGCTAAATCGAATCGTGGGGACGGCTTTTGTAAAATACATTGTTTGGTGGTTGCGTTTTTTGTTTTTTGGAGAGTTATATTTTGGTGCCTATTCTTTTTTTATATTTATTGGCTTCTTGGGATCGATGTTTTATTTTTTATGCTTTAGAGAATTATTTTTGCGTTTACAAAGAATTTATGGGTATGCTTTCAATATACAGCGCTTAAGGTGGGGATATTTTTTAGTAATGTGTTGGCCTGCTTCATTGTTTTGGGCATCAAATTTAGGAAAGGACTCCTTGGCTTATTTTTCTCTTTCACTTTTCTTCCTATCACTAGTTAGACTAAATAAGAATAAATTGTATATACTGTTGCTGTTGGCTGCTGCATTGCTTTCTTTTTGTATAAGACCATATTTGGTATTAGTTGGGACTATGGGTTTTTTCTTTTGGCATTTTTTAGAGAGAAAAGAAAATGCTAACCTATTGGTCAGGGTAGTTGTGTTTTTTCTTATTGCGATATTGGGCGCTTTTTTTGCAGGGATGATAGCGAAGTTTGGAGGATTTGAGTATTCCATGGATAGTATTTTGCAAAAGGGGTTGCATCAACAACAATCCTTGGCTGTAGGAACATCAATTCCAATTTTAGCTAATGATAAAATGCTTATGCTAATTTTTATACCCTATATGATGTTTGCTAATATGTTTTTCCCACTATTTTTCTTCGCAAAAAATTTGGTTGGCATAATAGCTACATGTCAGAATTTTTTACTATTAACTTTGTGCTACAAATTCATTAAAAAAAAATTTGAACGCTCTTGTATGAAAAAAATACCCATTATCGGATATATGTTTTGGTTTTTTGTTTCCGGGATGGGGCTACTAGGCATGACTAATACTAATCTTGGCTTAGCTGATCGTGAGAAGATTATGTATTTGATGCCACTTTTGATTGTTATACTGTTGACACTTTCACTACGTTCATTGGCGAAGAAAAGTTGACTTTTTGTAAAAAGGGCATTCATGAGTATGAGGTTTTATTTTGATTGGTGGTTGTTTTTAGATAAAAAATTAAATTTATGATTGAAAATAATAAAAAAATATTCATTGTTGCTGGGCTAGCTAGGTCCTTGATCAATTTTCGCATGCATTTACTTTTAGATTTTAAAAAACATGGTTTGAACGTGGTTGCCTTTGCTCCCGATGAAGATTCTTTTGTGCGTGAGAAATTATCTAAAAACGGTATTAGCTTTGTCAGAATCAGGATGAATCGCACCGGTCTAAATCCAATAAAAGATATCTTAGCACTAATAAACTTATATATTCTACTTAAAAAACATAAACCAGACTTCATATTAAGCTATACTCTTAAACCTATTATTTATAGTTCTCTGGTAGCTCATTTTATTGGTGATTCCGAAATCATCCCCATGATTACAGGTTTGGGCTTTATATTTGTTGGAGAAGGTGCTCTAAGTAAATGTTTGAAAGGTGCTGTTCAGATATTATTTAAGTTTATTTTTAAACATAGTAAAGTAGTTTTTTTTCAGAACCAAGATATATTAAATTTGTTCCTTGATAAAAGAATAATTTTTAAAAGTAAAGCTGTTTTAATAAATGGTTCTGGTGTTGACCTTGGTCATTTCTTTGTTAAACCTTTGCCTCAAAAGCCTATATTTTTAATGATATGCAGATTGTTGAAAGATAAAGGTTTGTTAGAATATTTTGCTGCTGCAGAGAAAATCAAGAAAAAATACTCAGAAGTTATTTTTAAATTAGTTGGCTATATAGACAGTAATCCCAACTCGCTTAAACAGCGAGAAATGGATAGAGTTTTAGGTGAAGGATATGTTGAGTTTTTCGGTAAAATTGATGATGTACGTGGTGAAATTTCTGACAGTTCGGTATATGTATTGCCATCATATTGTGAAGGTACGCCCAGATCAGTATTAGAAGCAATGTCTATGGGGCGTCCTATAATAACTACTGATGCTCCAGGCTGTCGTGAAACTGTAGTAGATGGTGTGAATGGATTTTTAGTACCGATAAAAAATGTGGAAAAGTTAGCTGAAGCGATGGAAAAGTTTATTTTACATCCTGAAATAATTCCAGTAATGGGTAAAGAAAGTAGGCGTATAGCTGAAGAAAAATTCGATGTACATAAGGTTAATGCAGTTATTTTACGTGAGATGGGTTTATGCACATAAAAAATAAAAGAAAAATATCAATAATTGGTTTAGGTTATGTTGGTTTACCTATGGCGGTTGCCTTTGGTTTTAAGCAGGATGTAATTGCTTTTGATATTAGTTGCCAACGTATTAAGGAATTAAAGAAAGGAATAGATAAAACCCTAGAAGTTACTTGCGAGGAGTTAATAAAATCAAAATTGTTCTTAACTTATAAGCCAGAAGATTTAAAACAAGCGGATTTTCACATTATTGCTGTTCCTACGCCTATTAATCATGCCAAGCAACCGGACTTAACTTGTCTGCTTTCTGCATCTGAGATTGTTGGCAAGCAACTTAATAAAGGTGATATAGTAGTTTATGAATCAACAGTATATCCTGGCGCCACAGAAGAAGAATGCGCTCCAGTTTTAGAAAAATTTTCTGGTTTGAAATGTGGTGTTGATTTTTTTATAGGTTACTCTCCTGAACGCATTAATCCTGGCGATAAGGAGCATACTTTTACTAAAATTCGTAAAGTTGTTTCTGGACAAAATCAGGAGGTTCTAGAAACTGTTGCTGCTATTTATGGTAGCGTGGTTGAGGCTGGTGTTCATAAAGCGTCTAGTATTAAAGTAGCTGAAGCCGCAAAGGTAATTGAAAACACTCAGCGCGACATTAATATTGCTTTGATAAACGAATTAGCAATTATTTTTGAAAAATTGGGAATTGATACTGAAGAAGTGCTTCAGGCTGCGGCTACTAAGTGGAATTTTTTGAAATTTAAACCGGGATTGGTAGGAGGGCATTGTATTGGTGTTGATCCATATTACTTGACATACAAAGCTAATGTTTTAGGTTTAAACCCAGAGGTCATTCTGGCAGGGCGGAGAACTAATGATAATATGGGTAAGTATATAGCTGAGCAGACTGTTAAGCAGATTATCAAACTGAACAAGCCTGTTAACGGCTCTAGAATAGCGGTTTTAGGTATAACTTTTAAAGAAGACTGCAATGATATTCGCAACACGCGCGTTGTTGATATTATTCAAGAATTACTGAGTTATAATATTAATGTTATTGTCCATGACCCTGTAGCTGATAACCAAGCTGTTTTGCATGAATATGGGATAAAGCTTACTCCATGGGAAAAGATTGGCAAAGTAGATGCTTTAGTTTTAGCTGTGAGTCATAATGAGTATCTCAGAATGTCACTACCCAAATTAACTGATATCATTAAAAAACCTGGATTAGTTATTGATGTTAAAAGTGCTTTGGATAGTAAGAGATTAACTGATCTTAATATGCATGTTTGGCGGTTGTAGAAAGATGCAATTCAAATTAACACAAAAACAATTATCGACGAATGTTTTTACTTGGTTGATAACTGGTTGCGCTGGCTTTATTGGCTCTAACATCCTAGAAGCATTGTTGAAGTTGAATCAGAAAGTTGTTGGCATTGATAATTTTTCTACTGGTCATCAACGTAATATCGATGAGGTGCTTCAAAACGTTACTGAAGAACAGGGTGGGAATTTTACCTTTGTTCGTGGTGATATTTGTTCTTTACAAGATTGTGAAGTGGCAATGCAAAATGTTGATTTCATTTTGCATCAAGCGGCTCTAGCTAGCGTGCCACGTTCAATAAAAGAACCTCTCCAAACACATAATGCCAATGTGAATGGTTTTCTTAATATTTTGGAATTAGCGCGAAAGTATCGGGTAAAACGTGTCGTGTATGCTTCTTCTAGTTCTGTATACGGTGATTCTCCGATTTTACCTAAGAGAGAAGACCAAATAGGTAAACCATTGTCGCCTTATGCTGCCAATAAATACATTGATGAAATTTATGCTAATGTTTATGCGCGTTGCTACGGGATGGAGCTGATTGGTTTACGTTATTTTAACGTTTTTGGTAAAAGACAAGATCCCAATGGAGCCTATGCGGCAGTGATTCCATTGTGGATAAAAGCATTGCTAAATCATGAGCCAATATATATAAATGGCGATGGGGAAACTACAAGGGATTTTTGTTATATCGATAATATTGTGCAAGCTAATATGTTAGCTGCATTAACTGATGATCAATCCGCTATTAACCAGATTTACAATGTTGCTTGTGGGACGCGGATTACTTTAAATGAATTGTTTGCTAATATCGTTGAAGTTCTAAATATTGCTAAGTCAGTGAAACCTCAATATCGAGATTTTCGTCCCGGTGATATTCGTCATTCTTTGGCAGATATTACAAAAATTAAAGAAAAACTTAGTTATAATGTTACACATCATGTTTTAGATGGTCTAAAAGAAGCCATGCCTTGGTATACACAATTTATGCAGAACTGATTTTATTTATTACATAATGTAGGGATGGGGAAGTGAGAATGACTTGCTATTGCGCTTATTTTAAATCGATTTTGGATTTTGTTTTAGCATCTTTTGCCGTGATGTTTTTGTGGCCCGTTGGTTTGTTGTTGGCTTTACTTTGCTATATTTTTTTTCAAGGGAAAATTTTATTTAAGCAAGAACGTTCTGGTCTAAATGCTAAACCTTTTGTAATTTATAAGTTTTGTACAATGCTAAATACTTGTGATAGCAAGGGTAATTTATTACCAGACGCAGTTCGTCTAACTAAATTCGGTAAATTTTTGCGACGCACTAGTTTAGATGAACTCCCAGAGATTTTTAATGTTTTAAAAGGGGAAATGAGTCTAATTGGACCTCGGCCACTACCCATGAAATATTTGCCGCGTTATACCATAGAACAATTTAAACGTTATTCTGTTAAGCCTGGGATCACAGGTTGGGCACAAATTAATGGACGTAATTCTATTAGCTGGGAAGAAAAATTTAAGTATGATGTGTGGTATGTAGATAATCTTAGTTTTTTACTAGATGTGAAAATTTTATTTTTGACAGTCAATAAGGTAATAACAGGTTGTGGTGTTTCAGCGCTGAGTCATGCTACTATGACGGAGTTTTTAGGCATTGATTCAAATGAGCGTAACGTACAAAGGGAATTAAATGAATAAATTAATAATAGTTGGTGCAGGTGGATTTGGTCGCGAAACCCTTCAGAGTGCTTTGCAGACTAGCGAAAATAATGTGAGTTGGGTTGTTTCTGGTTTTATTAGTGATGATTTGGATGTTTTGCAAGGTACAAACTGTAATTATCCAATTTTAGGTAGAGTAATGGATTGGCAACCTAAGGAGGATGAGCGGTTTATCATAGCTATTGGTTCCCCCTCCGATAAGAAGAAGGCTGTTGAGGTATTATCGCAAAGAAGGGCTGTTTTTACTAATGTAATCCATCGAACTGCAGTTATTTATCCCAGTTCTAAACTTGGAATTGGCGTTATTTGTGTTCCTAATGTTTTTGTTTCTGATAATGCTGTCATAGGAGATCATGTAGCTATTAACTATGGTTCTTGTATTGGACATGATGTTTCTGTTGGAAATTACACAACTATCAGCTCGCTTTGTGACGTTACTGGTAATGTTGCAATAGGAGAGTCGGTTTTTATTAGTAGTGGAGTTAGCATAATCCCTAAAGTTAAAATTGGAGACCATGCGTTTATTTGTGCTGGTAGTACGGTTATGAATGATTTGAATGCGCACGCGAAAGTTTTAGGGATACCAGCAAGAAACTTTGCGATTAAAACAGCTTAATTGTTTTTGTAAAATGTGAGGGGACTTTAATATGACCAACCGCGAAAAATATGACCAAATGTTTACCGAAAGTTTTTCTATTTCGGTAGACGCTCTTGATGACAGTCTTGTCTACAACTCAATTCCGTCTTGGGATTCCGTTGGTCATATGGGAATGATAGCTGCGCTTGAGGTGGCATTTGATATTATGATGGAAACGGATGATATTTTAGATTTTAGTTCTTACAAAAAGGGATTTGAAATTCTTGCCAAATATGGAGTTGAGTTTTAGTAAAGTTGTATGAATTTTTATGATGAATTTGCCCGATATTCATCTGATACTACCATTGTAACAGAGGGCTATCAGCAATTATCTTACAAGGATCTTTGGGTAGCGGCCGATAATATTTCAAAGCATATCAAAAAACGTTGCTTAATTTTTCTATTAGCTGAAAATTCTTTCGAATCTATAGTGGGATACGTTGGGCTATTACGTGCTAATGCTGCCTCAGTTCTAATTAATGCTGGAATTAAGAGCTCTTTTTTTACTAAGTTACTTGATGCTTACAAGCCAGCCTATATTTATTTACCGAATAATAAGCAACTAGATATTTCGTGTTCTGAAGTGTGTTCTTTAGGCGAATATAGGTTACTTCAGACGGCTTACCATATGGACTATATTTTGCATGATGATCTTGCGTTACTGTTAACTACATCTGGTAGCACAGGCAGTCCTAAGTTTGTTCGGCAGTCATATAAAAACATTAATGGTAATGCCCAATCTATAGCAGAATATTTGGAAATTACTAGTAGCGATCGTCCGATCACTACAATGCCAATGAGTTATACTTATGGTTTGTCGATAATTAATAGCCATTTATTGCAAGGAGCATCAATGGTTCTTACCGAAGCAACTCTTCTGGAAA
>JBAYJT010000045.1:0-12622 GCA_041664965.1 Gammaproteobacteria bacterium
GAAAGCAACCAGTAGTTTTTTTAAAATATGTTTAAAGATCGGCTTGCACTTTTACGAACTAGGTAAAGGAGCGTCCAGCCTAGCTTACGGGGCTGTTTTATGAAAGTTTGTCGTGTACAAAGCAAAAAAACATGTCTACACATTTTACTTATAATTCAATAATTTACAGAAATAAGTGCGGGTAGCAGAGTAAACAGGCATGCCTGTTCACTACATATTTATATTTCCGCTGTGATAGGATAACGGCGATCGCGCCCGAAGGCACGACTGGTGATGCGAGGACCTATCGGACCTTGGCGGCGTTTATATTCATTACGATTAATCATAGCAATAACTTTGTGTACTACAGCGCTTTCAAAACCTGCAGAGATAATTTCAGACGCGCTTTGATCTTGTTCTACATAGCGCTCTATAATGCCGTCCAAAATAGAATAAGGCGGCAAGCTATCTGTATCTTTTTGTCCATGAGCAAGCTCAGCCGAAGGTGGGCGATCTATAACACGCGCTGGAATAAGCGGTTTTTTAGATAAATTATTGCGATATTTTACTAACTCATATACCAAAGTTTTCGGCACATCTTTCAAAACACAAAAACCGCCAACCATATCGCCATACAAAGTCGAATAGCCGACAGAAATTTCACTCTTATTGCCAGTGGAAAGCACTATGTAATGTTTTTTATTGGAAATAGCCATCAAAAGTGTGCCACGGCAGCGCGCTTGCAAATTCTCTTCCGTAATGTCAGGTTTTTTATTTTTAAATATTGGCTGCAAAGTTTGGAGAAAAGCTTGAAATGTAGGCTCTATCGAGATTTCGTGATATTCCACACCAAAGTTCTTTGCTATCAACCTAGCATCTTCTTCGCTCATAACACTCGAATAACGCGATGGCATAAACACTGTTGTAACACGCTCTTTACCAATAGCATCCACAGCTATAGCCAAGGTTAAAGCTGAATCGATTCCACCCGAAAGTCCAATAATGGCGCCGGGAAAATGATTTTTTTCGATATAATCACGAACCCCTAGAACCAACGCCTTGTAAACGCTTTCTTCTTTTAGCAAAGATTCTGTACTCGAGCTGACTAGATTAGGCTCCAGGGCGCTTTTTTTCTGTACAAAATCTATTGTTAATAATTCTTCTTGAAAAAGCTTGGCTTGTTTAACTACTTGCCCTTTAGCATTTACAACAAAAGATCCGCCATCAAAAACCAGTTCATCTTGTCCACCTACGCAATTAGCGTAAATAATTGGCAATGCGACCTCCCGAACACGACGCTTAACAATTTCTATACGGGCTGCAGGTTTTTCAAAATCAAATGGGGAGGCATTAAGGCTAATAACTAATTCGGCCCCGTCAAGTTTATCTTTGGTTATTGTATTTTTAGTCCATAAGTCTTCGCATATTGCTAAGGCTACTTTATGCCCTTTCACTTCTGCAACTACTGATTTTGTACCAGCAGTAAAGTAGCGCTTTTCATCGAAAACACCATAATTCGGCAGTTCGTGTTTATGGTATTTGGCGATGATCTTGCCACCAAACAATAAACCAGCGGTATTGTAATACTTATCCCCTACACGCTCCGGATATCCGACCAGCAAGTAAATATCTGGTACGGCACGCGCTAGTTCTGCCAAACGCGCCTCTACTTCTACATAAAATTCATTGCGCAGAAGCAAATCTTCCGGAGGATAACCTGTTAAAGACATTTCAGGGAGAACAACAAGATCGGCTTGAAGCTCATCGCGCGCTTGTACGGCAATTTTTTGGATTTTTTCTAGATTTTTACGCGTAGCGCCTACTAGCAGATTTAACTGAGCTACAACAACGCGCAAATCAATATTTGACGTGGCTTTAGACATAAATATCAAAATGGTGGGCCGTGTGCGATTCGAACGCACGACCAACGGATTAAAAGTCCGCTGCTCTGCCAACTGAGCTAACGGCCCGTAAAGAGCGGCTACAATAATAACAACTTATCTTGAAATGGCAATAAAAACCTTGGCACTTTTAATTTTAATAATAAATCTTCAAGCTCATGCTAAAAATCACAAAAAACATGTCTATGTTATTTCTTTTAAAATCAATGTGTTACAAAAATAACATTTATTCAATAAAAAGTCCTGAAAGGGCGATTTAGAATAGCCCAGTCCAAGCGAGTCACGCGCAGCGTGCAACGAGCGTCGGGCTGGGTGACGATATTCACAACATAACCGAGCCCCGTAGGGGCGGAATTTAATATGATGTGAAATACGGTGAGAAGTATTTGTGGGATTAGAAATGTGATTATTTTTTTATTTCGCCCCTACAGGGCTAATATTTCATGATGATCCCTTTACCCAGGGCGACATTCGTGACGAAGTCACTCATTTGCCCTGGGCTATTCTAAATCGCCCTTTCAGGGCTTAAAATGGCTCTCAAAACTGTAGCAAGCAAGTTGCTTCAGGGGAGCACCTCTATCAGCCAAATCACCAAATTAACAGGCCTCCCCAAAAGCACTGTAAAAAATCTACAACAAACATAAACACACAGTGTACAAACACTTCAAATAGTGCTTAACTTGGATCATGAAAAAGATCCTGCGCCGGAGCGCGATAATTCATGAAAGCCTAGCCAGTAGCGCGCTATCGCCGCTTTTGCAGCGCATTTATAGTGCTCGCGGAATCAGTTCCCCAGAAGAAATTAGCTACGATTTAGCAAAACTTGCGCATTTTTCTTCTCTTAAAAATATCGATCAAGCCGTCGAAATTTTAAAAAATGCTTTAGCTAAACAACTTAAGATTTTAATCATCGGCGATTTTGATGCCGATGGCGCCACCAGTACAGCTCTAGTTAAACTCGGCCTTACTGCGCTCGGATTTAAAAATATTTCCTACTTAATTCCTAATCGCTTTGAATTTGGTTACGGCTTAACACCTGAAATAGTCGCTGTAGCAGCGAAATCAGAGCCAAATTTAATCATTACAGTCGACAATGGCATATCTAGTCATGCTGGAGTTTTAGCGGCAAAAGAGCTTGGGATTAGCGTTTTAGTTACTGACCATCACTTACCTCCTGCCGAATTACCCAAAGCCGATGCTATAGTAAATCCCAATCAAGCCGAAGATAATTTTCCCAGTAAAAATCTCGCCGGAGTTGGCGTGGTTTTTTATCTTCTTCTTGCTTTAAGAAATAAACTACGCCAAGAAAATTTTTTCCAAAATAATAAAATTCCTGAACCAAACTTAGGGAAATTTTTAGATCTAGTCGCACTCGGCACTGTAGCTGACGTTGTTCCACTCGATTACAACAATCGCATTTTGGTACAACAAGGCTTAGAAAGAATTCAAAAAGGCGAATGTCGTCTCGGCATTAAAGCCCTGATGAACGTTGCTAATCGCGATTACGAGCGCACCACAAGCAATGATCTAGGCTACGCCATAGCCCCGCGCCTTAACGCTGCTGGCCGCATGGATGAGATGTCTCTAGGGGTTGAGTGTTTACTTACCGAAGATGCATATCAAGCTGAGCAAATGGCTAAAGCGCTGGATAAGCTAAATCGCGACAGACGTGAAGTCGAAGTCGATATGCAACAACAAGCCATGCAAATTTTGAATTTCTTTAAATTAAGCCAAGACTTGCCGTACGGACTTTGTATGTTTGACCCTAGCTGGCATTTAGGCGTTATTGGTATTTTAGCTTCGCGCATCAAAGAAAAAATTCACCGTCCTGTTATAGCTTTTGCGCGTCTAAATGACGAAGAGATTAAAGGCTCAGGAAGATCCATACCAGGCCTACATTTACGCGATATTTTAAGCAATATTTCTGCATGTTATCCAAATTTAATCAGCAAATTTGGCGGACATGCCATGGCTGTGGGTTTAAGCTTACGCCAAGAAAATTATGAAAAATTCCAAGAAGCTTTTAACTCCGAAGTAAAAAAATCTTTAGGCAATGCTAGCTTACAAAGCATTCTCCACACTGATGGCGAATTAGAACATAACGAAATTACACTACCAATCGCACAGCTCTTACGCAAATCCGGTCCTTGGGGACAAGATTTTGCTGAACCACTTTTTGAGGGAATGTTTAAAATCATAGAACAAAAATTAGTTGGAGAAAAACATCTAAAATTACTATTAAGACCACCAGGAGAGAATAATATTACATGCAGTGCGATTGCGTTTAATATCGATCCAAAACGACGACCCCATGAGCGATGCAATAAAGTTTTTATAGTTTATCGCCTCGATGTTAATACTTTTAATGATAGGCACTATCTGCAATTAATCATCGAACATCTGCAGGAAGTGTAGAGACGCGATTCATCGCGTCTAGATTCATCACGTCTAATTAATCGCGTCTACCAAATATCCGAAAAAAATTTTTGCTAGTTTGCTCAGCAACATCTTTAAGGCTAATGCCTTTAATTTTAGCTATTTTTTCGGCAATATACGGTAAATAAGAAGGCTCATTGGGCTTTCCACGATATGGATCTGGAGCCAAAAACGGTGCATCAGTTTCTAAAAGCAAGGAGGAAAGCGGTATTTTTGCTACGATTTCTTGTAGAGTTTTGGCATTTTTAAAAGTAACAATTCCGCTTATACCAAGAAAAAATCCCATTTCTACAGCTTTTTCAGCGATTTCCATATTATCTGCAAAACAATGCAGCACCCCACCAACAGCACTAGCGCCCTCTTCTGTTAAAATTTGCAAAACTTCCAAGCCAGCGTTTCGCGAATGTATCACTAAGGGCTTTTGAAGTACTAGAGCAGCCTGAATATGAGAGCGAAAACATTGCCGCTGCGCATCTTTTTCTTTATCACTTAGCGTTTCACCTCTTTCATAAAAATCCAAACCGGTTTCACCAATAGCCACAACAAGCGGATCTTTGGCTTTGGCTATAATTTCTTCTACAG
This sequence comes from Gammaproteobacteria bacterium, assembly GCA_041664965.1. Classification (GTDB taxonomy): domain Bacteria; phylum Pseudomonadota; class Gammaproteobacteria; order UBA9339; family UBA9339; genus JBAYJT01. The sequence continues at coordinate 4,899 of JBAYJT010000045.1, forward strand.
TAAAAACCAGTCCTACATCTTCCGTTGGATGCGAGCCAACCGCAGCATAGACCATATCGCTGTGGGCATGTGCTATAGCTAGCACCTGATCCAAACCAGCAAAATCCACACCCGGACATAATATTTTTTGTACACCAACATCAAGTGCTGCTTGAAGAGCCAGCTCCAACTTACCGTTGTATTGATCTAAATTTAATTTATCTAAATGACAATGTGAATCAATTAACATTTCAAATTTTCAACCTTCAAATTTCTAACCAAGTTAAAAATAAATCTTCCAGCAAAAACTGCTTATTTAAACTAATACTAGCCAAAAGAGCCTGACGAATTTGCAAAATTTTATCCCAATAATAAAAAAGTTTTTGGTTATTAGTCTTAGAAAACAATGCATTGCAGAGCCTATCTAAATCCTCACCATAACCAGCAGTATTTTCTTCTGCTCTAGTAGATTTTTTCACCAAAACTTGCAATACAATAAGCAAAAGTTCAGAAATAATTAGCGGCTCGTAATCCGCATATTTAGTGGCCAAAAGGACTGGACTTAACTCACCAATTTTCAGTTTCAATAAATCACTAAAAAAACTCTTATCTAACTTAGAAAATTCCTTATTTGTCGCAAGTTCTAAAGCTTTCAATGGAGCTCCGACTGCAAAAATTAAGGCCTTCACACCATCTTCTCTGCTAACACCTTGCGTAAGCAGCCATTCTTGTGCTATTTCGCGAGATGGAGTTTTAAAAGTCAGCAGTTGGCAGCGACTCCGTACCGTCGCAGGCAATGCGTGTGGCCGCGAAGTAACTAAAATTAAAACCGTATCGCCTTCTGGCTCTTCTAAAGTTTTCAAAAGCGCATTAGCAGCTGCCAAATTCATTGCGTCAGCTGGAGCAATAAGCGCAACTTTGTAACCACCTTGCTGTGAAGTTTGACTTAAAGCTTCACTTAAAAAACGTATCTGATCTATCTTGATTTGTTTACCCTTTTCTTCAGGCTCTATATGCAAAAAATCCGGGTGGTTTCCAGCTATCAGTAAACGACAACTTGTGCAATTGCCGCAAGCTTTTTTATTGCCATTTTCTTTGCAAAGCAAAAGCTGTACCCAAGCCTTTGCTAACTCTGTTTTACCTAAACCTTCACTGCCTGCAAAAAGCAAAGCATGTGGAAGCTTTCCTAGCGAAAACCGCTCTAGCAAATGCTGCCATTCTTTGTTTTGCCAAGGATAAGCGTTTAACATAATGATGAATTATGAATGATGAATTATAAATTTTTAAAAGTTAGCAAACAAAAGTGTATGCAAATAACTACCCATAAAACGTAATTTCTTTGGCGCAGCATGCGATTTCACATCTGACAAATAAACTGCATCGACAAACATATACATTCTTTTATTGCTGTTCCAGCGTGACCAAAAAGTATCGCTATTTATCATCCAACCGCTTGCATTGCCATGCTTTACGCCAAACTCTAGCTCGCCTTGAAAATTCACCACTGTAATAATGCGTTCTAAATAATAAGGCAAGTCTTGATAGTAGTTATTATAAACAGCAACTTCATCTGTTTTTTGCAATTCAGTTTTTAAAATTTTGGTCAGGGGTTCTAAAGATTTACCATTCCCTGTGCTAAGGCAGGGAGATAAAGCTAAAAGCCAACAGGTAGTTGTGAAAAACATGGCAATTAAACCAACTCGTATGCCAAATTTATAGCGACAGAGAGCTGCCAAAATACCGCTTAAACAAAAAGCAATGCCGACCAAATAAACATTGATGGGCGTAAATGCATATTGAGAAAAATCTAAAAATTTGATAGCAATTAAAAAGCCAACCCCAAGAAAAAAAGCTATAAAAGAAAAGATGTAAAATGGCCAAAAAACAATAGCTGCCTTGCCCTCACCTTTCCAAAGACTCGCCAAATAACCGCCTAACAACAGTGCTAGTGGCGGAAACATGGGCAATATGTAAGGAGCGAGCTTAGAATCAGAAAAACTGTAAAAAACAAAAACGCTCACAGACCAGACGACGAGAAATGACGCTATTTTTTTTTCTTTTCGTGCTCGCCAAATAGAACCAACATGCTTTTTGAGCGCTTGTGGCAAAAAAAAGATCCAAGGTAAAAATCCGCCTATTAATACTACCGGGAAAAACCAGAACTGCTGCTCGCGCTGTGCATAGCCAGTAAAATAGCGCAAAAAATGCTGTTCCCAAAAATAAAAACGCGAAAACTCAGGGTTTTTCAGCTGTACAAGAATGTGCCATGGAAGAACAATAACTAAAAACAACAAGATCCCACTGGGCAAGCAAAAATGTTTCAAGTCACGCCAATTGCCACAAAATATCATCCAAACAAAAATAATCATTCCCGGCAAAACAATCCCCACCATGCCTTTGGTTAACACTGCTAGGGCTAAGAAAACATAAAAAATCCAAAAATATATATTGCGCCTAAAGCCTACTTCCGAGCTATTTACACCTATTAAAAAACCACTCATTCCGATAGTTAAAAATGCCGTCAAAGCCATATCCAGCGTGACAATACGAGCCAAAACAAAAAATAAAGTGCTAGTAGCTAAAGTTAAACTCGCGGCTATACCAGTCCCACGATCGAAAAGTTTCCGCCCAGCAAAATACACAAAAAGACAAGTGAAAAAAGCAAATAAAGCGTTGGGAATGTGAACTGACCATTCGTTTAGGCCAAATACCTTTATGGAAGATACTTGCGTCCAATAGAACAGGGGCGGTTTTTCGAAATATTTCACGCCATTTAGATGTGGCGTTAGATAATCACCACTTACGATCATTTCGCGTGGAATTTCAGCATAACGCGCACCATCCGGGGATTCAAGCGGGAAGCTGCCGAGCATAATACCGAACAAAAGGCCAATTATTAAACTCACAATAAGAAAATCGTGACTTTTACAACGCATCAATTTCTCGTGGTGTAAGTCTGGTAGCTTTCTCAATTACATTCGTATTGACTCCAAGCTTTTTCATATTACGCGCAATTTCAAATTTCTCCTCCTGCATGCCTTCTGCTCTGCCTTCTGCTCTACCTTTCACTTCGCCATCATAAAAACTGGATTCAATTTCATTGGTATGAATACGACGATTTTTTATGTAGCTGTCATATTCCCATCTTTCGGGATCAGTCATTTTCAATAGACTTAGCCTATCCTTAGCTTCCAATAAGCCTTTGGCGTGGAAGTTATCTTTGATTTCTTCGTGTTTTAAAAAGTAAATCCACTCATCAAGAGTGTTTTTGGCAACATCGTCAAATTGATTGAGTTTGATTAGATAGTACTCAGGATAAAGCTCGTACGGACGCTCTTTGACATATAATTCTTTTTGCTTTTCGCTTAGCGATAATTCATCTTTTTTATGCAGGCCGACAAACTTTGTCGTACCGTGATAAATGTAATCTTCGCCGTGTCCCAGGTCGAAATAGAGAATATTCACTGAGTAAACTTTTTTGACTTGATCGTAGGAAGCGCCAGCCTCCATGTAATCTGTGATTATTTTAGATGACCCATAGAGCATGCGATGAAAATAATCAAGCTCATTACTGACTTGCACCTCGATTAACACTATTTCGCCGCTTTGTAGCCTCACCAAAATATCGACGCGGTTTTGCTTATCGTCGTGATGATTTTTATTGCTTTCACTTTCTAGCAGTTGCAGAATCTTTAAATCTTGCTTCAAAAGCTCACTCAGAAAACCTTCTAAGATTCCAAAGTTGGCCTTACTTCTTAAAAGCTTTTTCATCGCCCAGTCAAAACTTATTAGTAAATGTTTAGCCATAATGATGTCTCGTAAATATTTTTGAAGCGTAAATATAGCACAATTCTGGATTCTTAGCAAAACATGTCTATACGTTTTCCTTTAAAATCAATAAGTTATAAATTTAATGTAGAGACGCGATTAATCGCGTCTGTACTTGAGTTTTGGGAAAATTATTCATCTTTCCATTTCGCGCCGACCGCGAAAAGAACGAGCCAAAGTATTCCCATCTAAATATTCTAGTTCTCCTCCCATAGGAACGCCATAAGCAATGCGGCTACATTTAATCTTACGCGGCTCAATTAAATTTGCCAAATAATAAGCCGTCGCCTCGCCTTCTACAGTTGGATTTGTAGCCAAAATTATTTCTCGTACGGGTTCTCTATCAAGAAGTTGCAAGAGAGATTGCACACCAATTTGCTCTGGACCAATACCATCGAGTGGTGAAAGATGTCCCATCAAAACAAAATAAAGGCCAGCATAACTGCGGGTTTGCTCAATGGCTATAACATCGGCAGGGGTTTCAACTATGCAAAGAAGACCGGGATCACGACGCTTGTCCAAACAATGCGTACAAAATTCTTCCTCAGTAAGTGTGTTACAACGTTTACAATGCCCAACTTTAGTTACAGCGTTTTCTAAAATTTTCGCTAACGTTAGACCGTTTTTTCGATCGCGCTCTAAAATGTGAAACGCCATACGCTGAGCGCTTTTTGGACCAACTCCAGGCAAAAAACGTAGTGCCTGAATAAGCTGTTCAATAAGCGTAGACATTAGAACTAATTCTTGCGCCTAACTTTGCCAAGATCGCTACCTGGCGGAACTAATATTTTATTACCAACAGTATTGGCACCACTAGCTCCCGCTGGCATTTTGGGAAGAGGATAATAGCTTTCCGATTTAAAGCCCGTTAAATCGCTAGGAACTTGCAAGGGTTGCAAATTGCGCACATCTTCCGAGCTAAGAGACCTCTTATTTTTGCTTGTTACATTGCTTATTCCACAAGCCGTTAAGCCAAAAACTAAAAATAATACTAATAAAATTTTACCGCAATTCATTTTGTACCTCTGTAATTTTAGTAAGTTCCAGTATGCCTCCAAATTGACTAATTCGCAAATTGTAGCATTAGTTTTACTAAGATCAACAACAAAGCCTGCGCAAATCTTGTTATTTCGGTGCTGGAAGAGTTGGCGCAGATAAGTTAGCTATCGGTACTGGCGCTGTGCCTCTATCAGACTTAAATTGCGACAGATGATCCTAATAAAATCCTATTATGTTATATAGGGCATATTAGGTTCGCTTGAAGATCCTATTATTTTGGGCACCACATATGCTGCTGCAGCGGCGGCAAGACCGATACCAATAGTAGTAAAAAAGCAACACTTGCTACTACAACAAGGACGTCTATGGCTAATTTCACTTTTTATGAGGTTAAGCATGTCCGTGTTTATCTTAACTGTGCCCTGATAAGAGTGTTCACGCACTACATCAGCAACCTCCATCGCTCCGTTCACAGTAGCAATTGTAATAGCTGCTACACCTCCTAGTGCGGGATTTATCAGAATTAGAATTGGCATCACCACAGCGGTCAGCGCTCGTCTAGCTTCTCTCACATTACCAGAAGCTTGAGTCTTTTGGTGACCAGCGCATAACGCATTTAAGCCTTCTTGAATAGATTTAGAAAATAACAATAATTCATCAATACTAAATTTTTGTACATCTGCTAGCGATCTTTGCGCAGCATACGCATCATGATTTCGGATGCTCACAACCACATCTTTTAACCTATTTTTTTGCTCCTTTGTGAGATCACCAAGAACGCTATTATTATTCCCCATAAACATACTCCTAATAATTTAAAGCTTAAAACATTTAGAAGAAGTATTTCTTAACACCTCTTCCCCACTCACCGCCAACATTGGTCGCGGACTTGGCAATGCTAACGGTCGATACCCACTCGCCAAACAAACGGCTGCTTGATGGCGAATTAAAAACGTTCTGGTCGCTGCATGCGAAGTTGGTGCTTGCTGCGACCAGAAATCGTTTATTCTTTGTTCTACTTCTTTACAAGCATTCTTGCTTAAATATTCAAGATTTGATTGTAAGTTCGAAAGCTCTTTTTCTGTAGCATGCTTTTGACGCTGCAAAGCTACCAAATCGCTTTGACAATCTTCATACGACCAGCGTAACTGTTTAAGTTCTTGTTCTATGAACTTAGTAACCGCCTGCGGCAGATTTTTCGCTTTTGAGCTGTATTTCGCTAATGTATCTAGAGAAAAAGCCTTAATTTTTTCCTGAAGAATATCTAATTGTTTCTGGACATTTTGCACTTCAGCTACAAAACGCTGACTGGGCACGTATTCAACTACTTGCTTTGGCCCATTAAGTTTATGCCAACCATCTGCAGCTAGTTTTCCTAAAACTGCGAAAAGACCAGCATAGCCACCAATACTAGAAGCAATAGCTGTTACAGTTGTATTCGCGCTCTCATGTTGCGATTCTTGCGGTTTACTCGGTAAAGCTGGTTGTGAAGATGGACTAGGCAATGCTAGTTGTGGAAAATCAACAAAATCTATTGGCGTTGGAGACCCAGGTATTTCCATAGCCCTAGCCTTACCTATTTCATGGCGTAATTGCTTTAATTCCTTTGGTATTAACTTTAAAACTTTGCGGTAAATGTCCGGCAACTCATCAAACTTCACATCTTGCAATATTTCTCCCTCTAGTGGCAAACCCCGCTTTAAACTATCTATGCGCTTAATTACCTCATCGCTAATTTTGTTAGCAAATGCTAAATCATTATTTTTGTACGCTTCCAAATACATTTTAGTGAGATCACGTGTATACGTGTAACGTAAGCTAAAACCTTGTCGATGATCTTCAGGATTATTAGATTTTGGAGACCAAAAGTTATCTGCAATAAACCGGGGATCATCTGTATCAGATGTTCCTGCACTACTAAATGGACTGCGAATATGATGATAGAAATGAGTGCCTAGCAAATTAGATTTTCTAACTAATCTATCCAAGTGGGCAATACAATCTTGCAAGGCATGCAAGCCAGTACCTAAGGTTTGCAAAGCCTGCTTATCTTTACCATCTTTTTTCTTGGCTAAAGCAGTACGAAAACGTTCTCTGGCATGCTGAATCCTAGAATCGTAAAAATCTCCACCTCGTGAAGAACTGTGCCCTCTATTCACATTAAAATGCCATGATTGAGCGTCTTTGTCTTTATAATGCAAAACAGGATCGGTCTTTCCTGTATCAACTTTTTGGCAGGATTTTGCAACATAATGAACCCATTTTTCATTTCCATTAAAAACTTCTTTCGCCCACTCTAAGGTACGATGTTGATGAACATCTTTATTCCACCCACCAAGAAGACCAAAACCACCAGGGGCCACGTGTACATCTAGATTGCGATAAACAAAAGAACTTTTCTCTAACAGTTTTTTTAATTTTTTCTGTCTAGCCGGATCGGTTAAATGGCTCTGCCATTCTTGCGGCAAACCTTTTATTAATATGCCTGGTTGTGTGACTTCGCCAGTTTTAACTTCTGCGCGTAACTTTCCACTTTCTTCGTCTATGTAGAAAAAAAATTTTTGAGCTTTATCAACATAAAATGGTGAGGAAGAAGGTTGAACTGTACTTAGCATAACTAATCCTTGTTATTGGAGAATAATCCTGAGTTTTTAGTATATGGATTTTTTAAACATGTGCAATCAAAACATAGTTATTAGAAAAACTATTTAGTTACCCAGGAAATGGACAGAGAGGAGTATGCAACTACAAATTACAGCTCATTGATTTATAACGATTTCGCGTAGACATGTTTGGGTGCATTCTAATGTCAAGTGCGACAAACACGCTTACATTCTAAAGCCAAAGCCTCCTTTGGCGTTAAATAATCTAGTTTTTTTCTCGGTACGTCATTGACCATTTTGTTTATTTCTAAGATC
>JBAYJT010000046.1:0-12595 GCA_041664965.1 Gammaproteobacteria bacterium
AAGGAGTGCAGAGAGCATCAGAGGTGATTTTAGCCACAAGAGCAGGGTTATTTTTTAATATTTCTCTCCCGGTTTCTGTGCTAGCTAATAACCAAAGGGGTGTTATCCCAGCATCTGATCCAGCACTAGCTGGTAAAGGAGTGCAGAGAGCTTTAGAAGTGATTTTAGCAATCAGAGCCGGGTTATTTTTTAATATTTCTATCCCTGTTTCTGCGCCAGCTAAGCACAAAAGGGGTGTTATCCCAGCATCTGATCCAGCACTAGCTGGTAAAGGAGTGCAGAGAGCATCAGAGGTGATTTTCTCAACAAGAGCAGGGTTGTTTCTTAATATTTCTATCCCTGTTTCTGTGTTAGCTAAGTACAAAAGGGGTGTTTTTCCAGCTGCTGGTCCATCACTAGCTGGTAAAGGAGAGCAGAGAGCATCAGAAGTAATTTCATTAACGAAGTCTTGATTACGTGCTAATATTTCTAGCCCTATTTTTGCTTTAGCTAAGAAAAGCATAAAGGTCTTTGCAGTGAGCGGGTTGTCTTTTGCACTATGCAATAATTGGTTTTGAAGCTCACTTAAGTAACTGAGTAAATCCGCACACGCTGGACAAGGATGAAGGGTTAAAATATCGATTTGACACAGCCCACCGATGGATGACTGAATCTTGTTTAATACCTCTGCAAAGTTTGTTGTTTCAGTAGCTCGAGGATTTTGATCGTTGGAATCATATAAGCACCATTTTTTATTTCTGAAACTTAGGGAAATAGTATGGTCGTTCCCTTCTAATAGGCAGCAATACTCATTGTTTTCGGTGGTGAAGATTTTTTTTAGTAGTGTTTCTAATTCACTTAGTTTTGTATTTTGGAAGAAGTAGGGTATGTTTATAAAGCTTTTTTTGTAATTTACAGTAGTTGATAGTGGTTGTTTCTTTGACTCAGAAAGGTGTGGGAAAAAAAATAAAAACTGTTGCTTCACCAATTCAATTAAATCAGTTAATGAGTGATCCCATACGTTATCTTGCATTTTTTGGTAGGGAGCTATAACGGCTATCGTAAAATCAAAAATTTGGGAGAGAGAGAATGAGAGTTTTTTTACTTCTGTTTTTAACAGGGCGCGTTCCCCATTCCATTGTGCGATAGTTGTTAAAATAGTCCTCCATTCTTCGCTTAGGTTTAGAATTCTGAATACCTCATTTGCGAAGGTAAAACCAAAGCAACTGCCAGTAAGGAATATCTCCTTATGTTGTTGAGTAAGTTTTTGTCCCGAAGGCCTGTTTAGGTCAATAAAATCGCAAATTTTTGATAATAGTGCAGATTGGCTTAAGTCTGTTGTAACCATGTTCTTATTGCCATTTTGTTCGTTTTTAGCGTAGCTTAACCACATAATAGTATGATAGCACATAAACATTAAGGTTTTGTTATATAGATACAAAAACATGTCTACGCGATTTCTTTATAAATCAATATGTTGAGAATTTAAATGAGTTTTTCGAGTTTTTTTCAGATGGTAGGTTAGGTTAAGCACGCCGAAGGTGTGTGAACCCAATTTTTTTGAGTACATTGGATGAGTTGGGTTCGAACGAGCTACGCTCTTTCTTAAATCAACCTACCTGCCAGCAGATAAATCTCTTTTGACCTAGAGCGCGAAGCTTCGGGTTTTATTGTTTTAACAGAAGAAAAAGCTTGCTGCATTTTTTTGTAAAAGGCGGGGAAATCTTCGCCTTGGAAGACTTTTACCAAAAAAGTGCCGTTTGGCTTTAAAGTTTCTAGAGCAAAGGCGAGGGCAGATTCGGCAAGTTCTATGGAGCGAGCTTGATCGGCAATATCTATGCCGCTTAAATTGGGAGCCATATCAGATAAAACTACGTCGACTTTTTTGTTTTTGACATGCTCTAAAATTTTATTTTTGATAGTTGGATCAGTAAAATCGCCTTGATAAAAAGTGACGTTAGGTATAGGTTTGATCGGCAAAAGATCGATGGCGACGACTAAGCCAGCGGGTCCTACAACTTTTGCTGCAAATTCTGCCCAACTGCCAGGAGCAGCGCCCAGATCCACGATATTATAACCGCTTTTGAGAATTTTATAACGTGCTTGAATTTCTTCTAATTTATAGACTGATCTAGCTCTTTGGCCCTCTTTAGTACGGCGCTGTACGTAAATGTCTTGGCTATGTTCGTGTAGCCAAATTTTGCTGCTTTTAGATTTTGCCATAAATTAAGTGCGGTCTTGACTCGAATCGATTTCTAATATACAAATTTAAACTGAAATTATTGAAAACTAATTAACGATGGTGAAAATCATATCATGTTAAAGATTACTTCCCAAGAAAAGCGCGAGCTAAAAGCCGAGGCGCATAGTTTGAAACCAGTAGTTATTGTTGGCAGCAATGGCTTAACTCCGGCTGTTTTGCAGGAAATTAATAATGCTCTGGACGTTCATGAGTTGATCAAAATTCGCATAGGCGAAGAAGATCGTTTAGTTCGAGCTGAAGTTGCAACTAAAATTTGCAAAGATACGCATTCTGCTTTGATTCAAACTATAGGCAGTATAGCCATTATTTATCGTAAAAATAAAAAACTGGAGTCTTAAGCGGTTTATGAATTTTTCCACAGTGTTAGAAAATACGATTTATTTTTTAGCGTTGATCAATCCGCCAAGTAAAATACTTTTTCTGTGCTCCAAGAAGCCGCCTTTTACTCGTAACCAGTTGTTTCTTCTTAGTTTTCGATCTAATGTAGTTGCTTTAGCAATCTTGTCTATTTTGACTAGTATAGGGACTTTTTTGTTGGTCAGCATATTTCATGTTCAAATTTATTCTTTGAGCGTTGCTGGTGGAGCTATTATTTTCTTTATAGGCTTTACTGCTGTGCGGCAAGGGCGTTTTTTCTTTGAAGAGGATATTCGTGGTGGCAGTTTGACGGATATTTCGATTATGCCTTTGGCAGCGCCTTTAATTGCAGGCCCTGGTGTGATTACCGCGGCTATATCGGCTACTTCTATTTATGGAATTAACTTAACTATTCTTTGTTTGACAATAGCGATTGCTATTAACTTTTTTCTAATGCTGCTTTCTGAGCCGATAGGTAAGGGTATGGAAAAATTTCATATCACCGGACCTATTATTCGTATCACTGGTCTTATTGTGACTGCTGTAGCTGTGCAGATGATTTTTTCAGGCTGCGAAAATTGGATAAAACACGTTTTTGCGGCAGTTACATAATTTTGACATACGCCGAATCGCGTAATTTTTTCACCCAATCCTTAGCGCCAGCCATGATTTTATCGCGATATATGGCGTTTTGCGCGGCTTTTACCTTATCAGCTTCTTTGAGTTTTGGCATTTTGTGGGTTGCCAAATAGTCACTTACTTCTTTTGGGGTTAGCGTTATTTCTTTGCCTAAACCTTCTTGTACAACGCGGCTAGATAGCATTTGATCGGATATTTGTTTACGAAATGCATTGTAGTCCATACCAGAACGAGTAAGCTCATTCTTGAAATCGGCTACAGATAAGTGGTTCTGCTTAGCTATATTTGCTATGGCGCCATCGATTTCGGCATCAGATATGCTAAGGCCAGCTTTGTGCGCGACTTGTATTTGCAAGTTCATGTCGATGATGTTTTCTAATACCTCTTTGCGTAGTGTTGCATTTGGTGGAACTGGTGAATTGCTGTGTATTAGCTGTTGCTTTATACCATCCATTCTCGCATTTACTTCGCTTTCCATGATGACGTCGTCATTAACGATAGCAGCGATTTTATCTAAAGTTTGTACGCTTTTGGCAGATTTTGTTTTAGCTTTGATTTGTGTAGGGGATACTTGCATTGGCGCATTGGGGGCAGGATTTGCAGAAACTTCCGCGTAAGCCTGCACAGTAAACATGCTGCTGATAGCTAGAATAAGGAACATATTATTTTTCTTCATAAAACTGACCTCGTCGAAAAGCGATCCTGATAATTAGTTATTTTGCTTGTAAGAAAGCTATTTAATCCTTGACTGCCAACGGCTCCTAATCCTTTGAGAACAAATTGAAAATACATTTGGCTATCGAATTTTAAACTATTGTTGTTGTCTGGTCCAATAAAGGTCCTGCCCTGTACAAAGCGCATGGCAAAGCAACAACTTTCATATTCTATTCCATAAAAATAAGTTTGTGGATGAATAAAGCTTACGTTGTAGTTCCAATCGCCGATGAGATTCCAAGTTTGGGTTATGGGGATAGACAGAGAAACATCTATGCGGTTTAAATCTTTGGTTTGGCCGAGGAACTGATCACCTTTTCTAGCAAAGTTATAAACAAAATTGACAATTCGGCGCGCATTATCGTGGTAGTGGACTGAAACTGTACTACTAGTTAGCAAGCGATTAGATGTGTCCCAAGCAGCATCAGCACTGGTGTCCCAAGCTTCATTGATATTGTATTGTAGCTTTCCAACTAGCGGTGATATCGCTCGCTCAGTTAGAGGATCTAATGTGTTCTTGGTGTCCAAGAAAACTGTATGTTTATGCAAAGCATAGATTTGACCTATGTTTAAATTCATTTTTTCTTGGCCATTGTAATCATCTAGGAAACGCGATGTTACTGCGACAGCAACTTGGTTGGCGTCGCCAATTCTATCCATTCCTACAAATCTGTTATTTCGAAACATAGTGTCAAAGCCGAAGACAGGAAGATTAGTGTCGAAAAGTGGTATTGTACTTTGATCGCGCTCGGGGACGTAGAGATAATAAGCTCGTGGCTCTAATGTTTGTTCATAATTGGCTTTAAAAAATTTCATATTACGAGAAAAAAACATGCCGCTATCGATTGATGCAATCGGCAAGACTTCTCCCAAGGAGTTACTGGTAACTTGCGGAGTGTTTTCACGATCGTGAAATTGATAGTTATTTAATACGGCATCTACTCGAGGAGTTAAATAAGCACTTGCCCAATGTTTCGGTAAACTAACGCTAGGCGTAATAGATATGCGGTCGGCAGTGATGATCGGGATGTTAGTAGCAAAGCTTTTTTTGTGATCGAAGCGAACGGCCTTTGCGTCTAGTCCGTAAGTTAAACCCAAAGGTTCATTGGGGTAACTAGCATTTAAGTTGAGTTGAGGTAGTCTTGTGTATTGATCAACAGCTCCTACAGCAGTCAAAGGGTGTAGGGTTTGAAAAGCTTGAACTGTACCCAAAAAATGCCAATGTTCGTTGTTGTAATTAAGGCTAGCTTGGTTGAATAGTTGATCAGTACTCTGCGATCCTGGCAAAGTATGAAAATCTTGTTGAAAATAATCATCGCTAACCATATTCAAATCTAAACTACTTTGCCAATTTTTATTGAGATTAGATTTGTTGCCAAAAGCTATAAATCCACGATCTGTGCTGTAGTTTGCTAGATTTTCTAAGGAACGTGCTGTGCTAAGATCAGTTGGGGGGTATTGAAAAGGAGCGCTTCGCTTAAAGCTAGAAAAAGCTTTATCGCCAGATATGTAGCCTAAATTTAATTTACCTTCATTTTTTTCTGTTAAATAGCGAAACATTGCATCAGTGAAGAATCCGCGTTTAGTAATATATTGCGGAGTTAACGTTAAATCGTAGTTTGGCGCTAGATTAAAATAATAGGGCCAAGAAATAGAAAAACCGTTGAGTGTCGAATTGGATACAGTTGGGTATAAAAGTCCCGTTTTGCGCCTGCTATCGAGAGGAAAATCAATGTAAGGTAAATAAAAAACAGGAATATTTCTGGCAAATAAAAACGCGTTAGTTGCCTGTCCGCGACCAGAGTTTTTATCTAGATTAATTTTATTGCTGATAATATGCCAAGATACATTATTCGGTGAGCAGGAGCTGAAGGTGGCTTTGCTCAGCTTTAATACACCTAAAGAATTGCGAAAAATTTCTTTTGCCCTACCCCAAACACTATTTGCGCCAAGTGCTGCTGGCGGGGCTATTCGATAAATGGCGTTTTGCAGCGTGGTTGTTTCCTTACCAAGATCCATGCTGCCATTTTTTGCAACAATTAAACGACCGCTCTCATGCAGTTGAACATTGCCTAAAAGTTCCACGCGAGTTATTTGTCCGGTTTTATTATTGCGCCAAAAAGCAACTTTATTGGCAATAACTTCACGTCCTGGCTGTGTGATAGTTACATCTCCTACTAAAACTGAAGCACCCTCTTGTGAGAAAACAGCTTGTTGTTTGGCAGTTATGGTAGTTGGAGAATTTAGTGCAGGAGCCGGGTTTGGATAGGCTTTAATGCTGTCTGGATCTTTGTAAAAACCGCCACAAACATTGGTTAAAGAATTGTCACAAACCCAGCCCAAAATAGTACCAATGTGTTCTGAGCTAAGTTTAGTAAAGTCTACGTCTGGCTTATCACTTTTCGGTAAGCAAAACTTTTCGCTGTTAGGTGTGATTTGTATGCAGTTTTGCTGTAGTAAATTTACTTCAGCTGCGAATGCATTTGTGAAGCAGCAGGCAAGAGCGCTAAATAAAAGAATAGGGCGAAGTTTTAAAGGACTTTTTCGAAAGCGCACCGGCATGTTTCTGTTATTCTCGTTTTTCAAACACAAAGTGCACTATTCTACCAGGTTTTACAGAAAAAACATGTCTACACGTTTTCTTTATAAATCAATATGTTATATGTGCAGACGCGATTAATCGCGTCTCTACTTCAATTCCCAATAATATTCCTTTCATTCATAATTCATCATTCATAACTCATAATTTTCTTTAACATCTTCGGAATTACATCATTTAAATCACCGACGATGCTATAATGCGCGACTTTTAAGATTGGTGCATTGGGGTCGGAATTAATGGCGATGATGCGTTTTGATTCGCTAATTCCAGTCCAATGTTGTAATTGACCAGAAATGCCGCAAGCTATGTAAAGATTAGGTCGAACTGTTGAGCCAGTTTGACCAATCTGGCATTCTAATGGCAGAAGGCCGGCATCGACAACTGGGCGCGTACAGCCGATTTCAGCTCCTAGAGCGGTAGCTAATTTTTTCACTAAATCTAGCGATTCTTTGCTCGAAACGCCCATACCAGCGGCAACTATAATTTTAGACCCCTTTAGATCCACAGATTTAGCAGCACGTGCAACTTCGCAAACTTCTGTTGGGAAATCTGACGCGGTTAATTCGCATTTTTCTTCGATAATTTTTGCCTTGCGATTTTGGTCTGGAGCCGACATTTTCATGACGCCTTCGCGGACGCTAGCCATACTTGGAGAGCAATCGGGCGAGACGATAGTCGCAATAATATTTCCACCAAATGCAGGCCTGATTTGCAAGAGAATATTTTCTTTGGTTTTGCCTTGAAAATTGTAGTCGCCAATTTGTAAATTGGTGCAATCTGCCGTCAGTCCACAAGAAAGAGCGGCAGAGACACGCGGAGCTAGGTCGCGGCCATTTATTGTCGCGCCAAAGAGAACAATTTGTGGCTGATGTTTTGTTATAAGTTCTGCAATGATTTTAGCGTAGGGTACAGAAGTAAAGTGCTCTAAACGCTTATCTTCTACATAATAAATTTCATCTGAGCCGTAATGCGCTAAAACATCTAATTTTTTCTTGAGACCAAAGCCTAAAACAGCTGCGCTTACAGAGGTTTTTAACTGATTAGCGAGACGACGCGCTTCGCAAATTAGTTCTAAGCTTACATTAGCTATTTCTTTGTCATTTTGTTCAATAAATACTAAAACGCTTTTGGGATTCATTACTTTGCTCCTATCCGATGATGTGTTCTTTTGTAAGTTCTTGCATAAGCGCGCCAATATCTTCGGCGGTATTCGCAATCATTCTAGTATTGCGAGCGGCTAGAACTACGTTTTCAATGTTTTTAACTTTAGTTGGTGAGCCGGAAAGTCCACACATTTTTAAATCGGCTTTTAGATCTTCTGCGCTCCATTGTTTTATATTTTCACAAGAACAGCCAATTTCGGGATGCAGATAAGCTTCATCATAAGATTCATTGCATTTGCAAGTTATATTTTTGTAAAGCATGGCGCGTTTAACGCTGGGACCTCGCGGTTCATTGGCTTCGCCACGTACAGTGATTAAAACGGGAAGGGGACTTTTTAGGATTTCGTATCCACCATCGATTATTCTCTTAACCTTAACGTGTTCTTTATCAGCAGAAATTATTTCGACTACACCAGTTAGTTGGTTAATGCCAAGTTTTTGGGCAATTTGCGGGCCAACCTGAGCTGTGTCTCCGTCAATAGCTTGACGTCCGCAGAGGATAATATCGAATTTGCCAATTTTTTCGATCGCTTTGGTTAAAGCATAGGATGTAGCAAGAGTGTCAGAGGCGGCAAATTTGGCGTCCGTAACCAAAACTGCGTCATCGGCGCCGCGATATAAACTTTCTTTCAAAACTTTAATGGCAGAAGGCGGGCCAAGAGTTATGGCTGTGATTAATCCTTTGATTTTCAAAGCCTCTTCTAAAGCGTTTAAGTCTTCTGGATTGGTAATAGCCGGCAGGGCAGAGCGATTCACCGTGCCATCTGCTTTCATAGCATTGTCCGGAATATTAGCTGTATCCGGAACTTGTTTGACTAAAGTTATAATTCTTAAAACCATTTTTTTACTCCGATTTGCCTTTTTATACGTGTAGTTGGAAATAAGTGGTAAGTCCAGTTAAAAACATTTGGATTGCTGTTGCTATCAGGATTAATCCCATCAATCTTTCAATAGCTATTAAGCCTCTTTCACCAAGCACACGATTAAGGTAAGGGGCGCTGGAAAGAATTATTCCACACGCAGTAGAGGCGAGAAGGACAGCGGCTAGCCAGAAAAGTTTTTTATCAGGTTCGGCGGTAACGAAAAGCATGATAGTAGTCATGGCGGCAGGGCCTGCTGTCAGCGGTACTGCGAGCGGTACAAAAAAAGGTTCTTTTTTATTATTAGCAGAAGAATCCTCTTCTTTTTTGTCAGGCGGGAAAATCATGCGCAGAGCAATCAAAAACAAAATTATACCCCCTGCTATGCCAAGAGCTTGTGAGGTGATTTGAAAACCTTGTAAAAGCGCTTGTCCAGTAAATAAAAACACAACTAGTACGCAGGCAGCGATGAAGGTTTCGCGTAGAATTATATATTTTTGTCGTTTAGCCGGAATATGTTTCAACGTTGCCAAAAATACTGGCAAATTGCCGAGTGGATTCATGACCAAAAGTAAAATTATAGAAGCAGATGATATTGTCATAGGTTTTCTCGTTGGTTCTTTAAGAACGGAAATAATATATGTTTTTTGTCGTAGGGGCAAACCCCCGATTGCTTTGCTTGAATGTAAAGCTACAAGAGTTAGTTTAGGAGAGCAGTTCGAGCCCCTTGCAAAAACCTAAATGAGCATCAATGTCGCTTTTGCTGAAGATTATAAAAATCTAATTCGCATATTTATGCTTAAAATTCTTAAAATAGTCTTAAGAAAAGACCAGCTATTTGTTAAATTTCTTCTTTTAAATTGTAATATTTACAAAGGATAATTTTAATTTTTTTATAACAAAAATTGGTGAACGAATATGCAAAATATGGCCAACGTTGCTACTGCTGAACAGCTAATATCGGATATGAGAGCTCACGGTTTAACTCCAGAGATTGTTAAGGCACTTATTGAGTTTGATCCTGCTAAACAAAAAGAACTTGTAAATGCTTTAAGTGCTAAAGACAGTGAGGAAAAGACTGGCTTTCAGTTAATTTTTGAATCGGGTCCTGAGGTTTTCATAAATTTAACTAGAAGATTTAACTTATCTGATCCTAATATCGCAAAGCTTCTGCTTGCTAATTTGGCAACAAAGATCAATGGTATGCCAATATTTCAGGTGATAGCCGAAAAAAATCCTCAATATCTCAAAGAGTTAATTGGTTGTTTACCATTAACTGACCTTGAAACACAACAAGCCCTTGTAAAAGCTTTACGTGCCACAAACAATAATAATCAGAATGGTTTTCAGGTAATAGTTGCAAACAGTCAATCGCGCATTGTATTGCAAAGCTTAGTTGAAAAAATATCTCTTAATATTCCAATAATTATGGATATTTTAGCAGCTTTATTGGTTACAGAACAGGCTCGTATGATATTATTTATGGTCATAGCCTACAGCGACAATCCTTCACCAAGGGATTTAATTGAGCACTTACCAGTACTTACCGGAATTGCGGCAGAAAATTTTGTAAAAGCTTTAAATGCCAAACAACCGGATGGCAATACAGTTTTGCAGGTAATTAACGAAGAATTTCTACAAATGCTTCAGGATTTAATTAGTACTAGCTGTAAGGATCCTAATGTTTACCTCGCCACTCGCTCTTTCTTTTGGGGTTTAGTGAAGTATGGTGAAAAACTAATTCCTAATTCTACTGTAGAAAAAATTCTTGAACGAATTTTATATATTCGAGTTTCATCTTCAGGCAAGTCGTATTTGCAGATAATCGCGGAAACAGAACCTGATAATCTCATAGATTTAATCGTTAAATTTAAATTTAAGTTATCTGATCCTAGAATCGTAAAGCTTGTTCTTGAATATTTGGCAACAACGAATGCTGATGGTACGCCAATATTTCAGGTGATAGCCAAAAGTAATCTTCCAAAACTCCTGGTTTTAATTGATCACTTACCATTAACTGACCTTGAAACACAACAAGCTTTTGCAAAAGCTTTAGGCGCCACAAACTGGTATAAGCAGGATGGTTTTCAGGTAATTGCTGAACAAGATCCTAAAATTCTCATAGGGTTAACTGATAAATTAAGCGTATCTAATCCTGATATTGCAAAGTCTCTGCTTATTAGATTGATAACCAAAATATCTGATGGTACGCCAAAATTTCAGGTACTGACCCAAAACGATCTTCAAAAGCTCTGGGTTTTAATTAGTCGCTTACTATTTGCTGACTTTGAAGCACAAAAAGCTCTCTTAAAAGATTTAAGTGCCGCAAACGAGAAAACAAGGGCAGGTTTTCAGTTAATTGCTAACTTGAATCTTCAATTTCTCTTAGATTTAATTCTAAAATTAGAATTATCTAATCCTAGTATCGCAAAGCCTGTGCTTGATTATTTGGCAACAAAAGTTCCTGATGGTACGCCAATGTTTCAGGTGATAGCCAAAAGTGATTTTCAAAAACTCCTGGATTTAATTGAACGCTTACCATTACTTGACTTTGAAACACAAAAAGCTCTTGTTATTGCTATAATCAATCCATGTATGAAGAGCGGCGAGACAAAGGTAGAACAATCCATTGTTTGTAACTTAAAAACAATATTAAATAACTTGATTGAAAAAGCACGTAATAATCTTGCTATAACTAAAACGTTTCTTAAAGTTTTAGCAAGCAATTCATATGCTAGTCTAATATTTGATGAAATAGCCACAAGATATCCTATAGAACTCATAAGGTTAATTGATAACTTACCATTACCTAATCCAGATATAGAACAAGCTTTAGCCGATACTTTGAATGCCAAAAGTAATTTTTATAGAACAGGATTAGAATCACTGTTTTACAGGAAATCATATGATATATTAAGCATCCTACTTAAAAAAACCTACAATAGCATTATTATACAAAAGGTTTGCTCCGAGGTTGTTAAAAAAGATTTCGAAAGTTTGTATTTAATTGCTGAAAGATGTCCCCAAATGCTCGTGGGTGTAATTCATCACTTGCCGCAGTTTTATGGTAAGGACGAAGAACTTTTAGTCAAAGTTTTAGGTGCCAACCGCCGTGATTACCCATCAGTTTTTTATATAATATTTAAAGAACACTCCCAAACTGCATTGTCAGATTTACTGAATAAATTATCATCAGATGGCCTCGTTCAACTTTTACAAAAAAATATTAAATACCTGTTCTATCCAGATAGTCTGCAATCCTGGAGTTATATTATTAAGAAATACCCAAATATTAATATTTTTCAAAAATTAAACGAAGGTTTGCATCAGGGAACAGCCTCAAATCAGCAATCCCCGCCAATTTCTATCGGCGCAATATTATTAAGCCAAGTTAAAAATTGGTCAGTACAAGACATAAATACCCTAGAATTTGCAAATATTGTTCATCTATTAAATAAACAAGATACAGAAAATATTGTTACAGCCATTTTAACAGAACACCCTTCTTATGACTTAGCAAGATTCTGTAATTACATGATGGAGCAAGACATAGAAAAACTTTTATTTCTAATTGATATAAACATTGTCAAACGTTCGCTGCTACCCGATATTAGTAACGAACGAATACGTGCCTACTTGGAAGCTGCTGAAAAAAGAATAGAAAAACGTCAACAGCTTCTAGTTGGTAGATCCACATTATTTGCTACTGACGAAGGGGCGCATACTATTCGCCCATCCAGCCCCCCAGGGGAAGAGCTAAAAGTGCTAAATCTACGGAGCAGTTCGAGTTCTTCACAAAGTGCTCCTGCTAGCACAACTGTTGGTAGTGTGCCTAGTAGCTCGTCATCAAGTCCTACGGCGCAAAATTCTGTTAGCACAATTCCTGCTAGTACTAGCTCGTCAACTACACAGTCGCAACAAAGGTCTACAGTTACACCAGCGAGCAGAGCGATCTTCTCGCAAGAGCCTTCTGTTAGCCAACCAAGTATACTGCCATCACCCAGATATGCAGAGACAG
>JBAYJT010000047.1:0-10954 GCA_041664965.1 Gammaproteobacteria bacterium
CTCTTCTAACTCGCTGACTGCTTTCATAACGTACTCCTTTCTTTTTAGTAGATTAAAGTTTTACGTTATACTTCAGCGAGTTATCTTTTTCAATCTAAACTTTGTCGTGTACAAAGGTTTTTTGGTATTTCCAATGTTTAAAAAAATAAAAACTCATTTTCTTATAAAATTATTTATTTTCACTTTATTTTTATTATTCCAACAGGCAGTATTTGCTCGCCAAATTGTTCCAACATTACAATATTTAACTGACTTAGTGGACCAGTTTGATTTTGCTGCGGTGTACTCTTATGAATATGAAAGATATGATTGGACTGATACAGGAACTAGAACCAACAAAGTAGATACATTTTTCACTTATAACATCAATGATGATTTAACTTTCATTGTCAAAGCTCCATACAAATGGGTTAGCGACGATATTTTCGGAAGATATTCTAGCTTAGATGACATTACTTTCTACTTTAAAGATGAGTTTTACAAAAAATATGGCTGGCAACTTTCTATAATGCCGAATGTTTCCGTGCCAACTGGCGCTTGGCAACGCGATATTGGAGCGGGGCGCATGACTTACGGTGCTGTTTTTGCTGTATCCAAGGATATTGGAAAATTTCTCAATATAGAGGTCGATATAGATTATTTGCACAATGAAAACAAGCGCAATCAGCGTATTGATTTAGGTCGTTATTATTTTATTCCAACATTTCACGTTACTGAAAGACTGGATACCTTTATAGTTGCGCATACTGAAAATGACAAATATAAGCTTTACACACGTCCGGTTATATATTTGGCTGGTGGTTTACACTACGATTTAACCAAGCATTGGAGTATTGCTCCATCCATAGAGTTTGGCTTTAACAAACCAGAAAAAGACGTTACGTTCTATTGTGGTTTGGTTTGGAAGCATTGATGTCGATTTCTCAAGTTTTATCTGACGCGACCAAACTTCTTTCTTCGATTTCCCAAACGTCACGTTTAGATGCGGAGCTTTTATTGGCGCGGGTTTTAGACGTTTCGCGTTCTTATTTTTATGCTCATCCCGAGCGAGTTTTAACTTCTTCTGAACAAAATGCTTTTGAAAATCTATTGCAAGAGAGAAGCGGTGGCAAGCCCATGGCTTATATTTTGGGCGAGCAAGAGTTTTTTTCGCTTTCATTAAAAATTACAGAAGATGTTTTAATTCCACGTCCAGAGACAGAAGTTTTGGTTGAAGCAGTTTTGAAAAGCCTGCCAGAAGATCAAAAGCTTAAAATTATCGATCTTGGCACGGGTTCTGGTGCGATCGCAGTGGCTTTGGCTAAAATGCGTCCCAATTGGCAAGTTTTGGCTTTAGATGTGAGCTCTAAAGCTCTATCTGTTGCAAAAAGCAATGCAGAGCGCTCACAGATCCACAATGTTTCTTTTTTGGAAAGTAATTGGCTGGAAGCTGTTTTAGATGCCGATTATGATGCGATAATTTCCAATCCGCCTTATGTTTGCAATAACGATCCTGATTTAGCTGAGGAAGTTTTACGCTTTGAGCCACATTTGGCGCTGTTTGCTGGGCAAGATGGCCTGGGTGCTATTCGCGTTATATTAAAAACAGCGCGAACTAAGCTTAAACCTGCTGGAATGCTTTTTTTGGAGCATGGAGCTCGTCAGGGCGACGCGGTGAAATTCTTATTCTCAGATAATAATTACATTGATGTAAACCAAGAGCGCGATACGGCAGGGTTTTTGCGCGTGACGTTGGGAAAATCATAAAAAACATGTCCACACGATTTCCTTATAAATCAATAGGTTATATTTTTAAGTGGAGGCGCGAGTAATCGCGTCTGTACTTCTCGAAAAATAAGCGATTTTGCTTTACCATAGCGCCATGAAAAATATACGTAACTTCTCTATCATTGCTCATATTGACCACGGAAAGTCGACTTTGTCGGACCGCTTAATTCAGCTCTGCGGCGGCTTGTCGGCGCGTGAGATGACAAATCAAGTTTTAGATAATATGGATATTGAACGCGAGCGCGGTATTACCATTAAGGCGCAAAGTGTGACGCTGTCTTACAAAGCCAAAGACGGAATTACTTATCAGCTAAATTTTATTGATACTCCAGGCCACGTCGATTTTTCCTATGAAGTTTCCAGATCTTTGGCGGCTTGTGAAGGTGCTTTGCTTTTAGTTGACGCGGGTCAAGGCGTGGAAGCGCAGACCGTAGCGGTATGCTATATGGCCAGCGAGCAAGGTTTAGAAATTATACCGGTAATTAATAAAATCGATTTGCCGCAAGCTGATCCAGAACGCGTTAAGCAAGAAATTGAGGATATAGTTGGTATCCACGCTGATGACGCGCTTTTAGTTAGCGCTAAAAACAGTATCGGCATTGACGAATTAATTGAAAGCATTATTCATCGAATTCCTGCGCCTGTTGGCGATGAAAATCAGCCTCTGAAAGCCTTAATCATCGATTCTTGGTTTGATAACTATTTGGGTGTCGTATCTTTAGTACGTGTTCGCGAAGGAACTTTGAAAACTGGCGATAAGCTGCGTGTTATGTCGACGGGAAAAGATCATCTTGTCGATCAAATCGGCGTTTTTACGCCCAAGCGCACAGAAACGGGCATTTTAAAAGCTGGCGAAGTGGGCTATGTTGTGGCAGGTATTAAAGACATTTTTGGTGCTCCAGTAGGCGATACTTTAACTAATGCCAACAATCCAGCCGTCACGCCCTTAGCTGGTTTTAAGAAAATCAGTCCGCAAGTTTATGCCGGTCTTTATCCAATTAGTGCTGAAGATTTTGAAGCTTTTCGTGAAGCTTTGGCAAAACTGCGCTTAAACGATGCTTCTTTAATCTATGAACCAGAATCTTCCGAAGCTTTAGGGTTTGGCTTTCGTTGTGGATTTCTAGGTCTTTTGCATATGGAAATCGTGCAAGAGAGATTAGAGCGAGAATATGGCTTAAATCTTATTACATCAGCGCCAACAGTAGTTTATGAAGTTGCGTTGAAAAATGGCGAAACAATTAATATTTCCAATCCATCCCTTTTGCCATCGCCTTCTGAGATTGAGGAAATGCGCGAGCCAATAGTGCGCGTAAACATAATTGTTCCGAAAGAATATTTAGGTAGCGTTATAACTCTTTGTATGGAAAGACGCGGCATACAAATTAATATGCAATATGTCGGTAACCAAGTATCTATGAGCTATTTTTTGCCGATGAGCGAAGTTATTTTAGACTTTTTTGATCGTTTAAAATCTATCAGTTGTGGCTATGCATCTTTGGATTATTCTCTAGATCATTTTCAAGTTGCAGATTTGGTAAAACTCGATATATTGATCAATGGCGATAAAGTGGATGCTTTATCGTCAATTGTGCATCGTGATAAGGCAATGTCACATGCTAGGAATTTGGCTGAAAAGATGAAATCGCTGATTCCGCGGCAAATGTTTGAAGTGGCGATACAAGTTGCTATTGGTGGGAAAATTATTGCCAGGGAAACTGTATCAGCTATGCGTAAAAACGTTTTGGCTAAGTGTTATGGCGGAGATATAACGCGTAAACGCAAGCTTTTGGAAAAGCAAAAAGCCGGTAAAAAGCGTATGAAACAGATTGGTAGCGTAGAAATTCCGCAAGAAGCGTTTATTGCAATTTTGAAGGTGGAAAAATAAATTAGAAAAAATTATGAATTATGAGTTATGAATGATGAGTTTTTGTTGACTTGGTTATTTATAATTCACGATTTTTTTTCTCAACATATTGATTTATAAATATTTTATATAGACATGTTTTTGCAGTGCTGAATTACAAATGATTAATTATGGGTTTTGATGAATATTACTTCTGATAATTCATAATTCATAATTTATAATTCATAATTATTCCCAGGACAATTTATGAACATTCATTTTGATTTCCCATTGATTTTAACAGTACTAACTCTCCTTTCTGGCTTGATTGCCTTGATTGATATGCTCTTTTTTGCGAAGAAGAGAATTTGGGGTGAGAAAGATCCAGCTATCGTTGATTATGCGCGTTCTTTTTTCCCCGTTTTGTTAATAGTGCTATTGATTCGCTCTTTCTTATTGCAGCCATATCGAGTACCTACTGGATCTTTAGAGCCAACAATTTTGCCAGGCGATTTTATTGCCGTAAATCAATATGATTATGGTCTTCGTTGGCCGGTTTTACGTACTAAATTTGCTAAAATTGGCGAGCCTAAATTAGGCGATATAGCGCTATTTTATTGGCCAAAAGACGATTCGATCATTCTTGTGAAGCGTGTTATCGGCACTCCTGGTGACCATATTACTTACAAAAATAAAGTTTTGACGATTAATGACAAGGTTGCCGTGCAAGAGCCAATCGGTTTGGGTATTGATCAAGAAACCAATGAAATTGTAAAGCTTTTTGTTGAAACACTCCCGAATGGTGTGAAACATCGTATTTTTATTCGTCCAAATGTCCATCTTGATGAAGATTTAGATTTTGTTGTTCCGGCTGATTCTTATTTTATGATGGGCGATAACCGCGATAACAGTGAAGATAGCCGCTATTGGGGCTTTCTTCCAGAGGAAAACTTAATTGGCAAAGCCTTTGCTACTTGGATGAGCTTTGATGCCAAAAGGACAGAAATTCGTTGGAATCGCATTGCTAAAAAAATAAAGTAAAATATGCAAAATCTAAGCGATAGATTAGGTTATCATTTCCGTAATTTAAACTTATTGGAACAAGCATTGAGGCATCGCAGTGTTGGTGCTTCTAGTAATGAAAGATTAGAGTTTCTAGGGGACTCTATCTTAAATTTTGTTATTGCAGCCGAACTTTTTCAGATTTATCCAAAATATGACGAAGGAGAGCTGAGTTGCTTACGGGCTGCTTTGGTGAACGGGAAAATCTTGGCGCAAATTGGCAAGGAATTGCAGGTTGGGGATTATTTGTTTTTAGGTGTTGGGGAGATAAAAAGCGGAGGGTCTAAGCGCTCTTCCATATTAGCTGACGCCGTGGAAGCCATTATTGGTGCCATTTTTCTGGATGGTGGTATAGATGCTTGCAAAGATAGAATTTTAGCGTGGTTTAAAGATCGGATAGCTAAAACTACTTTGCTAGAACATAAAGACCCAAAAACTAAGCTTCAGGAGATTGTTCAAAAGAACAAATTGCCATTACCTAACTACGAAATTACTAGAACCGAAGGTGCCGCTCATGCCCAGACATTTCATGTTAAGTGTTGTGTTGAGGGACTAGATCAGGTAACATTTGGCGCCGGGTCTAGCCGGCGACAGGCCGAGCAAGACGCAGCAGAAAAATTTCTGCTATTACTTGGGAATAAAATCCCTATTTTCAAGTAGGGGCGGATCTATGTGTCCGCCCAGGTAGACCTATGTGTCTGCCAATCTGGAGAGGTGTCCGAGCGGCCGAAGGAGAGACTCGAAATCATGTATACGTGCAAACGTATCGCGGGTTCGACTAATTTTGCAGGAAAGCAAAATTAGAACGCGAAGTGAAGCGAGCGGCCCGAAGGGCGAGCTTCCAGGAAGGAAGCGAGTAATCCCGCCCGAGGGCGGAGAATTGGTGAAGAAAATTTTATTTACGTTCTGGAGAGGTGTCCGAGTGGCCGAAGGAGCATGACTGGAAATCATGTATACGTGCAAACGTATCGCGGGTTCGAATCCCGCCCTCTCCGCCAGAAATAAACAAATAAAGGGCGGACACGTAGGTCCGCCCCTACGGTTTAACAGATTTTACCCACTCCCCAACCAATTTCAGCGCTGCATCCAGCGCTCCAACATCAGTTCCACCACCCTGCGCTAAATCTGGTCTGCCGCCGCCGCTACCGCCGACTTGTTTGGCGATGTGTTGTAAAAGATTACCAGCGTGAAATTTATTGCTAATACTTTTGCTTACTCCTGCGAGGAGCTGAATTTTGTCGCTATTTACTGCCGCCAGAAGAATCACAGCCGGATCGATTTTTTGCTTGAGTTGATCCATTAGTGTGCGTAACGCATTGCTGTCAGTGATATCCACTTTGGCAGCTAACACATTTACGCCAGATATTTTTTGAGATTGATTAGCTAGGTTTTCGCCTTGACTCATTGCCGCTTTGCCTTTTAGATTAGTTAACTCTTTTTCTAGATTTCTTTTTTCATCGAACAATTGCTCTAATTTTTCGCAAGCTTGGCCACAATTGACTTTGAGCAGAGAGTAGAGGGATTTTAATTCCTCTGCATTCTTTCTCACCCAATCAAGAGCATTTTGCCCAGTTAATGCTTCAATACGACGAATTCCAGCTGCAACGCCGCTTTCCGATTGAATTTTGAAAAGACCAATGTCGCCTGTGCGCATAACATGTGTGCCGCCGCAAAGTTCTTTGGCATCTTTCATAGTTACAACGCGCACTTCCTCGCCATATTTTTCGCCAAAAAGAGCAATAGCGCCGTCTTTTTTAGCTTCTTCTAAAGTTTTAACTGTAGTTTTTACTTCTGAGTTAGCACGGATTTTTGCATTTACTAAATCTTCTATAGTGTTTATTTCTTCGATGCTTAATGCAGAAGAATGAGCGAAGTCAAAGCGCAGTTTCTCTGCATCCACTAAAGAGCCGCGTTGCGAGGCATGTTCTCCCAAAACTTTATGCAAAGTACTGTGGAGTAAGTGTGCCGCAGAGTGATTTAATTTTATAGCTTGGCGTCTCATTTCATCTACTTGAGCATTTACTTCGGTTTTGTTATGAAAATTTCCGCGCGTCACCGAACCAAAATGTAAAATCAAAGTGCCATGTTTTTTTGTATCTGTAACGGTAAATTCGGCATTATCTTCGCCGCGTAAAATTCCCGTGTCGCCAACTTGTCCGCCCGATTCAGCATAGAAAGGCGTTTCCTTTAGAATTATTATACCGTGAGAGCCTGCTTGCAAATTTTCCGTAGGCTTGCCGTCACTGTGCAAAAGAGCGCGTATTTCACTAGTTGCAGAAGTTGTTTCGTAGCCAATAAATTTAGTTTCTCCGCTAATATTAATTTCAAGGTCGTCTTTGTTGCCAAATTTACTCGCCGCACGCGAGCGTTCGCGCTGTTTTTCCATTTCAGTTTCAAAGCCAGCTTGGTCAACTGTAAAGCCTCTTTTTTTTGCAATCTCAGTGGTTAAAATAATGGGGAATCCATAGGTGTCGTGTAAGTTAAAAGCAACTAAGCCCGGTATGATTTTTATTTTCTTGTGTTCTAATATTTCCAATTCTTGGTCTAGAATTTTCACACCGCGATCGAGAGTTTCTAGGAATTGTTTTTCTTCACGAGTAATTATTTTTTCAATCCCAGGGAGTTTTTTAGCTAACTCTAGTTCTGGATAGACTTTCTTCATTCCGATTGTATTCACGACAGCGTCTGCAAACCATCCTTTTCCGGCCGCTAAGCAAGGTTGGCGTACTCCGACCATGTAGAGATGATAAGCAGCTCGACGAATAATACCCCGTAAAACATAACCACGCCCTTCGTTGGAAGGTAAAATGCCATCTGCAATTAAAAATACAGCCGCGCGAATATGATCAGCCACGACTCTTTTGGCAATGCTCAATTCTTCCATAACTTCTGGAGTTCGCTCTGATTCTTTAATCAGTTTACAACATTGATTCTCAACCTCAGATGTTAAGGCGAAAAACTCTGCTGTATTGTAATTATCATGCTTTCCTTGCATAACGGCCGTGATTCTTTCTAATCCCATGCCAGTATCGACAGACGGTTTGGGTAATGGTGTCATAACTCCTTTGCTATTTCTTTCGAATTGCATGAAAACTAAGTTCCAAATTTCAACATAGCGATCGCCGCCTTCATCAGGTTCGCCAGGCTTGCCACCCGTTAAGCCTAATGTGCCGTTTGGATCATGATCATAAAAAATCTCACTGCAATAGCCGCAGGGACCGGTTTCACCCATGGCCCAAAAATTGTCTTTGTCACCACAGCGAATAAAACCTTTTTCTATGCCGCCTTGTGGAAATTTGTTGCTAGACTTAAATTCTTTCGCCCAAAGCTCGGCGGCTTCATCGTCTTTTTGGTGGATTGTTACAACTAAGCGTTCGGATGGAATTTCCAAAACATTAGTTAAAAAATCCCAGGCATAATGAATGGCTTCTTTTTTGAAGTAATCGCCAAAGCTAAAATTACCGAGCATTTCAAAAAAAGTGTGATGGCGCGTTGTATAGCCGACGTTTTCTAGATCATTATGTTTGCCGCTAGCTCGGACGCAGCGTTGGCAAGTTACAGCGCGATCATATGAGCGTTTTTCTTTACCTAGAAACACATCTTTAAACGGCACCATGCCGGCGTTGGTAAAAAGCAGAGTTGGATCATTGGCTGGAACTAGAGAGCTGCTCTCTATGTGCTTATGTCCATTCTTTTCAAAATATTCTAAAAACTTTTTACGAATTTCTGCGCTGGTCATGGTTTTCATGATTTTTTCTCTTTTTTATGGATGCTTAAAAAATGTATTTTACATCAATATGGTACGTGTGCAACCCAGCCCGACTGGGTTATTCTAAGTTTGCCTTTTCAAGGCTTATATTAAGCCACAACGTGGCGGGATAGAATAGCCCAGGGCAAGCCGAGCTACAATGTAGCGAGCGTCGCCCTGGGTGTAGATAAATAATGTATTTTAGCTCTGAAGGAGCGAAATAAAAAATTTCATATGTTAAAATCCAAGTGTTAAACACATGATGGGTTGTTTTTGTATGCCACAAAATCTGGAACTACTCAATAAAGCACAACTTGCGGCTTATCTTAAGCCAGAAAATCAGAGCTATCTAGATAAAATAGTTGTTCTCGAAAGCGTCAATTCTACTAACACTTTTTTAGTCGACGCTAGTAAAAATCCGGACAATAAAATCAGTATCTGTTTTGCTGAAAGCCAAACTGCAGGTAAAGGGCGTTTGGGGCGCCAGTGGATATCGCCATTTGGTTGCAATATATATTTATCGCTTTTGTGGAATTTTAAATGTGGATTAGATCAGTTAAGTGGCTTAAGCATTGCTGTGGCAATGGCAGTGGTGGAGGCTTTAAAGGCTTATGGAATTATAGACGCGATAAAACTAAAATGGCCGAATGATGTTTTGTGGGAAGGCAAAAAACTAGCTGGGATTTTAGTAGAGTTATCTAGCCAGGAAAAAAATTTTCATAATGCGGTTATTGGTGTGGGTCTTAATGTTAATATGCCTGAAACATTCAGCCAAGATATCAGCCAACCCTGGTGCGATATAGCAGAAATCATAGGGAAAACTCCTGATAGAAACAAGCTTGCAGGGCTACTTTTGGATAAGCTCTTAAGTACTTTAAAACTATATCAAACTGAGGGTTTTGCGCCTTTCTACCCCAAATGGAAAGATTTGGATGCTTTTTACGGACAAGAGGTTTCTATTTCTACAGCCCAAGAAAAAATCTTTGGCATCAATCGCGGGATAGATGCCAAAGGGTATTTGGTATTAGAGGCATCTAGTGGGCCGCGAATAATCGCTACCGGTGAAACAGCGATAGCAAATACCTGACACGAGGCTTACAAGAAGAGCCATAGACAAAAACATAGCAACAATCCAAATATTTTTAAAACTTGCATAAAGATGCGTAACGATAAGCGGCGTAAAGCCGGCGATGCTATAAGCTCCAAGATAGGATAGCGAGACGCCGGAGTAGCGAATTTTGGTTGGAAAGAGACGAGCTAACATTGCAGGATAGCAAGCGGCCAAGAATAAAATTAGCAAGTGGTAGAGTAAAATAAAAGCGAAAAGTGCAACTTTGCTTTGTAAAAGTAATAAAGCAAACATCGGTAAAATGCAGATTAAGTTAATTAGAACGCCATAAAGATAAAACTTGCGAAGACCAATACGGTCGGCCATTGTGGCGAAAACTATTAATAAAATATCGAGGGCGAAAGCAAAAGTGGTTGCCAAATAAGTATCTTTGGCATCATAGCCAAAAGAAGTCTGCAAAAATCCTGGTAGGGCTAAGCCAAAATTAACTAACATTGAACCGCCGCAGACTAAGCCAAAACCAATTAAAACCTTACGCCAGTGTTCTTTTAGTAAAGTGACTATTGGTATTTTGGCCAGTTCTAATTTTTGCTGTTTTAGAAAAGCTGGGGTTTCTTCTGTGTAGCGGCGAATTAAAAAGCCAACAATGCCAAGAAGGCCGGCGATTAAAAATGGAATACGCCAACCGTAGCTAAACATTGCCTCTTGGGAGAGTGTGCTAGTCAAAATGTAATTGATGAAAGTGCTGAGCAGCGCGCCAGATCCAACGGCAAAAAACAGCCAGCCGCAAAACCGAGCTTGGTTTTTATCTTCCGCATGTTCACTGACAAAAGTAATAGCACCGGGCAATTCTGCGCCTTGGGCTAAACCTTGCAAAATACGCAAAACAAACAAAGATACAGTTGCTGCAATGCCGATGGTTTTGTAAGTTGGCAGTAGTCCAATGCTGAAAGTAGTTATAGCCATGAGCATAATGGCTATGACCATGATTTTTTTACGTCCAATACGGTCGGCAAAAAAGCCAAAGCCAAGTGAGCTAAGCGGCATTATGAGATATGCAACCGCAAAGAGAAGCAGTGTGTAGAGCATGGCTGCATTTGGGTCGAAAGCGGGAAAAAAAGCTTTGCCTAGATAGGCGGAAAGCAGAATATAAGTAATGAAGCTGTAATATTCAATAGCCGAGCCAATAGCAGACACAATGGCTACATAACTACTTTGTTTTGGTACCTGCATAAA
Source organism: Gammaproteobacteria bacterium (assembly GCA_041664965.1). Taxonomy (GTDB): domain Bacteria; phylum Pseudomonadota; class Gammaproteobacteria; order UBA9339; family UBA9339; genus JBAYJT01. Next base: position 10,726 of record JBAYJT010000047.1, read on the forward strand.
GTCAAGTCCTCAAGCGTTATGATAGAGGAATCTGGGATTTTGTCAAAATGAACTTGTTTTTATAAGTTATTGATTTATAAGTAAAACATGTAGACATGTTTTCGTAGGGGGCTTTGTTGAATAAATCAATTAAGCCAATCTTGTTAATTTAAAAATTTAAGAACAGAAGCTGCTGTTGCCATTATTTATGCAACTTTATAACTATCTGGCATCCCGATTTCAGTCACCC
>JBAYJT010000048.1:0-10891 GCA_041664965.1 Gammaproteobacteria bacterium
CTGTGACTAAACTAGGCGAAGTTATTGATGAAACTTTGACACACAATAATTTAAAGGCTAGTGAAATTGATTGGCTAGTTCCCCATCAAGCTAATTTGCGTATTATCAAAGCTACCGCTAAAAGGCTCGGAATTTCCATGGAAAAAGTCATTTTAACTATCGCTAAACATGGTAATACTTCTGCAGCTTCTGTACCCTTAGCTCTCGATTACGGCATTCGAAATGGTCTTATCAAACCAGGTCAATTATTGCTTTTAGAAGCCTTTGGCGCAGGCCTCACCTGGGGCTCGGCGTTAGTTAGATATTAAAGAAAATGCTAAAAACCCCATCCTCTAATCAACATTGTATAGACTGTTTCGAACGAGCGGGAATTAAGCTACTTGATTTGTATGGTGCTCCGATTAAACCTGGTTACATCAAGGATTATGCCCACTACTATTATCCACTTACGATCTTGGACCAATCTAATTTCACTACCACTGAAATATTACGGAATGAAAAGCGAATATTAGTTTGTAAAATCTTTCGTGATATTACATACCCTTTTCACAAAGCTACATACGAAAGAGAAGTTTCTATTATGTGTAGTATCGGCCATCCTAATATTATTCGTTTTGATGGAGTTCTATTGAGGGGTGGTGGGACACAACCATCTATAGTTATGGCACCCGGACCTTTAGATTCCTCTGTGGATTCTTTGTCTAATGTTTTGATTGAATCTAGCCATACGTTCTCATGGAAGGAACGTTGCAGTATAGTGTATGGTACAGCTTGTGGTCTTTTATATTTGCATTCGTCTTTGCCTAATAAACCTGTAATAATACATAACGATTTATGTATACATAATATTCTTCTTAATCAAGATGTTATACCTAAAATATGCGGATTTTGGTTCTCTTTAGTCTTAGCGGAATCTCCTTCCATAAGCTATCATCCCCCTGAAGATTTATTCACAGCAACTAGGGATATTTATGCAGCCCCAGAGGTTCTTCGTGGTATTCAAAAGCCAAGTGTGGCTTCAGATATTTATAGTTTTGGAATTCTTATTTGGGAACTTACTTGCAGGGATTTCAGGTCAAGATACGACGTACTTGAGAAATTGCTTTATGGTCTTGAGTCTTTGCATGATTCCCCAAAAACAAAGGAAGTTTTTTTAAACGAAAGGAATAGTTGTTTTTCGCAAATTCCACAAGAAACACCAATACCTTTCATAGCGCTAATTAAAAGTTGTTTGGTAGATCAACCGGAGCTGCGGCCGACTAGCCAACAGGTTGTTGATTATATACAACAACGTATGCCAAGCAGCAGCACTTCAACGGCCACAGCAACTGTTTCGCTTCGAGATAATCCAATATTTACGAAAGAAATTGAATTACAAAGTGTACAAATCATTCCATCTAATAGCGCTTCGATGCCAGCAGCTTCTTCTAGTTTTAGTAGCAGTCAACCTGGTTCTGTTTTAAACCCCTTTGGGCTTTTTGCTTCTGGTTCTGGTGGAGGCTCATCTTCTTATCAAGTAGCGTCCTCTACATCTTGTAGCTCGAGCAGTTCTACTACCACTACTACTAATGCTTCAAAAACCTGATTTTAGAAGCCTTTGGCGCAGGGCTAGGCTGGGGGCTCGGTGTTGATACGCTATTGAGATTTGCTTTAAATGTCTACTGTTGGCGAAATTAATTGTCTATTGTTGACGATTATGTTATAATGGCCGCACTATGAAAGTAAAACCTGAAAACACAATCAAATCTAAAATGCAAAAAAAGCTAGATGCATTAACTAGCAACGTTATTTTGCGCAAAGACTTTATTGATTTGGGGGATCAACGACAAATTAGTCGTGGGCTCAAACAATTAGTTAAAGATAATAAACTTGTCAAAATTGGATATGGCATTTACGCGAAATCCAAAATCTCAAAATACACCAATCGTGTGGTAATTGCGAATGGTAGTGATTTTGCATTCAGAGAAGCCCTAGATCGTTTAAATGTAAAATGGGAACCAAATTGGGCTGAAAAAGAAAATGTGTCAGGTAGATCGACACAGTTGTGTGCTGCCATAATGGTACGTCTAAAGAGTAGGTTTAGGCGTTCAATATACACTAGTAATTCAAAGTTATTGTATGAGAATAATATAAATGCAAGATAATTTGGATGAATTAATAATAGCTACCAATGAGCAGCTTGGGATCGGCAAGTCTTTCATTGAAAAGGATTATCATGTGACTCGTATTATTCACGCGTTGGCTGATACTGAAAGCGAATATTTTAAATTAATATTTCAAGGTGGAACATGTTTATCTAAGGCGCATCTTATCACTGAAAGAATGTCAGAGGACTGCGATTTTAGGATGCAACCTAAAACATCCACACAAGCTTTAAGTAAAGCGAAATTAAGAAATGAATTGAAAAAATTTAGAAATTCTTTAGTTAACTCTTTATCGGATAATGGTTTTTATGTTGAGAAAGAGCCGGAGGTTAGAAACGAAGGAAATTTCATGAGGTTTTGGGTTCGTTACGATTCTTTGTACGTTTCTTTACAGTTTCCAATTTTATTTACCCCAAATATATTACTGGAATTTATTCAAGTTGAAACAAAAACGCCAACTGTTAATTTACCTGTAACAAGTTTAATTAGACAAACATTGGGAAAAGTTGTTGACCATAAAGAAAAAAACATAGATTGCGTTTCAATAATAGAGACAGCAGCGGAAAAATGGGTGGCGCTTACAAGGAGAATTGTCAGAACTGAAGCTAAGTTAAATACCAATGATATAAAACTTATTCGTCATTTATATGATTTGCACGCTATTGCTGAAACGGTTGGCATTGGTGCGGGATTTGATGGTTTAGTGAGTTTGGTAATGAGCGAAGATAGAGAACGTGAGAAAAACACTGACTACTACCTTGACCCAATTGCGGAAAGTAAAAAAGCGTTAAAAATTTTGACAAGTAATCCTATTTGGCGCGATTACTGGGAAAAATTTATTGCTACGATGGTTTTTCAAAGAGAAAAGCCTAGCTTTGACGTAGTGATGGCTTCATTACTCAAACTCAGCGAACAAGTGTTTAAATCTTAAAGCTAAAATACTAGTCGCTATCGTAGCTACTCGATCTCTTCGTCTAAATACTGCGTAAAATCTCCCTTGCTGACCAATTTTCCCTGAGCAGCATCTTCTAAGCCTTTTTTGAATTTCTTTAAAGCGACTTTATTTTTAAACAGCCATTTTTCGCGATTTAGGATTTCTTTCCTATCCATAATTCTTTTTTCCTCAATTCATAATTCATCATTCATAATTTCCTTATGTTCATCATTCACAATTTTTTCCATCTTATCTTCCAATACCGGCAATTCTTCAAGACTTTTTAAATTAAAATAATCTAAGAATTTATCGGTTGTAGAATAAAGGGCAGGGCGGCCGGGGACGTCTTTGTAGCCAATAATACTAATCCATTCGCGTTCTGTTAAAGTACGCATGATATTGCTATGAATACTTACGCCGCGAATGTCTTCAATTTCGGCGCGAGTAATGGGTTGGCGATAAGCTATGATAGCTAAAATTTCTAGAAGGGCTTTGGAATAACGCTGCGGTCTCTTTTCCCAAAGTTTATTGATCCAAGGCGCATATTCAGTGCGGATTTGAAAGCGATAACCACTCCCAACTTCTTTCAGTTCTATGCTTTTTTCTTGATAATCCAAAACTAGCTCATCGAGAATAGATTTTATACTTTCCGCAGTTAATTCTGGATCTAATTCTTTTAGAACTTTTAAAAGCTGTTCAATGTTAAGAGGCTCTTCGCTGGCAAAAATTAAGCCTTCAATGATGATTTTTAGTTGTTTATAATTTTCTTCCATTTAATTCACCATTCATAATTCATCATTCATAATTCCAAGCGTAGCCCGCACATGGATCGGACCAAAATTTTCGACCTGGACAATTTCAATAATAGTTTGACGCAAAAGTTCTAAAATAGCGACAAAAGTAACAACCACGCCGCGCCGTCCTTCTTCCAAATTAAACAAACTGCTAAAACTAGTAAATTTATCGCTTTGTAAATTTTTAACTATATGGCTCATGCGGTCCCGAACACTCAGTTGTTCGCGGCTGATTTGATGATGCTCAAATAATTTGGCCCTTTCCATGAGTTCTTGCAGTGCGCGATAAAGCTCATCGATTTTTACAGTTGGCAAGGACGCAGTGTTACTACGCACCACAGCTGATTCTATATTTGTTAAAAAGGAATCTCTTTCTAAACGTGGCAAAGTATCTAGTTCTTCGGCAAGTTTCTTGTACTTTTCATATTCTTTCAGTTTTTCGACTAGCTCTACACGCGGATCAATTTCGCTACCGTCTGGCTGTATTGTTGGTTTAGGCAAGAGTAAACGGGATTTTATTTCAGCAAGAATTGCCGCCATGAGCAAATATTCCGCTGCAAGTTCTAAATTTAGCACTTGCATGAGAGCAATGTATTCCATGTATTGCTGGGTAATTTTAGCGATAGGAATATCTAAAATATCGATGTTTTGTTTGCGAATTAGATACAATAAAAGATCGAGCGGGCCACTAAAATTTTCTAAGAAGACTTGCAGTGCTTGCGGTGGAATGTAGAGGTCTTGCGGCAAGGAATTAAGCGGCTCGCCAGCTATCCAGGCAAAAGCTTCAGGCGTTACATTTTGATCAGAAGAAATCATCTTCGTAGATATAAACTATTAAATTTACATCGTCAAATTAATTGATATTTCACAATTATTTCTTATTCAGGTAGAATGGCAAAAACTTTGAGGTCAGTAATATGCCAATCAGTAACTCAAATTTAGAGAAAATTCGCAACAACGCCATCTGTCTGCATTCCAACGCTGAAATTGAAACAGCTTTAGACGAAATGGCCGCTGCAATTACAAAAAAATTGGCCAATAGCCAGCCGATTTTCTTGTGTGTTGTGCTTGGGGCATTGGTGCCTTTTGGTAGACTCATGCCACGCCTTAAATTTCCTCTGGAAATGGATTATTTACATCTTACACGCTATGGCGACCGTCAAAAAGGTGGTAAGGAATTGCTTTGGGTTGTCAAACCAAGCAAGCCGCTTAAAGACCGCACGGTAGTGATCGTCGACGATATTTTAGATGAGGGTGTAACTTTAGCCAGGGCAGTAGATTTTTGTTACAAAGAAGAAGCTAAAGAAGTTTTTACGGCAGTTTTACTAAACAAGAAAAAAGAACGTCTTGAGGGAGGTTTAAAAAAACCGGATTTCTATGGCATAAATATTGAAGACAAATTCGTTTTTGGCTATGGCTTAGATTACAAAGGCTTTTGGCGTAACCTTGATGCTATTTACGTTGTACCAGAGTAATTTATGTCAACGTTACTAACACAGCTTTCCGACGCATTGACTCACATTATTGCTTCTTTTCAAAATAATTGGTTTTTTGCACTAATTGTTTTAGCAGTTTTATGGGGAGTTCAGCTTCTCAATGTTATTTCGCGCTACAAATTAAATATTTTAGGGATTTATCCACGCAGTTTGCGCGGTCTTTCTGGTATATTTTTCGCGCCTTTTTTACATGGAAATAGCAATCACCTTTTTTTTAATTCAGTTCCCCTCTATATTTTAACGATTTTGTTGCTATCAGCTGGCCGTTTGCATTTTTATTTACTAACAGCTTTAATAATTTTTGTGAGTGGATTTGCGGTTTGGCTTTTCGGTAAAAAAGCTATACATATTGGAGCCAGCGGCGTAATTATGGGCTATTTCGGCTATCTTCTCACTAACGCTTATTATCATCCCAACGCTTCCACTGTTATTTTAGCGCTATTAGCTCTTTATTACTTCGGCGGCTTGGCATTAGCTCTTATCCCTTCCCAAGAAAAAAATGTCTCTTGGAGCGGACACGTTTTTGGCTTTTTGGCCGGCGTTTTGGGCGCGTATTTGTTGTAAATAAAAATTTCGCGAAAAACATGTCTATAAGATTTCCTTAAAAATCAAAGAGTTAATAATGGATAAACAAACCTTAGTTAAAACTATTTTACAAAACGTTCCAACTCAATCTGTGTGCGACATAGCGCACGCTTTTGCGCCGAGCAATATTGCGCTTTGCAAATATTGGGGTAAACGCGACGAAGAGCTGAACTTGCCTGTAACGTCCAGTATATCGGTGGCCCTCGGAAATAAGGGCGCTTTTACTTCACTTCGCTTTGCCGATAGAGACGCCAAATCTGATTTTTATTTACTAAATGGCAAGACTGTCGCATTAAACACACCATTTGCTCTACGTTTAAAGAAGTTTTTAGATTTGTTTCGTCCTGATCGCAAGACTTTTTATCACATTGAAACTGATTTAAATTTGCCGATTGCAGCCGGCCTTGCTTCTTCCGCCTGCGGATTTGCCTCCATAGTACAGGTTTTGAACAATTTTTATGCCTGGAATTTGCCTAAGAGCAAGCTTTCTATTTTGGCTCGCATAGGTAGCGGCAGCGCTTGTCGCTCTTTTTGGCCTGGATTTGTGGAATGGAAAGCGGGCAGTGATCCAGCTGGCATGGACAGTTTCGCTGAAGAATTTCCCTTCATTTGGCCAGATTTGCGTTTAGGTATTTTAACTATTTCAAATCAAGAAAAAAGCATCTCTTCGCGTGAGGCAATGCAACATTCCATGCAAACTTCGCCGCTTTATGCCGAATGGCCAGAACAAGTTAAACTAGATTTGCAAAACTTAAAAATTTCTATAGCTGAAAAAGATTTTGAACTTTTTGGCAAAACGGCAGAGGCCAATGCTCTTTTGATGCATGAAATTATTGCCTCTTCTAATCCGCCAATTCAATATTCACTTCCTGAAACTTTTAAGGCTAGGGAAAAAGTTGAGGAAATGCGTGCAATTGGTGCACCGGTTTACGTTACACAAGATGCAGGTCCCAATTTAGTCTTATTATTTTTGGCACAAGATACAAGTTTTGTTCAAGAAGTTTTCCCAGAGGTCAACATTATTGCGCCTTTTGCACATAAGTTAGCTGAGCATGTAATTTTAGTAAACGAAAAAGATGAAGAAGTCGATGTGCTAGAAAAAACTGCTGCGCATCTGGAAGGTAGATTGCATCGCGCTTTCTCTGTGTTTATCTTAAGACAAAAAGGAGATAGTGTGGAAGTTCTTTTGCAGAAGCGCAACCAAGATAAATACCATTCAGGCGGATTATGGTCTAATACATGTTGTGGACATCCGCGTCCTAGCGAAGATATTTTGGTGGCTGCCAATCGTCGTTTAGAAGAAGAAATGGGTTTTTCGACACGTTTAGAGGAGCTAGGTAGTTTTTCTTATTGTGTCAAACTGGGTAAGGGTTTGATAGAGCATGAAATAGACCACGTCTTGGCTGGCGTTATAAGCGGCAACGATTCGATGATTCGACCAAATCCCGAAGAAGTTCAAGCCTCTCTTTGGCTTCCTCTCGAGGTCTTGCAAGAAGAACTCACAACACACCCAGAAAAATTCACACCCTGGCTCCCCGAAGCCCTGCAAATCGTCATAAATAAACTTTTGGCGATGTAATCCTAGTAATTGCCCTAAACCTTTAGTAAAATGCGCCGCAATGCGAAATATGAAAATTATAAATTATGAATGATGAATTATGAATTGTAGGAAGGGGAATTGAATTTTAAAATATAACTCATTGATTTCAAAAGAAATCATATAGACATGTTTTTCCCAATTTATCATTCATAATTTATAATTCATAATTTTCTAACGTTTTTAATTTTATTTTGGGGGATTTTAGAATGCCAATAAATATTGTTATTCCAAAAGAAAGGCAGAGCGGCGAAAGTCGTGTCGCGATGGTACCAGCTTTGGTCAATAGGCTCACAGCTTTGGGCTTAGATGTCAAAGTAGAACAGGGCGCAGGCGAAGGTATTCACTCAGCCGATTCTAGTTATAAAGGCGCCACAATTGTGCCAAAAGCTTCCGAACTTTATGCCGAAGGCGATATTGTAATTAAAGTTTTAGCTCCAACCTTAGAAGAAGTAGGGCAAATGAAAAATGGCGCGGTACTTATTTCTTTCTTGTATCCCCATCTTTGTCCTGAAGTAGTCAAAGCTTTGGCAGCCAAAAATATTACTAGCTTTGCTATGGAATCGATACCACGTATTTCTAGAGCTCAAGATATGGATGCTCTATCTTCCCAGGCAACGATTTCTGGCTACAAAGCCGTTCTTTTAGCCGCAAATGAAGCGAAATTCTTCTTCCCCATGCTCACCACTGCGGCTGGATCTATTCGCCCCTGTAAAGTGCTTATAATCGGCGTTGGTGTGGCTGGCTTACAAGCTATCGCTACAGCGCGTCGTTTAGGCGCTATAGTCGAAGCTTATGACGTTCGTCCCGAAACCAAAGAGCAGGTACAATCTTTAGGCGCTAAATTCGTTGACGTTGGCGTACAAGCCGCAGGTGAGGGCGGTTACGCACGCGAGCTTACTGAAGAAGAAAAACAAAAACAACGCGCAGTGCTTTTAAAACACGTCGCTGGTAGTGACGTTGTAATCACCACAGCCGGCGTTCCTGGTAAAGCTGCGCCGAAAATTATTTTCAAAGACATGCTCGAAGCCATGAAACCAGGTTCTGTTGTTATTGACATCATGGCCGAAATGGGCGGCAACTGTGAACTAGTGAAGGCTGGCGAAAAGGTCGTCCACAATGGGGTTTCCATTGTTGGTACGAAAAATATTTATAGTTCATTAGCAAATCCTGCTAGTGAAATGTATGCACGCAATATCTTGAATTTGCTTAACTTGATTATCAAAGAGAATAAGCTAAATCTAGATTGGAACGATGAAGTCGTTGTAGGCTCTGTCGTTACGCGTGATGGCAAAATTGTTAAATAGTAAAAACTGGAGAAGTAAAAATGACAATTGACGGTTTTACAGCAATTTATTTGTTTACTCTGGCAGCTTTTACCGGCTACGAAGTAATCAGCAAAGTACCGGTAATTTTGCACACACCACTTATGTCGGGATCGAATTTTATTCACGGCTTAGTGTTGATCGGTGCAATTATTGCTTTGGGTTATGCAGACACTGTTAGCGCTGAAATCATTGGCTTTATCGCTGTTTTATTAGCAGCTGGTAACGCAGTCGGTGGTTATGTAGTAACGGTACGTATGTTAGAAATGTTCCAATCCAGCAAAGCCAAAGGGGGACAAAATGTATAATATCAGCGATATTTTAATCCAAGTTTTTTATTATTTGGCCGCGGTATTATTTATCGTTGGTTTAAAAAGAATGAGCTCACCTAAAACAGCCGCAAGCGGCGTGCAATGGGCTGGACTCGGTATGTTATGTGCTATTTTGGTAACGTTTATGTTTCCAAATATGCACAACTTGCCACTTATCATTACAGCAATCTTTCTTGGCTCCATCATAGCCTGGGTAGCTGGCAAAAAAGTTGCTATGACAGCAATGCCAGAAATGATTGCCATTTACAACGGTATGGGCGGTGGTGCTGCAGCAGCTATTGCGGCAGTTGAACTTTATAAACTCATCGAAACTCCAGGTTATACCATAGCTGGAACTAATTTTGGTTTAGCTGTGGCAGGTGCTTTAATCGGCGCTGTGTCTTTCTCTGGTAGTATTTTTGCGTTTATTAAATTACGTGATTGGATGAAGAAAGCCATTTGGTTCCCCGGTCAGCAGTTGGTTAATACTTTAGTGGTTTTGGCTGCTATTGCTTTGGGCGTAGCGTTTTACTTTACGCATGATCCAATAGTGTTTATCGCATTCTTCGGCGTAAGCTTGCTCTTTGGTATCATGATGACGATTCCGATTGGCGGCGCGGATATGCCAGTTGTTATTTCACTCTACAACGCTTTCACCGGCTTGGCTGTGGCTTGCGAAGGTTTTGTGTTAGACAATATTGCTATGATTATTGCAGGTACCGTAGTGGGCGCAGCAGGTTCGCTTTTGACTAAGCTTATGGCTGTTGCTATGAACCGTTCTATCAGCAATATTCTTTTCTCACGTTTTGGTGCGACAGGTACTGGCGAGGCTGTTACTGGAAACATGAAAGCCATGACAGTAGAAGATGCAGGTACCATGCTCAACTATGTACAACGCGTTGTGTTTATTCCAGGATATGGTATGGCAGTAGCTCAAGCTCAGCAAAAAGTCTGGGAATTAGCGTCTATGCTTATCGACAAAGGTGTGGATGTGCGTTTTGCTATTCACCCAGTCGCAGGTCGTATGCCAGGCCACATGAATGTGCTTTTGGCTGAAGCTGGCGTCCCCTATGACTACATTCATGACATCGAAGATATTAACAACGACTTTGCTAATACTGACGTTGTTATCGTTATCGGTGCGAATGACGTAGTAAATCCAAGTGCTCGTACTGACAAGACCAGTCCAATCTACGGCATGCCAATTTTAAATGCCGACCATGCAAAACAAATCTTTGTGATCAAGCGTGGTAAGGGCGTGGGTTATGCTGGTGTTGAAAACACCTTGTTTTTCAACGACAAGACTCGCATGGTCTATGGCGATGCGAAAGGCGTCATTACGAAGATGATTCAAACTCTCAAAGAACAAGAGTAAACGTAGAAACCAGGCATGCCTGGTTTTATACAAATTAAAAAAAGGCAGAGTAATTCTGCCTTTTTTATTCTCAGGATGGCTGAAGCACCAAAGAAGGTGGCTCTGGAGATGGGTTTGCTAGAGTAGTTGTAGTGACCGAGGAACCACCATTTTGAGCAAAAATAGATTGCTTGCTTAGTGTACTTTTGTTTCCCTCAAAAGTAGCTTTAATTTTCCGAAATTCCTCTAACTGAGCATCAAATGCTCTCGTATCCTCATTATTGGTTTGTGTTAAAGATGTTTCTTCCGTAACGCTTTGCGGCTTTTTTAATTTTTTATACAATTTTCCTA
>JBAYJT010000049.1:0-10631 GCA_041664965.1 Gammaproteobacteria bacterium
CGAGAAAAAAACTAGATTATTTAACGCCAAAGGAGGCTTTGGCTTTAGAATGTAAGCGTGTTTGTCGCACTTGACATTAGAATGCACCAAAACATGTCTATGGGAATTTGTTTAAAATCAAAGAGTTATATTTTCAAGTGCAAACCGAGATAAAAAACAAGAAAATTGTTTCATTACGTGAACTTTTAAGCGGTTACGCTGAAGTTTCGCCCGTAGATGAAAGGCAAATTTCAGGTTTAGCTTTAGACAGCCGTTTAGTCAGTCCAGGCGATCTTTTTTGCGCTTACTCTGGCAACAAAGAAGACGGCGCTAAATATATCGAAGATGCTATAGCCAAAGGCGCAGTAGCTGTTTTGTGTTCCAGTAAAGTCGAGAAAATTAAAAATATTCCCATTTTTTATCTACCAAATTTACAGCATATTATTGGAAAGTTAGCTGCCAAATTTCACGAATACCCAGCCGAAAATCTCACTGTTATTGGTGTTACAGGAACTAATGGAAAAACTTCTATCACCCAACTTATTGCACGTTCTCTAGAAATGTTAGGTAAGAAGTGCGGTATTATTGGAACTTTAGGTGTTGGATTTCCAGATGAACTTACGTCCACAGGTCTTACAACGCCAGATGCGATTACTGTGCAAAAATCTTTGGTAGAATTTTTGGAGAAGGGCGCGGAAGCAGTAACAGTGGAAGCTTCCTCACATGCTTTAGATCAAGGCCGATTAGAAAGCGCCAATTTTAAAATCGCAGTTTTTACGAATCTAACACGAGACCATTTGGATTATCATAGCGATATGGAATCTTATTTTGTGGCGAAGAAGATTTTGTTTCAGCAAAAAAGTTTAAAAACTGCAGTAATAAACATCGATGATGAATATGGGCGGCGTCTATTCTCTGATTTGCCAAAAGGCGTTGGTGCTTATGCTTATTCAATAGAAGAAGATTCTGATACGAAATATCCCAAAATTATTCGAGCGAAAAATATAAAAATGTTGCCAGACGGCATTAAGGCTGATCTAGTAACGCCATGGGGCGAAGGAGAACTGAAAACACATTTACTTGGCAGATTTAATTTAAGCAATTTATTAGCTGTTTTGGCGACGCTTTGCTTATTAAATATTGATTTTGGTAAGGCTTTAAAAACTTTGAATGCTTTGCCAATTGTGCTAGGCCGTATGCAAATTGTAAGGGCAAATACAAAGACAGCAGGGCCGTTGGTAGTTATAGATTATTCACACACACCAGATGCTTTAGAAAAGGCGCTAAAGGCTTTGCGGGAGCATTGCCATGGCAAACTTTGCTGCGTTTTTGGTTGTGGTGGAGATCGTGATCGTGGTAAAAGGCCAATTATGGGGCGTATTGCAGAACAGTTTAGTGATCATATCGTTGTAACTAGTGATAACCCAAGGAGCGAAGATCCGGAAAAAATTCTAGCCGATGTTGTGTCTGGATTGATTTGCCCTGCTAAAGCGAAAGTTGAAGTTGATCGTAGTTTGGCAATACATCATGCGATTAAATATGCTGACGTTAGCGACGTTGTGCTTATAGCTGGTAAAGGTCACGAAGACTATCAGCTGATTGGCAAAAATAAAATTCCATTTAGTGATTATACTAAAGCCAAAGAGGCTTTGGAGGCTATATGCTTTACTGGTTAGCTCATTTTTTAGAACATTACTATCGTGGCTTTCACGTTTTTCAGTATCTAACTATGCGCTGCATTTTAGCGGCTTTGACGGCTTTGGTATTATCTTTACTTTTTGGCCCTGTGATTATTCGTTGGTTCAGCCGCTATAAAATTGGACAGACGGTGCGAGGAGAAGGCCCAAAAAGCCATTACAGTAAGGCTGGTACACCAACTATGGGTGGAGTGCTTATTTTACTTGCCGTGACTGTTTGCATGTTGCTTTGGGGAAACTTAGAGAATCGCTATGTTTGGGTGGCATTGTTTACGATGCTTGGGTTTGGTTTTGTGGGTTGGATTGATGATTATAGAAAGTTAGTTAAGAAAAATTCAATTGGTTTATTAGCACGTGAAAAAATCTTTTGGCAGTCTTGTGTGGCTTTGCTTGCGGTGGTTTTCTTATATGCTACAGCTCGTTATCCGGCAGAGACAGAGCTTGTCACGCCGTTTTTTAAATATGCAATTATTCCCTTGGGAATTTTTTATATTATATTTTCATACGTAGTTATTTTAGGAACCAGTAATGCAGTAAATTTGACTGATGGTTTGGATGGTCTAGCTATAATGCCAACCGTGATGATTGCCGCAGCGCTGGGTGTAATTGGCTATTTGACAGGCAATATATCTTTTTCCCGCTATCTTTTTGTGCCTTATATTCCAGGAGTTGGCGAAATTGCTGTATTTTGTAGCGCTATAGTAGGAGCTGGATTAGGATTTTTATGGTTTAACACTTACCCTGCGCAGATTTTTATGGGCGATACTGGATCGCTTGGATTAGGAGCTGCTTTGGGTGTAACGGCAGTAATTGTCCGCCAAGAAATTTTGCTTTTTATTATGGGTGGAATTTTTGTGGCGGAGGTTTTATCAGTGATTTTACAAGTTGCTTATTTTAAATCTACCGGTGGTAAGAGAATATTCCGTATGGCGCCGCTACACCATCATTTCGAGCTTAAAGGTTGGCCAGAGCCGCGCGTTATAGTACGTTTTTGGATTATAACTTTTATTTTGGTTTTGGCTGGAATTGCTACGCTGAAACTGCGTTAAATATATTCAATTTTCAAAATCGAATATTCAACAATGCCATTTGGTGTTGTAACTTCTACATCAGAGCCGAGCTTTTTCCCAACTAAGGCGCGGGATAGAGGAGAGTTAATCGATAGTTTTTTCTTTTTGATATCTGCTTCTTCATCACCGACAATTTGGTAAACGCTTTCTTCGTCTGTGTTGTGATTCAGAAGATGAACTGTAGCGCCAAATACTACAATATCTCGAGTAGCTATTTTGCTAATATCAATTACGTTAGCATTGGATAATTTATGTTCTATGTCGCGTATACGAGCTTCTATCAGGCCTTGCTGTTCTTTAGCAGCGTGATATTCAGCATTTTCGCGTAAATCACCATGAGCTCTGGCTTCGGCAATAGCTTTTACCACAGTCGGTCTGGCTTCGTGTTTAAGTTTATCTAATTCTGCTCTTAAAGCCGCCGATCCTTCTAAAGTCATGGGAAATTTGTTCATCATAGTCAACTACCTGTTAAAAAACATGTCTACAACAAATCTTTATTTTTCAATAAGTTACAAAAACAAATTATGGAAATGGATTTTCTTAGTATAGCGCGTTTGATTTTAATTTCAAAGCGTATTACCTGGGCTATTTACTTCAGCTTTTGCGACTTCCAAAAAGCGTTTTGTTGGGATAATTCCATGTTCATGCATGTTTTTGAGAAGACCAGCTAAGCAGGCTATTTGATCGTCATCTGGATAAATAAATTTGCCATCTCTTTTTTCCACGGAAGCGAGATTGTCGCCTCGTTCTAAATATAGCAGATTCCAACAATTAGGTGCCGTTCTTTCCAACTCTTTTTGATTTTGGGGAGAGGCTGTAAAAACAGCTGTACAGTTGCTCGGAAGGAGCCGCAGGCATTCCTCTATTGCCAATGGCTCAATTTTTCTACAGTCTAAAAAACACTTGCCCAATCTACGGCAGTCAAGTGCTACAGGTTGAAAGTTGACGTTGGCCGTTAGTTCAGGATTTTCAAGTAACAATTTTTGGTAATTCGTCTCAGTTGCCAATGAAGATTGTGATAAATAGGCATCTTGGCTATTGACGCGAACGTTTAGTCGGTAGTTTGTGGGGGTCGGTAAAAAATACAACTTCTCTGCAAAAGAAGAGGACTGATTTTGAGTTGAATTAAATAAGAGAGAAGAATTGTTAGCAGAATATTTTTGGGAAATAGCTCCGCCGACTCCTAACAAAGCCAAAAGACTAGGGCAGCGGCATAAAATATATGTAATAGGAATCAGAGCTAAAAGAATAAATACTGGTGCAAGCAACTCGTATTTGTTTTGAGAAGTTATTTTTGTTTCTAATTGTTCTGGCTTGTTTATTCTGTGCGGTTTTGGGGATCTTTGCAGCGTTTTGGCTGATGTGCTTGGATCGCTCACGGTGGGAGGAAGAAGGATAGCTGCTTGTATCGCTTCTTTTTGTTTTGGTATTTCTTTAGCTTTTTCAGCGAGAATAGCTCTAAGATTTTCACAGAAAGCTTTTGTGCTATCTTCTTTAGATAGGGCTTTCAAGGCTATCTCAGGATTTTTTTTCAAGTATTCTAAGTCGGAGTTAAGTAGTTCATACAGGAGAGATGCAGTTTCTGGTGGGAGTGCTGGATTGAAGCAATGGCTTAAAAGGCCAGGAGTTTTAATCTTTTTGAGAGCGCTAATAGGAAAAGTGGAAATTTCGCTGCGTAAATATTCTTCGTATGCTGTGAAAAAGTTTTGCAATGTTATAAGCATTGTTTACCTCATTTTATTTATTTTTTTAGTTTGTTCCTCCAGATATTTGATTTTTATTGGTCCGGTTCCTGCGCGCTATAGTACAGGAAAAATTACAAAAATAAATACCGTGTTTTTAAGTTTACTCTACTAGATAAATAATTTATGATGGAAAAAATTTGTAAAAAAGACGGGTGGTTTTTATGTTTTTTAAGGATCAAAAAAAGTCTATATTCTGCGCAGCATTTTTGCTGTTTTTTGCATTTTGTTTTACTAATGCATTAGCGGAAGATCAAGCTAGGAGCGATTCTTACGGGCCTACACAAGCTAGTGATACTCTTTGGCATATTGCGACTGTACTAAAGCCAGAAGGAGCCTCTGTGCAGCAAACAGCGATAGCTCTTTTGGCGGCAAATCGAGATGCTTTTGTTAGCAATAATGTTAATACACTAAAACCTGGTTGCACACTGCATTTGCCGTCTTTGGAGGAAATACAGAAAATTTCTACTGCCAAAGCTTCCAAAGAACTTGATAAGCAAGATTATTCTTGGAAACATCACGGAACAAAGGCTAAGAATAAATGTAAGGCGAAAAATGCCAAGCATATTAAGCCCAAACAGTCTGCTTCACATATAGTAAAGGCAGCAGAAAAACGGTCTGCAGTTCCGGTTTCCTTGCCTTCAGAGCCTATTGTGGATCCAAGTCAACCTCTAGAACAGACTAAATCATCTAATGTTGCTGTGTCATCTCCTATGCCGGAGATCTCTGCGCCTTCTGTAGTAAATAGCGTTCAAGCTGACCTTGTAACTAATCTGACGAAAGATCTACAAAATTTAAAAGAAACAACAGATGCCAAAATTGCAGATCTTACGGCGCGTAACGCAGAACTAGAAAAGAAAATTTCTGGTGTTGACTCTAGTGTGAAAACTTTGCAACAGCAATTGAGTGATCTTTCTCAAAAAGTACAAAAAATTGAAAAGCAGATGGTTGGTACGTTCGCTAATTTGGCAATAGTTACTCAGAATCTACTGGCTAGTTTGGGTGGTTTAGGAGTTGTTCTTTTTGTTTTATTGCTGATTATTTTATTTGTGTTGGTGCGTCTCATAGCGAAAATTTGTTCTAAGTGGGGTAAGCGGCATAACTTATTCCATGAGTCTCCAACATCAGAAATTGATACTCATGCAGGACTTAGCGATGAGAGTGATTATGATTTAATGGGAAGCAAAGAAGGAGTTGCTGCTAAGCTAGATTTGGCTAGGGTTTACATGGATATGAATGAAGGCAATAAAGCACGCGAACTATTGCAAGAAGTTATTGCTAATGGAAATACTAAAGAAAAGGCTGCTGCAGAAGAAATGCTCAAAAAAATCAAGGGTTAAATTATGGCAACTAGCATAGAAAAAATTCAGACTAAAAACGCCCCAGAGGCCATTGGACCTTATTCGCAGGCTATTAAAGTCGGTAATTTATTGTTTGTTTCTGGGCAAATCCCTTTAGATCCAAAAACTGGGACTTTGGTTCTGGGTGGAGTTAAAGAACAAACTAAACAAGTTTTAGAAAATTTGAAAGCTATCGTTCTGGCCGCTGGTTTTAGCTTAGATCAAGTTGTGAAATGTTCTTGTTTTCTGAAAAGTCTTAATGATTTTAGCGATTTTAATAGTATCTACAGCGAATATTTTGCCAAAATCTTACCTGCTCGCGAATGCGTCGAAGTATCCCGCCTACCGCGCGACGTTCTAGTCGAAATCTCGGCAATTTGTGCCTCAAATTAAAAATAAAATATAAATTGAATTAGAGCATTTAGTTTTATATCATAGTCGTGCTTACATGGGTCGAAACGCAGGAGCAATAAAGTCTCTGAGTTATACTAGAATGGCTTTGCCGCTTGGAATTGGCCTTCCTATCTAAGAGTTGAATGTTTTTTTACATTCTCTTTCCTCATTATTAAATTTAAAACACTTTATTGTTTATTTTTTAGAGAGGTATATCGATGGCTAATCAAGTTTTGAAAACCGTAGTTCTAATTGCTTTGCCAGCTTCGGGCAAGTCAGAAGTACGTAAATATCTAGAATACATGCCAATGGATAAGCGTGTTAGTGATTTTTACATGGGAGATACAGTCCAGATCGACGATTTTCCGTATGTGCATTTTATGAGATGCATAGACGATGAACTCTTGAAAGTAGGGCATCCGTTCCTATTTTATCACTCCAATCAAGAGCCATTCTTGCACACTGCTGAATGGGGAACTTTGATTGAACTCGTTAACGATGATTATTTTGCCATAGTTAATAAAACTGAAATTAATCCATCTTCTGCTGCTGAATATCTGTTGGATCGTATCGATGCAGCAAGCGTAAGAGTTGGCTTGCCGCCTAGGTTAAGCCAATTGCCAGCCAATGTGCGTCAAGCTATTTTGCCTGGTTTAGAAAAAGAGGCAAAATCAATACTTGAAAACATACAGAAGTTGCAACAAATTGACCTGACTGGAAAGACCTTAGTTATTGAGTTTGCACGTGGTGGTCCAGAAGGATCTAGCATGCCGCTTACCAACAATTACGGCTATCAATATTCTAAATCTAGATTAGCAGAGCCTATTTTACAAGATGCTACTTTGCTTTATATCTGGGTTACACCGGAGGAATCGCGTCGTAAAAATGAGAACCGTGCTGATCCTAACGATCCAGGTTCTATTTTGCATCATGGCGTGCCAATCAAAGTAATGCTCAATGATTATGGTTGTGATGATATTGAATGGTTAGAGCAGAACGCTGAAGTTCCTGGAACCATTACAGTTAGGGCTCATGGTAAAGTTTTCCATTTACCTATTGCCAAATTTGATAATCGCGAAGATAAAACGTCTTTCCTTCGTGGCGATCATACTGCTTGGGAGCAATCTAAAGTCGAAGTTTTGCATAACGAACTAAAAGGCGCTTTGCAGAAATTAGCTAAGATGTACTTCAAGTAAGCATCTCTTGATCTAGATGAAAAGGAGAACTGGTTTTTGACTGGTTCTCCTTTTTTGTTGCCTAAAGAATTAGGTATATTTTAGTTAGACCGTAACTTTAAAACGTAACATATTGATTTTAAAGGAATTCGTGTAGACATGTTTTCTCCTGCCTAGTTGCAGATTAGGTGAGTCTTAAAATAGTCTTAAGATTGGGTGGTTTTGCCATCCCCCTTTTTAGTAGGGGGATGTATTTTGTGTTAAAATACAGAAATTATTTGGAACTTTTGAGACGCGGCTTTTTGCAGGGATGGTTAGCCCTGCCTGATTATCTGCAATTCGTTCGCATAAAATAACGAGAAGTGATATGCCTAAAACGGTGAAAACACCACTACCACTCGATGCTGAATTTTCTAGCTGCTTCTTGGGTATTAGTATAGGCCCAGAATATTATCAAGGAGAATCTCTGATAGCTATTTTAGCCTTTATAGAAAAGGGCAAATTCACACGCGGCCGCTTTGCAATGTTTGCAGATACTTTGGATGCATATAATCTCATTTTCAAAAATCCAAATTGGACTTTAGAATATAACCTAGATGATGCTAGAAAATTAGCAGCTCAAAATGGACAAGCTTGGTTGGATTCTTCTGATGGACAAAAGTTGCAAAAATCTGGATTTTGGACTTATCCTCCTATCGCGCAGACTCCTCCTATCACACGAACTTCCCCTATCATACGTTGGAACGAAATTATAGACGATAAAGATCCGGTTTTTCTGAAAGCAAAAGAAACTATTCATGATCTTTATATTCCCATCAAAGATAGGAGAAGCTTCGAGAGTAAAAGTCAAGATCCTGAAGTAGCTAAAAAATTATCTTTTTCCGCCGCTGTGGATAGGACTGTTACTAATCACATACTACCTTTAAAGTCGGAGGCAGAAAAAGGAAAAGTTGTATTCGAGGAAAGCCGTGCCAGAGAAATATTTACAGCATATGTCATAGAAGAATGCATGGGAGAAATAGTTATAGCCAACAAATTTCCTGCCGATTATGAACTTTATCCAAAGCCCATGAATCCAGCTATAGAGTGGGTACATGGAAAGATCATCTCTCCTCTACATGTTCTTAGCTGGTTAACTATACCTTTGAAGGAAGAACCAGAAGCAAAGCAAAAACACAATGCGAACTCTGCTAGCCCAAGTGCATCCAGCAGCCCTGCTCCGCTTTCGGAACAAGTTCTTCACCCTAGTGTAGTATTGCCATCTGACAATACTAATACAACATTAACTAGTTCTAGTACTACAACAGGTTCATCTGTTTCAATGCAGCGGCCTTTGCCATCAAATCTTGCCACAGCAATGCTTAAAGTCGGTCAATTTGCCAACATCCATCATATTGAACCAGATGTTAATGCTCCTCTACCTATCATGTCTGCTTCAGAAATAAGAGATGATTTAACAGCACGTAGTATGAAGCTAAATGGTTGTTTATGGGCAATGATAGAAACCCTAAATACACTTAGCAAACGTACTTCACTTTCTTTGGAAGAACAAAATATGCTTAGGATAGTATATACAGGCTCAAGAATATTACCTACAAATGAGCAAATAGAAGCTCTAACGGGGAGCATTAAAAAAGAGCAACATTCTTCACCACCAACATCCCCACAAAAATCATAGCAATCAAACTGTTATTAATTAGTACAAGGAGTAACCAAGTATGTCGAGCAAAAACAAGTCTAGCAAACCAAATCTCGTATTTTCTGATTTCCTCGCTCTACTTCCCGGTCATGCTTATTGGAAAGATCGTCAAGGCAAATACTTGGGGTGTAACCAAGAAGCTTTAGATACTTTCCATTTAAAAAATCAAAGTGAAGTTATTGGCAGGGACGATTATGCCTTTATGACAAAAAAGCTAGCTGCGAATATTATTGCTATAGATCAAGAAATCATGGCCAGTGGCGTCGCTCGCATAATTGAAGAGCAAGGCATAGATTCATCGGGGAGAAAAGCCATTTATATAACTAAAAAAACACCTCTATTTGATACAAACGGCAAAGTAACGGGTTTATTAGGTGTTTCCATTGATATAACCGACAGAAAAACAGTCGAAAAAAAAGTTATCGAAGAGCATGTACAAAAGGAAATGACCCTTGAAAACATCATAGCTATGATGCCTGGAAATATTTACTGGACAGATAAAAAAGGCGTATATCTTGGTTGCAACGATAACCAATTGCACACTTTGGGACTTAGGTCGCGCAGTGAATTTATAGGGAAAACTTATATCGACAGGTTACAAGACGGTTCAGCTAGGGAAGTAAGACTTATTAACCAAGCCATCATCAAGACTGGTGTATCTGTAACACGAGAAGAGCCAGGAACTGATAATTGTGGAAATAAAGCAATTTATCTAACCAATAAAGTTCCTCTTCGCAACGAAAAAGGTGAAGTAGTCGGTCTAGTTGGCATCTCCATCGACATCACCGAACGGAAACAACTTGAAGAAAAACTAGCTGCAGCATTGAAAGACGCGGAAGCTGGAAATGCAGCCAAAGATGCTTTTTTAGAAAACATGCGCTATGACGTCAGAACGCCGTTGGAAGGAATGATTGATTATGCAGAAAGGTTGAACGAAGATGCGGGAGATGAAGATAAAGTTCACGAATATGCGGACAATATTTTATTCTCAACGCATACACTTTTAGATTTTTTAACTACTATCATAGACGCAGTAAAAATCACATCTGGCGAGTTGCCGATTGTAAAAAAGAAGTTCGATTTGAACGCTGAATTAAGCAGTATTATGCAGCTTAATTTTCCTAGGGCCGAAGAAAAAAAACTTAAATTTTTATATAAATACGATCGCAGATTATCCCAATACATGATTGGCGATCCGACGCGCTTGCAGCGTATTTTGTTAGAGCTTTTAAGCAATGCTTTGAAATATACCAATAAGGGACACATTAAAGTTGATGTCGAATTAGCCAAGCAAAAAGGCAAAGATGTTATAGTTCGACTCAAAGTGGAAGACACGGGAATTGGCATTCCGCAGGAGGAGCAGCAAGAAGTTTTTCTGCGTTTCAAAAAATTGGCTACTGCTTTGGGTGGAATCAATAAGGGCGCGGGTTTAGGGCTTTCTATAGTTAAACAATTTGTGGATGATTTACAGGGCGAAGTTTCTTTGAATAGCGAGCCTGGTAAAGGCTCAACTTTTATTTGTGTAATTCCTATGCA
>JBAYJT010000050.1:0-10530 GCA_041664965.1 Gammaproteobacteria bacterium
CAACGCAAGCAGGGGCTCAGGATTGGGTACGTGACTTGTTTAAACGAGATGATTTTTTATTGCTATTTGCTCCTCGTGTGTTCCCCGATTTGCGTGGAGCTACGGAAAGGGAGGGACTGTTGTTTTTAGTTGGAAATGATTATCAGCAGCAAATTAACGAATGCAGAGATGCGTTAATTAGCTATGTGCAACCTTTCTTGCAATCGAATGGCACTCATACAGTAAATGTCGGAGATGAGATTCCTGAAAACGTAGAGAGGTACTTTAATAATTTATTTTCTGTATTGTTGTGCTTGTCGCAAAATTCTGCGCATCCAGTATCCTCATCATCAACGACATCATCAACTTCCACCCCTGGGCCGTCTGCGTCATCATCGTCAGCACCACCGCCGCCATCCCCTGTGTCTAGGACATCTTCGTCGTCGTCAGCACCATATGTTGATCCGACGTTATTGGGTATGGGAACATCGCTGACATCAGCTTATGATGATCCTCTATCAGCAGCATCCTCGTCCTCAACGTCAGCACCACATGGTGTTGTACCACCGCCGCAGATGGGTTTCGCCCAGCCAGCAGCTGCTGTAACTCTAAAAGCTATAGCGATAATGGAAAATGACTTTGCGAAAATTTTAAGTGACCTTGGTCAAAGGTGGCTAGAACTAGATGCGGAAAAGATTCAAGCTTTATCCTCTGGAGAGAGGCTAGGAATAACAGAAAAGCAACGAGAGATTACTGGTGTTCTTAATATGTTAATTCCTTTACCAAACAACGCAGGAGCTTCTTCTTTTATTGAGTGTATACAAAAGCGTGCTGATATTAGGGAAACTTTTTTCATAGAAAGTTCAGGACAAATTGGCGGCTCTTTTGCATCCCAAGGAATCTTAGGATTTTTGTTGGCATATAGAAATGGATCGTTGTTTAAGACTGTTAAAAGCGAAGAGAATCGGCAATACATAAATGAAATTGCCGGGAGAATTCAACGTTTGCAAAAAGACCATTCTTCAACGCTTTGCACGCTCAATCCAGGGTTGGTGAATCAACTTTCTGCTGTAAAGAACCCGATAGCGATACCGCTACCACCACCACCTGAACCTTCTTTAGGGCAAAGGTTTTTAGGGTTTTTCAGGCCTCCGGCTCAGCAGGGTGCGATGGCTAAGAAAATACCTGAGGTGAAACAACCTAAATATCCTATCTAATACCTAACAAAAGGGAGCTTCCGGCTCCCTTTTTTGCACACAAATTACAGAAAAATGTCTATCACGCCTTTGGCATGGCAAGTAGGGGCGGACCTGTGTGTCCGCCCTAAAAAACATGTCTACCACGCCTTTGGCGTGGCAAGCAGGCTAGTGAAAATATGTCTATAAATTTTCTTTTAAAATCAATGATTTGAGAATTTAAGTTGGGTTTGATATGTGTTTCATATTACATTAATAATTACTTGGTATACTACTCCCATATGTAGATCAACCACTCAAAATAGCGGAGAATAAAATGCAAGCACTACCACAAAAAAAAACATATCAAGTATCGAAAGAAGGGGCTCAAGCTTGGCTTATAGAAACTCAAGCAGAGTTTAAATCATGGCTACGTCACTTGCTTACGTGGAACGAAAATTTTTTATCGTTTTTTACTGGCTGTTTGAAAATTGACATACCTAAGTTTTCACTTCTTCCCGTTCCTCAGGTGAAGAGATCTGAAACTATAACTCGCATGAATAATTTACTTGATTCTATAGAATCTCTTCAGAAAAAAAAGGATGGCTGTTATGAAATAAATTTCGCAGCTAAGGAAAAGCCTGAATTGCGTGAGGTTTTTACTAGGTTGCCTGAGGCGTTGCACAAATTGTATCCAAATGTTGAGGAACCTAAGACATTTGTTGATGAAAGTTCAGGAATTCTGAAAATTTTAATTCCGGAAGCTATGTACCACGCTCCTATGCCAATGTCGTCAACATCTTCTGCATCGTCAGCTTCCTCGTCTTCATCAACTCGAGCTGTACCACCGTCGGCGATGCAGGGGGGCTCTTCATCAGTATCTCCAAGTATTTTTAATAATACTCCGGCGTTACCGAGATCAGTTATGCCACCACCGCCGCCGGTGCAAAGCGGTTCATTATTAGCACCATCGTCATCAACAACTTCTGCTCCGATACGGAATGGTCAGCCACCTGTGATAACATTTTCTGTTCCCCCAGCATCCTCATCAACGTCAACAGCAATCTCTACTCCGGTGCAACAGGCATCATCGCAACCGCCTGCTAGAACAATGCAGCCAACATTATCTGCGCCTCCAGTACCCTCGCCAGTTTTAGAACCATATCCAGTAACGCCAGAAGGGGCTAAAGCTTGGCTACAGGACTTCTTTAAACCTAACGAAGATGAACGTAACAAAAAGTTTTTACTGATATTCGATCGTGCCTGTAACAGTAATTCAGATCCACGTGATCCTTCCACATATAGAGCTGCTTTAAGCAAATCTTTAGTGTTTTGTTGGGAAAATAACGAGGGTAATTATGAAATAAATTTCGTGTCAGAGAAAACCACTAATGAACCTACGGCCGTTCTTGCGTTGCTTACAGCGCTGGCTGGTTCTTACCCGCGGATAACTTATAGTGGAGACGCAGCAAATCTGAACATTGTAGTGCCGAAAGATATGTACAGACACCCTGTTGCTATGCCAACGCCGCCAACATCGTCTGCGCCAGCATCCTCGTCCTCAACGTCGGCACAAACTTTTGACCCGACATTATGGGCACAATCGTCTGGTAGGTCAGCACCTTCAACATCCTCATCATCATCTTCAACAGCGCAGCACCGGCCCACATATCCTTCCAAATAACTAACAAAAGGGAGCTTCGGGCTCCCTTTTTTTGTACACAAATTACAGAAAAATGTCCACCACGCCTTTGGCATGGCAAGTAGGGGCGGACCTGTGTGTCCGCCCTAAAAAACATGTCTATACTTTTTCTTTTAAAATCAATGAGTTGAGAATTTGAATTGGGTTTTAAGGGGTTTGATTCATATTTTCTTAATAATTATTTGCTACACTACTTCCTATGCTTAAGACCAATAGCTGGTTTATTTATTAAAACATCCAAACATTAAAAATACTGGAAAATAAAATGTACGCACCACCAAAAAAAACATATGAAGTAACGAAAGAAGGGGCTGAAGCTTGGCTACAGGAAGTGAAGGAGAAAATTACAGATAGGGGCTACTACTGCTGGAAAAACCTAGACCTATTAATTGTTGAGTCTGTACAGGTTTCCCAGAAAATGGATGGTTCTGTTGATATAGCTCTCGTTCCAAAATGTTCTAAAAAACAGGGGTGGCCCTCAGTAATTCGGGCCCTTGGTAATTTATCCTGGGCAATACGCTTCTCGTACCCGTACCCGGTGGTTCCTGAGTACACGGAGATATCTGATAAAAATGAAAAGATTGTAGTTACAATACCTAAAGCTATGTATCCCGCTGTTATGCTTGCACCCTCTACGCCACCACCGCCTGTTTCGCAAGGAACATCGTCTTCAACAACGCCTCCGAGTACTCCGGTGACGTTACTTGGTACGGCACTGCTGCCGCTACGAGGTTGGTCACATTATAAACTATTAGTATCCAGTTCATCACCGGCAACAAGTACTCCGACGCCAACACCTTTAGAAGATGTCAAAGCTTGGTTAAGGTCCTTCTTTAAAAACAACGGCCAATTTTTACATGATCATGTTAAGATTCCGAAGGAAACTGGATTACCGTTGAGTCCTGTTTTTGATTTTGCTAATGAGCTCTTCATAAAATACTTTGTTGGTAGAATAGAGTCTTGTAAGGAATTTAATGAATCCTGGTATCGTCAATATGAAATAGTTTTCAAGTTCAAGGATAATACTTTGGAAAGGCTTATCCTTGATGTTTTATGTGAGGCAACACTCTCATGTTACCCAGAACTTAAGCCACACTGTGGTCATGGTCCGCAAGAAGGGTTGGCGATTTACTTGTCGGCATATAGGATCCATAGCTGTGTTAGGTCAACGTCGCCAGCAATTTCTGCATCGTCAGTATCAAGTCCGTCATCGTCAACAAGTACTCCGACGCCAACACCTTTAGAAGATGTCAAAACTTGGTTAAGGTCCTTCTTTACAAGCCACGACAAATATTTACGTGATCGTGTTGAGATTCCGGAGGAAACTGGATTACCATTGAGCCCTGTGAGCCCTGTTTTTGATTTTGCTCATGAGCGCTTCATAGAATACTTTGTTGGTAAGATAGAGTCTTGTGAATACATGGATAATCAATATGAAATAGTTTTCAAGTTCAGGGATAATACTTTGGAAAGGCGTATCCTTGATGTTTTATTTTATGTAACAAACGCACCTTACCCGAAATTTAAGGCACATTGCGGCAATGATCAGCAAGAAGGGCTGGTGATTTCCTTGTCGGCAGATATGATCCGTAGCTGTGTTAGGGCAACTTCGCCAACATTGTCTGTGCCGCTAGCATCATCCTCGTCATCAACAACCACTTCTACTCCAGTGCCACCGGCATTACCGTCTAGTACGCCAATATCTTCTGCGCCAACTGCATCTTCGTTAACAAGTACTTCCTCGCCATCGAGGGGGGAAGGGGTTTTCACGCCTCCTAAGGGGTCGCCCGGAAGCCGTACTGAGATGACAACTTTTGTGTCAACTGCATCCTCGTCAACATCATCTTCTACTTCTTTGCCAAGTGTTTTTTTTCGATCGCCTGTTACGCAAGGAGCATCGTCTTCAACAACATCTCCAAGTACCCAGGCGTCATTGACAACACCGTCTGGTACGCTGGTAACTTCTGCGCCACCAGCACCTTCGTCATCGTCGACAAGTACTCCGTCGCTATCATCGACAGGGCGAGGGCTTTTCACGTCTCCTAAGGATCAGCCCGGCAATAAGGAAAAGTGGACCGAGATGACAGCCATCCCTAAACGTACCAGTTAATACCTAACAAAAAGGGAGCTTCGGGCTCCCTTTTTTTGTACACAAATTACAGAAAAACATGTCTACGTGATTTCTTTTAAAATCAATGAGTTATAAATTTAAGTTGGGTTTTAAAGGTTTGTTTCATATTTTCTTAATAATTATTTGGTATACTATTCTGAATAGGTCAACAGTTGATCTCAATATTAAAATATACAAACATTCAAAATAACGGAGAATAAAATGCAAATACTACCAACTCAAAAACAAGGTCCAGTAACGGGGACAAAACTGTCTGATACAGAGTTGACATCTTTAGCCAAAGATTGGTTTAGGTCCTTCTTTACAAAAGACCGCGAATTTTTACGTGTTTGTGTTGCGGTTCTAGGAGGAAGTATGTCTGATGGATCATTCATAGAAGATTTTATTCGCCATATGGTGCGTTGTCAGAAATCTGGTGAGTGTAATTATAAAATGTTTTTCTGTTTCCAGCCTGGTACCGTAGCAGAGACTGTCCTTGAGAAGTTATGTTGGAAATTAGGTGGATTTGACTCAGATTCTTTGCCAACTTATGATCAGCACGAAGAGTTGATGATGATTTCCTTGCCGTTAAGTATTACCTATAGCACTGTTAGGGCAACGTCGCCAACACCCTCTACGCCAACTGCATCCTCGTCAACATCATCTTCCAGTACTCCGTCGCTACCGATAGGGGGAGGATTTTTCTCGCCTCCTAAGCCTGAGGGTAAAGGTGATGAGGGTACGCCTACGCCCAGAAGCTTGACCGAGATGACAACATCACAGAACCGACCTAAATAACCTACATATCATTCCTAGTATCTAACAAAAGGGAGCTCTCGGCTCCCTTTTGTTATAAGCATTGATGTGGAATCTTTAACCCCCAGCAAGAAAGAGATACTTTTGTACGTCTAACGCTGCGCGGCAGCCGGAAGCAGAGGCGTTGATGGCTTGGCGGTAAGTTGGATCGGCAACATCTCCGGCCGCAAATACACCAGGAATGTTGGTCATGGTTGAGTATTCATTTTGATTATTGACTAGCAAATAGCCGTTTTTCATTGTTAAATATTTTTGAAAAATTTCTGTATTGGGTTTGTGTCCAATGGCAATGAATACGCCAGTTACAGCTAGATTTTTAATGCTTTTATTTTGTAAATTTTGAACGCGAAGGCCATTTACGCCTGTAGCATCGCCCAGAATTTCTGTCACCACAGAGTTCCACTCTATTTTAATTTTATTCTCTTTAACTTTGGAAAGTAGCTGCTCAACGAGGATTGGCTCGGCGCGAAATTCACTTCGGCGATGGATTAGAGTCACTTCGGAAGCGATTTCAGATAAATAAAGCGCTTCTTCCACGGCCGTGCTACCGCCGCCAACTACTGCAACTTTTTTACCTTTATAAAAAAAACCATCGCAAGTTGCGCAAGCCGAAACGCCGCGTCCCATAAATTCTTTTTCAGAAGGTAAGCCTAAATAACGTGCTGAAGCCCCGGTTGCTATGATTAAAGCATCGCAAGTGTAAGAAGAAGCTTCGCCTTGTATAAAAAATGGCCTTTGCATTAGGTCGACAGATGTAATTTGATCCGTAATTACTTCAGTGGCAAAGCGTTTAGCGTGATTTAAAAGATTATCCATGAGCTCGCTGCCCAAAATTCCATTTACCGCTCCTGGCCAATTATCGACTTCTGTGGTGGTAATTAGCTGTCCACCTGGCGTATTGCCGGTGATTAAAACTGGTTTTAAATTAGCTCTGGCTGCATATAGCGCTGCTGTGCAGCCGGCCGGGCCTGAGCCGAGGATAATTAAGTTGTAATTTAGTGGTGTAGTATTTTGCATAAATTCATTTTATTTTAATATAAATTAGTAATTTCTTAATTGACTTTAGTATCTCTCTAGATTATTACTATTTTACCATACAAAATGGGCTAGGTTATAAATAGTTTTGTGCATTAATTTTAAAAGAGGTTTTTGGTATGTCTACTTGTTATAAGGTTGTTAGTAAAGCTACAGATATTGTTAAAGTTGGTACGGGTTTTATTTTAGAGGCTGCTTGGAATGCTTTAATTCTTGAGAAATTTTATCCTACATCCGAGCTTGTTCAACAATTTAAGGAGTATTCCTTCTTAGCACTAGCAGCAGGAGAGGGTTTTAGTTTGCTCGGTTCTGTAGTAACTTGGTCTATGAAATCTAAGGAAGAAAAGTCACTTGGTCATGCTAGCAGTATTAATTCCCAACTAGTAGAAATTACCGGAGAACTGAAAAATCTACAACGAACCCAAAACGTTACTGGCTTGCTTTCAGATATAAGCGGTAAGTTGGCTGCCTTGGGGGGAGCTATACAAGTCTATTTAACTACTCATTTTAAAGATACTAGTTATGAACCAGCTAATCCGCCTGGTCTTTTTACAGCAACTTTTGCTATTAGTTTGCCGAGATCTTTGCAAGCTTTGAAAGAGGCACGTAACTTTCCAGAAGTTCTCTCGGCCTTTGTTGATTTCAGCAAATCTTTGACAGGTATTGCAGGAACCGTTGCTTTAAAATCAAACAATGAGCTAGTTACTAAAGCTTCGTTGATTGTGGGAGCAGCTGGACAGCTTGCTTCTGTTCTCAAAGAAACCTTTATGTTTGCAAAAGATTGCTGCTGCAAGTCTGAAAATTCTTATCACACCATACCAGATGGTCTGCACTCAGATATTTAGCAAGATTGCCAATCAGAGGGCATCTTCGGATGCCTTCTCTAAATTTTTCCTTTCTATTGCCAAACCAGTCTCCATGATTGATAATTGATATCAATATGTTTAAACGACTCACCGAAGGCTTAAAGCGCACCAAGACTAATTTTACCGCTAAGATTACTAATTTATTCGTCGGTAAAAAAGTTATCGATGCGGAGCTTTTATCTGATTTAGAAACACAGCTTCTTCTCGCTGATATTGGTGTTGGTGTTACGGAAGAAATTATAGCAGAACTTAAAAAGTGCGCTAAGGATAGTGGAATTGCTTCTACGGAAGAGGTTTTGCCAACACTTAAAAAGCAGCTTTTACACATTTTAAAACCACATGCTTTGCCGTTGGAGATTCCAAAAAATACTACACCTTATGTTATTTTAGTCGCTGGCGTGAATGGCTCTGGTAAAACGACGACTATTGGCAAGTTGGCGCGCCTCTTAAAAAAAGCAGGCAAAGAAGTTTTATTGGCTGCGGGAGATACTTTTAGAGCTGCGGCGATTGAACAGCTACAAATTTGGGGCGAGAGAAATAATATCTCAGTTATAGCTCAGCATGCAGGCGCCGATAGCGCTGCTGTGGCTTTTGATGCCTTGAATGCCGCCAAAGCTCGTGGCGTTGATGTTTTGATTATAGACACTGCTGGGAGGCTGCATACACAAAGTAATTTAATGGCGGAATTGAAAAAAGTCGTTAAAGTTTTGAAAAAAGTAGATCCGGAAGTTCCGCATGAAGTTTTATTGGTTTTAGATGCGGGAGTAGGGCAAAATGCTTTGAATCAAGCTCGGGAGTTTGATGCGGCGATCGGAGTGACGGGATTGGTTTTGACGAAGTTAGATGGAACGGCTAAAGGCGGTATTATTTTCGCCATTGCCAAAGCTCTTCAAAAACCAATTAGGTTTATTGGTGTTGGAGAAAAGATTGACGATTTGCAACCGTTTAATGCAGAAGAGTTTGTTGAGGCGTTGTTCGAGTAGGAAAATTGTGAATTATGAATTGTGAATTATGAATGAGGAATGGCTTGTCGTGGTGTAGCCCTGAAAGGGCGGTTTAGAATAGCCCAGTCCAAGGGCTGGGTAATGTAACGGATAAAAATTGTTATGAAAAAAATTCTACAACAATTTGCTGAGCACGAAGAAATTATCAATTTCCAAAATGTTTCTAAGCGCTATACACATGGCGAAGAGGCATTGAAAGATATAAGTTTTTCTTTGAAGTTTAGCGAAATGGCATTTTTGACTGGACATTCTGGAGCAGGGAAGAGCACGCTTTTAAAGCTCATAGCTGCGATGGAAAGGCCAACTGGCGGCGAAATAATTGTTGCAGGTCAAAGTATTCGCCATCTTGCACGGCGCGGTGTTTCATCGCTTCGGCAATCTTTAGGCATGGTTTTTCAAGATCCAAATATTTTAGACCGTTATACGATTTTTGAAAATGTGGCCTTACCGCTTTTATTGCAAGATGTAAGACAGCGCGATATTGCATCTCGTGTAAGAGCGGCTTTAGATGTGGTAGGGCTTTTGGCGAAAGAAAAGCGCTATCCATATAAACTTTCCGTGGGGGAAAGGCAGCGCGTTGGTATTGCTAGAGCTATTGTGAACCATCCGCCGCTTCTTTTGGCGGATGAGCCAACTGGGAATCTAGATCCAGATTTGGCGCGTGAAATTATGGATTTATTTACAAAATTAAACGAAACTGGAATGTCGCTTTTAATAGCTACACACGATTTAAGTTTAATCGCTTCCAGATCTAACCGTATTCTCACTTTAAAAGAAGGACATTTAATCTCATGAGCGGATTTTTTAGGAAAAATGCAAGAAAACATCGTTTAGCTATATTGGCTGCAGCTTTGCGCCGAGATAAAAAGAAAAATTTTCTTCTTACCTATGTTGGACGTCATTTTAGCGCGGCCTTGACGAGTTTAGATCGCCTAATTTGTACACCTGTCGCGAGTTTGCTAACAATAGCTGTGATTGCTATCGCTTTGTCTTTGCCAGTTGGACTTTATGTGCTTTTGCAAAATGCGAAATACTTAGGCGAAAATTTGGATCGTGGCACGCAAATTTCTTTGTATATCAAGAAAAATGCTGAAGCTTCAGACGTTAAAGAGTTGATTTCTAAATACCAAAATGATCCTCAAATTGCCGACGTGCGCTATATTTCGGCAGAAGATGGGCTTTTAGAACTACAAAAAAGCATTGATGTAACTAATATTTTGGCTGAGTTAAAAGAGAATCCGTTGCCGGCAGTTGTAGTCATTACTCCAAAACCCAAGTTTAGTGCGCCTCTGGAAGTAGAAAGTTTGTTAAACAACGCAAAAGCGGAAAGCGTGGTTGAAATGGTGCGAGTTGACAGGGTGTGGTTGGAACGGCTGTATTATATTATTAATTTGGGTAAACAGTGTGTTATAGCTTTATTTGCGCTTTTCGCTATTAGCGTAGTTTTAATTATAGGCAATACTATTCGTTTGGCTATGCAAAATGCGCGTACGGAAATTTCAGTTTTGAAATTAATTGGTGCGACGGATGCTTATGTGCGGCGACAATTTCTTTATACGGGTTTTTACTATGGTTTATTGAGCAGCATGCTTTCTTGGGTCATAGTTACAGGAACTTTGCTTTGGTTAGCTGATCCTGTGCGACGTTTGGCGCTGACTTATGGCAGTAGTTTTGCTCTTAGAACTTTAGATTGGCATGGTATTATAGTTCTTTGGGGGATTGGCGTTGTTTTAGGGCTATGCGGCGCATGGTTGGCTGTCGGTCGACATTTACGCAAAAATTAGTTGTATGAATACATTAGAAGTAAATCAAACCTTAAATCGTCTCGAAATCGCCAAGGAGC
>JBAYJT010000051.1:0-9829 GCA_041664965.1 Gammaproteobacteria bacterium
CGGGTAGCAGTGCGATATATAATAGTGCAGTTCGTATTAGTGTGAACAATGCAAGTCTTGCCTTTCAAGATCCAGCTGGTAAGGCGATTACTAAAATAGAATTTCCTAAAGATGATACTTTTCCAAAGTTAGCACCTTTTTCTATTCGCAATACTGGCAAGTTTATTTTGCAAGGTGCACATTTAACTTTGAGCGATACGCGCGATGGTAAATTTAGTATTGTAAATGACCATTGTGGCGGAAGTAATTTGGCACTTGGCGACGCATGTACTTTTGCTATTCAACTTTCTGGCCAACCTAATCCTCAAGCCAACACCAGTAATTTAGTTATTACAGGCGATAATATTTCTCCAATTTCTATGTTGGTCGAAGCTGATGGCGGTTTAACGATTGTTCCAGATGTTACAGATGCAAAGCGTCACTTGCAGTATCGCTCTGTTTATTTGCACAATACTAGTGGCGATACTATTAAAATAAACAATCCTGCAATTAGTGGTGATATTGCGAACCGCATTAAGTATTGTGCAGCCGGAGATAATTCTTGTCACTACCAATCTTGCGATCTTAGTAAGGCACTTTCAAATGGTGCAGAATGTTGGTTATGGTTTCAAGCTTTAGATAATGCTGGCGATAGTTTTGGTCAAAAAGTTGGTAGTATTGCTATCAGTACTCCTGAGCCTAATCCAATTTCTAAAACGTTCAATGTCACTTACACCAAGGATTTATATTTAGGGGGAAGTTTTATTCAGACAGCCGATAAGACTGTAGTTTTAAATCGCTTTGCCAAATTTAATGGCAATGCCTTTCAAACAGTAGGGATGGAATTAGAAAACATAGCTAATAAAGCTAAATCAACTCACAACGACACGTTTAACGGCGGTTTGAACAATGCTGTTAATGTTTTGATCTTATCTACCGATGGCGATTTGTATCTGGGCGGAGACTTTACTTCTCTAGCAGACAATTCGTCTAATATGTATCATTTGGCTCGATTTGACGGAAGTCAGCTGCAAGGCTTGTTGCCGGTGAATGCAGGCGTGGACGATTCTGTATATTCGCTAGCTGTTTCACCAGATGATCAAAAGTTATATTTAGGTGGTAGTTTTAGAGTTAGTACTACTGGGGCAATGTTAAACGGCATTGCCAAATACGATGCTGGTGTTTTTACGCCACTTCAGAATGGATTAAATGGTGATGGCGTTTATGCCTTAGCTTTTACGCCTAATGGTAATCTTTATTTAGGCGGTGACTTTCAGCATAGTAAAAATGCGCTGGTGCAGAGAGTAGCAAAATACACAGCCAGCGATGGTTTTACAGCTCTTGGTGGGGGAGGCTTAGATGGATTGGTAAATGCAGCCGTCTATTCGCCTTCGGAGAAGAAAATTTATTTCGGCGGAGTATTTCTTAAGACTAAAGCCGATGGCACATCTTTAAATCACATTACTAAATACAACATAGCTTCGAATGCTTTTGAAACTTTGGGTAATTCTTACTCACCTGGTCTAAGCGATGATGTACAATCTTTAGTTTTTTCGCCTTACGATAATGCCATGTACATGGGTGGAGATTTTATCAATGCACGTGATGGAGCCGTGTTGCATCGCATTACTAAATATTTATCAGATCGTTTTCAGCCTATGTTACCAGGAGTTTATCGCTATGGATTTGGTATGACGCAAATTAATGCTCTTATTTTCGATTCACAACACAACTTATACATTGGCGGAGACTTCACTGTGTCTGACGAGGATACACACAGGCCTTTAAGTGGTATTGCCAAGTACGACTCTAATAGTTTGCAGTACCAAATGCTTGGAGTCGGATTAGATGTCACAAAAGGAGCAGTAAATACTTTGCTTATAGCTCCTTCTTTGGTGATTGGAGAATGAGAATACAGACGCGATTAATCGCGTCTCAACTTGAAAATATAACTCGTTGATTTATAAGTAAAACAGCGCTTGCCACGACAAAGGCGTGGTAGACATGTTTTTGAGGGAATTGATATGTTATCACGTATAAAAGTTTTATTTCATTGTTTTATCTTATGTACTTTTTGTTGGCTTGGAGTTGAAAACGCAAGCGCAGCGCCAGTGCCTAGCCTTGATCATCCTAAAGTTGTATCAGCAAAAAAGTATAATGCAAAAATTTCCAATAGCGATGCAACAGTTGGCAGCTTGAAAGGAAATTTTCAAGTTTCAGCACAAGGATCGGCTAGCTATTCAATTCCTATTGCTGCGCCGCCAGGTACTGCTGATATAGCGCCATTATTATCGATTGCCTATAGTAGCGAACAAAATGGTCCCATGGGCAATGGTTTAATTGGCACGGGTTTTTCTTTGCAAGGTCTAACGGCAATAACGCGTTGTTCCAGTAATATCGCCAAAAACGGTCATATTCATAGCGTTGATTACACCGATCAAGATTTATTTTGCTTTAACGGCGAACAGTTAGTCGCAGTAAAAGGCACCTATGGCCAAGATGGCACAGAGTATAGAGCTTATGTAGATAATCGTACAAAAATTATTTCTTATGGCAGACAAGGCAATGGTCCAGCCAGTTTTAAAATTTGGACTAAAGGTGGGCAGGTTGCAGAATATGCGTTGAGCGGTGATTCGCAAATTAAGGCGCAAGGTAGCGCCAGTGTTGCTGTTTGGGCATTGAATCGCATTACAGATACTGCGGGAAACTATCTCGATGTGCATTATTTTAAAGATGAAAACAAAGGCGAATTTTATCCAAGCGAAATAAATTATACGGGCAATGCTAAGGCTGGTTTGGCTCCCTACAATTCAGTGAAATTTGTTTACGAAGATCGTCCTGATAAGCGTTCTTGGTATCAAGCTGGTTCAAAAAATACTATTGATCAACGCCTGCATGAGATAAAAGTTTATGCTAATTCAGATTTAGTTTACGACTATCATTTTAACTACGAAATCAGCCCAAATACTTATCGTTCGCGATTAATCAGCATACAACAATGCGCAGGTGATGGTGTTTGCTTAAAACCAACTACATTTAATTGGCAAACCAATGAGAATGGATGGGAGTCTGCGCCGCAATTTATTCCTCCTACACCCATTGTCGATGCTGATGGTAAAGATCAAGGGGTTCGTTTTCTAGATTTAAATGGAACTGGTTGGATGAGTGTGGTCCAAAATAATGGTAGTTCTTCTGGTGCTTGGGATAATGATGGAACAGGTTGGAAAGTAAATGGTTATTATGTTCCGAAGTATCCAATAACCATAGATGGTCGAGATATTGGTGCGCGCTTTGTTAGTCTAGCAGCAAATGGATTAACGGATTTAGTGCAAAAAAATGAGGGCGATACTGTATATGTTAATGCAGGGTGGCTGAATAATGGTTTGGGTTGGCAGTCGGCTGCACAATATATGCCGCCTAATGCTTTTACTCATGATGGTAAAGATCTGGGGGCTCGTATTGTTGATTTAGAGGGCAGGGGCTTTCCTAGCATTATTCAAAATGATGGGGGCGAGCATAATGGTGCTTGGATTGGCAATGGAAGCGGCTGGCAATTTGCACCGCAATATAATCCGCCAACAGCTTTCGTCGACGGTAATTGTGTGGATTTGGGCGTTCGTTTAACTGATTTAACTGGTAATGGTCTTTTAGGAATTCTTCAAAGCAATGAAAAAACTTCTGGGGCTTGGATAAATAACGGCAATGGTTGGCAAAGCGCGCCACAGTACAATCCACCACATGCCTTTATTGCTTCCATTACAGCACCAATAGGAGCTGATTTGGGAGTGCGTTTAGTTGATCTTACAGGTAATGGTTTGGAAGGAATGGTTCAGAATGATGGTTTTGCTAAAGATAATGGTGCTTGGATAAATACCGGAAACGGCTGGGAAACTGCTCCTCAATATACTCCGCCTCAGCCAATGGTCATTATGTTAGATGGAGGAAAGCCTTCTGGAATGCGTCGGATGAGTGCTGATCTTGGGGTGCATTTTGTCGATTTTACTGGTAGTGGTTTACCGGCTATTTTCGAAAATGCTGTGGTAACCGGGGCGGTAAGTAATTCCTATATTGGGGCGTGGTTTAATAATGGTTCTACTTGGCAGCAAATTTCCGAATATAGCCCACCTGTAGCTTTAGTAAATGTTGAATTGTCTTGGCATTCTGTTCTTTCAATCCATGATTTAGGAGTGCGTTTTGTAGACTTAGAAGGCTACGGTTTACCTAGCATAGTTCAAAATAATGGTACAGATAAAGGTGCATGGCTCAATAAAGCTAAGAAAAAACCTGATTATTTAATCGGTGTTACAGACGGAGTCGGCGGGCAGCTTAAGATTGATTATGAAACGTTAAGCAGTAAAAAAGTAAATGTCTATACTAAAGAACACAATGCGTCTTATCCAAATATAGATTGGCAAGGACCGATGTACGTTGTGTACCAGACCGCTAGTGATATGGACGTTACTGATGCTAAATCTAAAAATAAAGTTTTGGCAAAGAATGCTAGAAATTCTTTTGGCGATAATTCACTACTTCATGTAACAACGTATCATTACACGGGGGCTAAATTTAACCAATTAGGTTATGGATTTTTAGGCTTTCATCAGACCACAACTAAAGATGAAAGCACAGGGATCAACGTTACTACGACTTATAGTCAAGATTATAACCAACATACAGTTGGACAAACATTAAGTAGCGAAACGCGGTTGTCGAATGGGGTGCTGATTTCTTCTACACAAAATATTTGGGATTGCAAAACTTTAGGCAGCGGAGCAAGTACTTATTATGCGCCATATACAAAAACAGTGACTAACAAAACTTTTGATCTAAATGGCAATCCAAGCAACACTAAAACTACAACAATCGCGGTAGATGAATTTAATAATCCAGCAATTATTAATTCGCTTATTAAGGATGATAATACTCAAGATGCTTATTCCACTACCACTGAAAATACCTACAACAACAATACTGATAAATGGCGTATTGGGGAATTGATTGAAGCAAAAGTTACGAACTCAGCTCCCAACACACCAGACATTACACGTAAATCAGCTTTTACTTATGATAATGCTACTGGTTTGCTTCTTAGCACAACTGTTGAGCCGAATAATCCTCAGTATTGCGTAATCACAACATATACGCGCGATGCGTTTGGCAATATTACTAGCACGAAAATATCCGGGCTTAATGACCTCTTTGCACCACGTACTAGCAGTGTTGTTTACGATCCAACTGGTCGTTTCGTGATAAAAAATATCAATGCGTTAGGACAAGCTACTTCAGCTGTATATGATCCACGTTTTGGCAGTATTGCAGAAGCTACTGATCTAAATGGTTTAACAGTAACTAATCATTACGATGGCTTTGGTCGTTTATTGGAGGCTGACTATCCGGATGGTACAAAGCAAAGCATTTCTTATCATTGGGTAAATGGGCCAAATGGTGCAATCTACACAGTTTCAACATATAAAAGCGGAGGAACAACCAAAACAGAATATTTTGATCAGGCTAATAGACGTGTGGCTGAAACCAGTCAAGGTGTAGATGGGAGGACAATTTGGTTAACTACTACTTACGATGAATTAGGACGTGTCACGCAAAAAACGTTGCCTCATTATGACGGTGAAGCAGAGCAATATGTTCGTTTTGAATACGATATTTTAGGGCGAGCGACTAAAGTTATACACCCTGATGGCTCTGCTACGGCAAATGACTATGAAGTAAAGATGACTACAACCACTAACGATCTTAAGCAAATACAAGTTAAGTATTCGAATGTACGCGATAACTTGTATCAAGTATTTGATAATGCGGATGGCAAAAGTGTTTATTCCTACGATGCAGTTGGGAATCTACTCCGTGTTGTAGATAACAATGAAAACGTTGTCGATACTATGTCATATGATCTTTATGGGCATCGTATTGTAATGGACGATGCTGATAAGGGACACTGGACATATCAATACGATCCGCTTGGAGAGCTCATTAGTCAAACTGATGCTATGGGGCAAAAAACTAGCTTTCAATATGACTTATTGGGTCGCATGATTAGCCGTACAGATGCAGCTGCGACAAGTACTTGGGAATACGACACGGCGCCACATGGCATTGGTAAACTCGCTGCAGTAAATGGCGTTACTAACGCCGCTAATAACGCTGCTTTAGTTATCAAAGCCGCTCGTGACAACTTAGCCAATTATAGTCGCAGTTATGTTTACGATGCTTTAGGTCGCATTGCTCAAACTATAACTAGCGTAAATGGACAAAGTTATGTAATCAAGACTAGCTACGATAATTTTAGCCGGCCGTTAACTGCAACGTATCCCAGTGGATTACAGGTTCAAAACCATTATAACGATCTAGGTTATTTAACCAGAATTGACAATGCAAAAACTAGTGAACTCTATTGGCAATTGAATGCTACAAATGCTGCTGGTCAAATAACCTCGGAAACTAACAGTAATGGTCTAATTACTAATTACACTTACAATCCTAAAACTGGTTTTCTTACAGATATTAACACTAAGCTCAGTGCCGCTTTGGCTGTTCAAAAGCAATTTTTCCCGCTACAAACTGCGCAAAAACCAACTCATACTAAAGCAGATGCCAATAATATCAAGACCTTGCAAGACACAGCAATGCAAGGGCTGCATTATAGTTATGACGTTATTGGTAACATGACACAGCGTACGGATAGTGTAAATAATGTTACGGAAAATTTTAGCTACGATGATCAAAACAGGCTAACCCAAAACAGTATCGTAGGAGGAGAAACTACAACCTATAAGTACGACAGGATAGGTAATCTTCGATATAAATCCGATGTTGGAGATTATTTCTATGGCGAAAAAAAAGCAGGGCCGCATGCTTTAACTAGTATCATTTCGGGAATAACTCGAAGGGTATTTCAGTATAATGCCAATGGGGATCAACTTAGTGGCACTGTGCATGGCATACATCGCAATATTAGCTACACAAGTTACAGTAAGCCGAAAACGATACAGCAAGGTAATGCAACAACTAATTTCTATTACAATGCTGATCGTGATGAGTTTATGCGTACGGATGTGAACACAGTAAAAACTGTAACCACAATCGCAACGACGTTATATCTAGGAAATTATGAAATCACTTCTGAAAGCGATGGGCAGAAGATTACAGCCGTTCGGCAAAAACATTACATTGGTAACAATACGCTAGTAATTCAAAGTGATGATGGTAAAAATGGCACGTATGTATTGCTCAAAGATAACTTAGGATCAGTTACGGACATTGTGGACAATAATGGCAATATTGTGCAGCATTTTACGTACACTCCGTATGGTGAACAAAAACAAACCAAAGGTGACACACCGGCATATCCGATTACGCATAACGGTTTTACAGGTCATGAAGAAGTAGAGCCTTTTAACTTAATCCACATGTCAGGGCGCCTTTACGATCCAGTGCTTGGAAGATTTTTAAGCGCCGATCCAACTTTACAAGCGCCAGCTAATCCGCAAGATTTTAATCGTTACAGCTATTGCCTCAATAATCCATTGCGCTTTACCGATCCCAACGGCTTTGGTATTTTCGATTGGGTGAGTGATATAGTTAGTGGGATTTGCGATATTATTGGCGATGTAGTGCATGCGATTGGTGAGTTTGTCGGTAGTCTTTTAAATAGTAAAATATTAGGCTTAGCAGCACAGATTATTGTTGGTGTATTGACACAAGGAGCAACTTTACTAGCGCAAATGGCTTGGCAAGCCGCGACTGCAGCAGCGGTTGCTGCGGCTTCAGGAGGAGATTTCGCGCATGTAGTGCTAGCTGCTGGTATAGCATTTGTGAGTGTAGGGGCGTGGGGAAAAGTTGGAGATATATGTAAGCCATTAAAAGCTGCAGGTGGTTGGGGAGACAACTTTGCTGGCAATGCTAAGAGTTGTCTTTTACATGGCGCAGTCGGTGGTACACTAAGCGCTGCTGAAGGCGGTAGTTTTAAAGATGGATTTTTAAGCGGAGCGGTTGGTGATGCGTGTTCGGGAATGGTGAATAGCATCGAAAAAGATAGTATGAGTCAAACTGCTATTATGGAACGCTCCGCCGCAGCTGGCATAGTGGGTGGAACGGTGGCTGTAATGACAGGAGGAAATTTTATAGACGGGGCCAAGACAGCGGCTTTTGCGCAGATTTTTAATGAAGAGACGCATAAGGTTCAACAATTTGCGGATAAACAAAAATTAGCAGCATTTATGGGTCCTAATGCAGTTATTATTGCAGAGCGTTCGCTAAAAGGTTCAGGGGGAATTATGTTCCGCGATGATTTTACGCATAAAATGGATATTGATTTAGCACATGAGGAAATTTTTTGGACGAATGATAAAGGAGAATTATATGATGCAGGGTACTCTGGTCATGGAGTTAGAGTTGGCATAGATGAAGTATCAAACATTAGTGAATATAAATTTGATAGCACTGTTTATCATGCTTCAATGAATAGGAATGATTTTTACTTATCTGGTTATGATCAAAATCATTATAGGGCTATTTTACCACCTAAGCAGAATTGCCAAAGTTATGTTGATGCTATGCGGCATAAATATAGCTGGGAGTGAATGCTATGAAAAAATTAATAATTTTAATTATGATGGTATTTTATCCACTACTGACTTTGGGAGCTAACATGGCAGCAGTTACAGGTAAAATAATTTATGGTTCTGGAGATTTTCTGATCTCTTTAGATTTGTCGAATTCTAAAGAAGTAGTTTTGAAAAAGCTAATTATGGCAAGTTTTTCGGGATTAACAAAAATTGATGCAGACAGAATACTTTTGACTACCTATTATGGCCCTATGACTGAAAAACTTTCGCCAAGCATAATGGAATATAATTTAAAGACTTCGCAGATGACTAAATTATTTCCAAATGCTGCTTATCCAGTATTTTTGCCAGAGAGCAAAAAGCTTTTATTTTATTATGTTGGGGGACACTCTAAGCAGGATGATGGGATTTATAGCCTAGATTATAGACAATTAGAAAAAAAACCAAAAAGAGTGGCTTCGCTTAGCGATGTTGATTTTGGGGATAGTTTAATACCCGTATCTAAAACTGAAGTTGTTTTTAGTAGCACAAAAATTAATGATAGGGGAAAAATTTTAATTTACAACGTTGATACACATAAAGTCAGATCCACTTTTCTTCGTAATTGTGACTCCCCATTCATTTGGCGCAGCAAAACAAAGCAATTATTATGCAGAACTGGTGGTGGTAAATATAAATATTTTTTAACTAGTCTTGATGGTGAGGTAGTTCAAAATATGGATTTTTTTGATGGCAATGATGATATGATTCGCCCTGTTCTGTATTTGCCACAATATGACAAATTGCTATTCGTTGTAAATGGTGCTAGGAATTTTAGTGAGTATTATGATCTTTGGATTTATGATTTTGCGACAGGTGAAAAACATCGGATTTTAAAGGATGATGCCATTATGGGGAATGGCGACGTAGTGTATTATGAAAATTAATTGTATAGATACTTTTTGGCGAACAAAAACAAACTGCCGGTGACACACCGGTCTTTGTTATTGTAGGGTAATATGAATATATGACAAAACCTCACACCCACACACGTCACTCTGACATGCTTAACACTGCATTTAGGCCGGAAATTGCGAACTTTTATAATTCATTCTTATGGCTATAAAAAGTACGAATTTCATGCGGTAATTGCTAATAACCTTAAAATAGTATATTATATATACCATAATTAGATTAATACATTAAAAATAGCATACAGAATATACTTTATATGGATAAAATACTAGGTTTGGGAAAATTAGATAGACAACAGCTAGCGACTATTTTGC
>JBAYJT010000052.1:0-9761 GCA_041664965.1 Gammaproteobacteria bacterium
ATGATTTTGGCTCATAATTCTCCGGTAATTCTTGAATTGTTACAGTAGCGTTTTTTAATTTCACATAGCCTGCAGTGTTGATATTTTTATAACTAACCCCTTGTTCCCAAAGAGGATTGTAAAGAAATTGAGTGGTGCCCAAGATTTTGCTTTGCTCAAATTGGCTGGGATCTAGATACAAAATGCCTTTTTGGTAACAAGCACGGAGTGCGATTTTCCCATCCCCTTTCAGTTGTTTTATTTCATTATCTAGGCAAGTTTCTTTGTTTATTACAAATGATTTTGTTTGGTATGAAGACCAAGCTGTGAAAGGAGGCATTAAGACTTTACCGTCGTTAATTGTGACAAAGAGAGGTTTTTGTAAAGACCGCCCAGGATTTTTCTTTTGCTCTTCACGTATTTTTTCTGCTTGATAGTAAAGATTTCGCAGCTCTTTTTGTTTGGCTGGTGGATATTTGTTCCAAGTGGCTTCAGATATACCTAAGCGCTCTGGTGCGACAGCACAGCCGGAAAGGAGGGCAAGTACTAGGATTAGTGAGATCGGGAGAAATTTGCTTTTCATAACGCTAAATGCCAATTGGCCAGTAATAAATTATGAATTATGAATGATGAATGATGAATTGTTAATTTGGTATTGTTTTTACCAAACCAAAACGGCGCATTTTAGTGCGCCGTTTTGTAGTTATGAAGAGTTTTAATTAATCCTCATCGTTTGGCTGACCAATTTGGTTGCTAGCTGGCTGCTGTTGGGCTTGATCGACAGCGGCAGGAGCATTGCTATCAGTAGTTGGAGCAGTTGGAGCTACAGCTGGAACGCTTGCTGGTACGGTGCTGGTGGCAGCCGGAACAGTAGCTGTATCTGTCGTTGTAGGTGTGGCTTGTACCATCGTTGCTGGAGCAGTAGTTGTAGTGGTAGTTGTTGTTACCGGGTTACTAGCTGGCTCTACGTTTGCTGGAGCAACTTGTGTTGGCGCAGCAGGTGTTGGATTAACAGTAGGTGTAGTGGTTGCAGCGGTTGTTGGAGTTGGTGCCGCCGGAGCTGGTGCCGCTAGAGCTGCTTGATTATCTGCTGGTTGTGTAGCAGCTGGGGTAGCGGGAGCAGGTGGAGCAACGTTGTTATCAGAATCTTGTCCACAGCCGGCTAGGCCAAATCCCATGGCTAAAACTGCTAATCCTACGACTAATTGTTTACGCATTATCGAAACCTCCAAAAAATAAAATTTGAGACCAAAAAATAGGTGCTTTTAAAAACGCCCATAGTTTCTCGCTAATTCCAGTTGATGGCAAGAGAAATTTGCCTAAAAAACATGTCTACGCGATTTCTTTATAAATCAATATGTTACGTTTTTAAGTTCAGTTTTGCTCAATTCGATAAAGCAAGTCCATGCTTTTGCTTACAGTGCTGGTTTCGCTTTGTACGGTCCAGCTTTTGTTTACGATGTAATTTATTTTGAAGACGTTGACTTGATCGCTAACGCGGTAGCTGTAGCCTATGTAAAATTTAGGCGAAAGATATTTGCCAAGGGCTAGAGCTGTTGTTGTGGCTGCATTGCTGCTAGCACTGGTGTTGTTTTGAGGCAGAAGTTTGATAGCGGTAGAAGCGAGGTCAGGTGTATCATTTTTTATGACAGATTGGGACTCTACTCCAAGTTTACTTAGACCAAAAGTTTTACGCAATTGATCAGTCATGTGACTAACCTCGCCGAGGCCACTAACATTCAATGTTTTTGCGGCGTTGAAAAGCAGGGAGGCTTTGTTATCCCCGGCCTGATTGGCAGGTTGTCCTAAAAGCAAGTAAGAAAAAGCGTCGGCTGGTGTTAGAGAAATCGGATAAGAGATTAAAGTTGTGGATGGTCGATCTAGATTTCCCTGGATATGCAATCCTACGGTGAGATTATCTAAGTTAGCACTTTTATTTTGCCAGGAAGCAGCAATTTCTGATTGCTGGAAAGTTTTAGTGGCTGTTATGTTAATGTTGGGATTTGTAATGCTGCTATCGATAAAAGTTAATGTTCCGTTAGTAATTGCAAGTGTTTGACCATAGAGTTTATAAGTGCCTTTGGTTATATTTAAAACCCCGTTGGCTGTGGTGTTATCAGGTGTATCTTTAATTTGGAGCTTTCCACTAAGATAGCCATATAGTCCCATGAGTTTTATTG
This sequence comes from Gammaproteobacteria bacterium, assembly GCA_041664965.1. GTDB lineage: Bacteria > Pseudomonadota > Gammaproteobacteria > UBA9339 > UBA9339 > JBAYJT01. The sequence goes on from JBAYJT010000052.1 coordinate 2,160, forward strand.
TTACTTTATCGCCAAGAAAAACATTGAGTTTAGAGTAAATTTGCGGCTGCCATGGCTTCACATTTTTGTCGTTTTCTGTGATAAAAACAACTTCTTGCGGTAGCGTTGCTACATCGCCATCATGTTCTGGGCGTATTTTACCTTCTGGAACTTGTACATCTCCCGTTAATTCAATGCGTTTGTTATTGGATTTTAGTTCTAGTTTTGGGGAAATAACCAAAAAAGCACCTTGTGTATTGCTTAGAAGAAAGTTAGAACCGTCGACCCTAAAAAGCGTATTGTTGTTGCCAAGTTTATCTAATTTACTGTTACCATGAATGTTTATTTGGCCGTGTCCGGATTGTAAAAGAGCAGTGTAATTAATATCGTAGCGGTCGGTATTGATTTTAACAGAGCTATTCACTAAATGTATACCCAATTTAGGTATATCTCCACTAAAGTCAGTGAGAGCAGTGCTGCCGATTAGACCTGGTTTAGCAAAAGTTCCTGTCGCATTATAGTTCAAGCTTAACTTACCTTGCGGGTTTTTGAGATCAGGGAGAAGAAAACTTAAAGGAGCGAGGTTGGAGCTATTCCATTGCATGGAGGCTTTAAATTCATGTTTAGATAAAGGCAATCTTTTTTTATAATTTGGAATAGTTAGAGATGCTAGCAATGGCTGCTCACCGGCTATATGTAGAAGTAATTTTAAGTCTAGTTTTTGTTTGATAAAAGTAGCGTCTAAGCGTCCTTCTTGTAAATTTAATCTATTCACCGTGTCGCCAAACGGCAGAGTGATGGTGGCCGGGGAAAGAGCAAGTGTTAAAACATCGTTGTCAGTTTTTGCTTCTTTTTGCCAAGAACTTTGAATTTTTATGCGATCAATAGAGTAGGGAACTATGTGAACTTCGCTAATGTCGCAAGAAAATGTCGATTGGTTGATTTTATCTAAATTTAGCATCAGAGCCGCTTTTAAAGACGCTATTTTGCTTTGATTTTGTGCTAGTTGATTTCCGGAAAGCTCCACTGAGATAATCGGTTTTTTCTTGCTTCCTTCTATGCTGCCAATAGCTTTTAGAGAGCCCTGCCAGGAGGGATTTATATCGTGCAAATTGGATAAATTAGCCTGCCAATTTAGAGCATAAGTTGGCGCTATTTGGCCGTGTATTTCAAAGTTGACTGATTTGGCTATTAAAGTGGCAGTAATTGAGCTTATGCCATTTTGCGATGGGATTTGTAGAGTTATTTTATCTATTTTGTGGACAGCATTATCTTCAGCATTTTTCCATCTTAAGTTTGTTATGGTTAAATCATCTACAGCTAGGGCTAATTGATATTTGTTAAAGAAAGAATTGTTCTTGTCATCTCCATGTCGAATTTTGAAGGAACGTATGCTGGGTGGTGGTTTTGGGAGCATTTCTATGTTGATATTTTCTAAATTTAAGCGTGTAAAATGTAACCTCCATTTGTAAAGTATAGCTCTTGGGCGCCAATTTAAGTTTAAATGTCCAATCGTTAAAATTTTACTTTGATTGGCGTAGCGCACATCTTGTAATTCTAAGTCAGCCAAAGTTCCGCTTATTTTTTTGTAAACTACTTTATTGGGAGAAAAAGAGTTGATAGCTTTGAAAGCAATGCGAGCCCCTGATTCGGAGTGAAACAGCCAATGTAGTCCAAGATAAATGCAAACAAAAAAGAAACAAAAATAAGCCAAAGTATGCAGTAGCTTTTTAAGTAATTCCTTTTTTTTGTTGAGAATGTTGGCCAATTATTTGACTCGACTTGCTAAAACATCGCATTTGGCGCTGTAAAGTACGGCGTTGGCTGTTGAGCCAATTAAAAAATTAATTCCATGGCGGCCGCGGCTACCAATTATGATTAGGTCGACTTTGTTTTTCTCCGCTTCTTCGAGAACAACAAATTTCGCTGAGCCAATGCTTATGATTTGATTTTTCTTCGGGATGTTCAGTTTGCTTGCGACTTTTTCCATTGCTTTGGCAGCCTGTTTTACAAGCAACTCTTCAATTGCGGGATCAATGCTAGCTATACCATAAGCAGTTGAACTGTAGCTACCAATATGCTCTACAGCGTGTACTAGCGTGATTTTAGCCTTAGTTTGTTTGGCTAAATATTCAGCTTTTTCAATAAGCGGTCGATCGCTTTTGGGGTTTAATTCTAGGGCTAATAAGATGTGCTTATACTGAGTTGTCATATTTCCTCCTGGGGATAATTTACTATTGTGGCAATAATATTGGTTATATTAAGGCAATTTCTTATGTTGTTCAATGTGTTTGAAGTATCAGGCTTGACCGCGGCTATGTCGCAGTGGTAGCCTACGGCTCGGAGGTATTTTTATGGCAATAGAACTTACGTTATCTATCATCAAACCTGATGCCGTAGCAAAAAATGTTATCGGCAAAATTTATTCACATTTCGAAGACAGAGGCCTTAAAATTGTAGCGGCTAAAATGTTACATTTGAGTAAAGAGCAGGCCGAGGGTTTTTATGCAGTTCACCGCGAACGGCCTTTTTTTAATGATTTAGTGAAATTTATGACGTCTGGACCAGTTGTGGTACAGGTTTTACAAGGCGAAAACGCTATTTTAAAAAATCGCGAAATTATGGGAGCAACTAATCCTAAAAACGCTCTTCCAGGAACAATCCGTGCAACTTTTGCTGATTCTATAGAAGCCAATGCAGTGCACGGCTCTGATGCTCCAGAAACTGCGGCTTTTGAGGTGAATTATTTTTTTAAGCCAGAAGAAATTCACAGCAGATAAATTAATAACAATAAAGAGCGCGTCTCGCGTGACGAGATGTCGCCCTGGGTGAGTGTCGCCCCGGGTGCAAAATTTAATGAGCATTTCCAAACTCAACATTCTTGATTTCGACCGAAAACGTTTAGCGGATTATTTTGCCACAATGGGCGAGAAAAGCTTTCGTTCCGATCAAGTCATAAAGTGGATTCATCAACTCGGAATTACTGACTTTTCCTTGATGACGAATCTCAGTTTGGGCTTGCGCGCTTATTTGCAAGAAAATTTTGAGCTAAGATTGCCCAAAGTAATAAGCGAGAAAATTTCTTCTGATGGCACACGCAAGTGGCTTTTAGAATTGGAAGATAAAAAAGTCATTGAGATGGTTTTTATTCCAGAAGACGATCGTGGTACGCTTTGTATTTCTTCGCAAGTTGGTTGTGCCTTAGGCTGTGTTTTTTGTGCAACGGGAAAATTAGGTTTTACGCGAAATTTAGAACTTGCTGAAATAGTTGGGCAGCTTTATTTGGCGCGTCAGGCTTTGGGATTTGAAAAGCATGCTGTAACTAACGTAGTGTTTATGGGTATGGGCGAGCCACTTTTGAATTTAGAAAATGTTATCGCTGCAGCGAATTTATTCCTCGACGATTTTGCTTATGGACTTTCCAAATATCGTGTAACTGTGAGTACATCTGGTATTGTGCCGGCTTTTAAGCAGCTTCGTGAAGAGAGTGAAGTGTCTTTTGCAGTATCTTTACATGCGCCCAATGACGAGTTACGCACCGCTTTGATGCCGATCAACAAAAAATATCCACTCCGTGAGTTAATTCCAGCCTGCAAAGAGTATTTTGCGTCCTCGCCCAGAAGGTTGGTGACGATGGAATATGTTATGCTAGATGGCGTAAATGACAGTCCAGCCCAAGCGCGCGAGCTAGTGCAGTTATTGCGAAATGTTCCTTGTAAGGTGAATTTAATCCCGTTTAATTTAGGAAAAGATAAAGCTGGTGACTTTAGGCCAACTAAGCAAGAAAACATCGATGTTTTTAGAAATATTCTTTTAGCGGCAGATATTAACACCATTACGCGTAAGTCGCGCGGCGCTGATATCTTGGCAGCTTGTGGGCAGTTGGCGGGGGTAGAGATAGGGAAAATTATGAATTATGAATGATGAATTATGAATGATGAATTATGGAAGATGAATTATGGAATGATATATTTAACCACGCCCTGAAAGGGCAAGTTTAGAATAGCCCAGCCCAAGCGATCACGAGGAACGAGTGAGAGCGTCGGGCTGGGTAATTGAACACGCGATGAATCAAGCCCCGCAGGGGCGAAATAAAAATATTGCATAAAAACATGTCTACATAAATATTATATAAATCAATATGTTAAATTTTAAAACGCTAATCTTAATTTTTTTTCTATTTTTCATTGTTGCCTGCAGCAATGTGCAGAGCAACACGCCAAACAACATGGCGGCAGATTCGAACGTCAAGCTTGGTTTGACGTATTTAAAAGCTGGCGAGAGTGATTTAGCGAAGAAAAAGTTACTTTTGGCGTTAGAGGAAAATCCACAAAGCAGTTTAGCTAACGATGCCATGGGTTATTTTTTGGAAAGTGTTGGTGATAAAAAAGCAGCGGAAAGTTACTATCAGAACGCTATTGTTTTATCCAATCCAAATGAAAAGGGTGCAAGTTTTAATAATTATGGAACTTATCTTTTTCGTTCTGGTAGAGCTAAAGAAGCCTTAAAATATTTTCGTCTAGCTATTGCCGATCCAAAATATTTGCAAGTTGCTGCTGCCTACGAAAACGCAGGTTTCGCGGCATTGGCTCTTTCTGATAAGAATTTAGCCCGTTCTTATTTTAGTAAGTCCCTGCAATACGATCCAAAACGCATAAAAGCGAAGCAAGCTTTGCGTAAATTGCCATAATCGCATAGAATATGGCGAATTTAGTGGCATTTAACGAAAAGAAGAAATTATGAGCGATAATTTAGAAATTGAACAATCTGAACAGATTAGCACACCTGGACGAAAGCTTTGTAAGGCACGTGAAGCTTTGGGTCTAACGCAAGAAGAAATTGCGCGAAGGATGTTTTTAAATAAAGCTACTATTCAGGCACTGGAAAGTGACGACTATGCGCGTTTTTCAGCTGTGGCATATATTAAGGGCTATCTGGCGTCTTATGCTAATATGGTTGGCTTGCCCAAAGAGGAAATTTTGCAAGAGTTTGCAAAAATTATGCCAGGAATGAAAGAGCCATCACTTCTAACACCGGAAGTATCCAGCGAAACATCTAAAGAAATTTTTAGCGCTAAAATCATGAAAATGTTTAGCATTGGCGTGTTTTTTGCTTTGATTTTGCTCGTCCTCTTGTGGGTATTTGGGCACCACAGCAGCGATTCTCAACCAGTAGACAATTCTGTTGTGGAAACAAGCAAACCAGCGGATGTTCCTCCATCCAATGTTACACCGGGTAATGTTACGCTAGTACCGTCTAATGATAGCGTTCCAGTAGCTCCGCAACCTGATAATAATGCGGCTACTCAAACACTCAATGTAGGTGGTGAACAGGTAGAGGTGGTAAAGGATGCGAGTAATTCGGAAGATAAACCGAAAGAAGAGAAGAAAAATAAATCAACCAAAGAGGAAAAAAACCAGGAGAGCAGTGGTCCTCCGGTGGTTGATATTAGCGTTCCGCAAAATTCTTCTGGACTTAAAAAAAATAACAAAGTATCGGCAATGAACTCTTCTTCCTCTCTTTCTGGGAGAGTTATTAATTTATCAGAAAGCTCAGCACGCTAGGATAGGGCTATATTCATGGCAAAAAAATTGCAAGCAATTCGTGGGATGAATGATATTTTGCCAAATGAAACTCCACATTGGCAGCATTTAGAATCAATTTTGCAAAATTTAATGGCGAGTTATGGCTACCAAGAAGTGCGCTCGCCTATTCTTGAATCCACCGAACTTTTTGTGCGTACTATAGGCGAAGTTACTGATATTGTTTCAAAAGAAATGTATACCTTCGAAGACCGAAATGGCGATAGTTTGACGCTACGTCCAGAAGGAACGGCAAGTTGTGTACGTTTAGGCTTGGAACATGGTTTGTTACATAACCAAACGCAACGTCTATGGTATATGGGACCGATGTTTAGGCATGAGCGTCCGCAAAAAGGTCGTTATCGCCAGTTTCATCAATTTGGCATTGAAGTTTTTGGCTTACCTGGTCCAGATATAGACATAGAAGTTTTGTTATTGGCTGCAAGATTATGGCGCCTACTGGGCATTGAAAATAAAGTGCGTTTAGAAATAAATACCTTAGGTACAAGCGCTTGTCGTGCTAGATATCGTGAGGCTTTAGTAGCTTATTTACAAGATAATATTTCTCAGCTAGATGAGGACTCGCAAAAGCGTTTAACTACTAATCCACTTCGTATTTTAGACAGCAAAAATCCTGCTTTGAAAGATTTAATATTAGGTGCACCGAAATTATTGGATTATTTAGATGATAATGCCAGAGAGCATTTTAGTCGTTTAAAAGCAATGTTAGATGGTTTGGGAATTAAATACATAGTAAATCCAAATTTAGTGCGAGGTTTGGATTATTATTGTCATACAGTATTTGAATGGGTTACTGATGAGCTTGGTGCGCAGGGTGCTATTTGTGCTGGTGGGCACTATGATAATTTGGTTGCAGAACTTGGTGGACAAAGTACGCCAGCTATTGGTTTTGCTATTGGTTTGGAAAGGTTATTGGCGTTAGTTAGCGAAAATTGGAAATTAGAAGCAGCTCCACATGTTTACTTACTGATGTTGGGAGAAGATGCTGAAGTTTCTGGGTTTGAATTGGCAGAGGAATTGCGTGATGCGATTCCTACTTTGCGTCTTTTGACCAATTGTAACGGTGGTGATTTTGCAAAACAGATGAAACGTGCCGATAAGTCTGGAGCTAAACTAGCTTTGGTTTTGGATAAAGCTACGGTAGTGGTGAAATATTTAAGGCAGAATAAACCGGAAGAAACTCTAAAACGAGCTGATCTTGTGAACTTTTTAAATGAGGAGTGTTTGGCATGAGTTACTTGTCTGATCAAGAACAAAAAGAGATGTTAAAAAAATGGTGGAAAGAATATGGCGTCTCGATTTTAGCCGGAATTGCCATATTTTTACTGACAAGTTACGGTTGGCGTTATTGGCATAATTACAAAGTTCAGCAGGTCGCCGCTGCTTCTTTTCTCTATAGCGAACTATTAAGCATGGAAAATTTTGCCAAACCAGAAGAAATGCAAGGTATATCCGATCAATTGATAAAAAATTACAAAAATACGACCTATGCTAGTTTCGCTGCATTTTTGCAGGCTAAAAGTTTAGTTGTAGCTGGTAATTACAAAGCAGCTGAAGATAAATTAAATTGGGTTGTAAAACATGGTAATAATAAGACTGTGCGTCAGATAGCGCGTGTTAGGTTAGCGCGAGTTTTTCTGGAAGATAAAAAAAATCTGGAAGCTATAGATGTGCTTAAAAAAATCGAAGATCCGATTTTTACGGCCGAAGTTTTTTCCATCCGCGGTGATGTTCTTTTAGCTCTTGGCAAAAAAGCCGAAGCATTAGATGCCTATCAAACCGCCTTAAAAAATGTTCAAGCGAGTGGCAATGAAGATCCAATGTTGGAAATGAAAATTGAGCGTGCGAGATAAGGAAAATTGTGAATCTAAGAGCAGATCTGTTAGGCTGTTCTAACAAATGTAAATTCTAAATAGAAGTGCGACAGCAGATAGGAAGCCTTAAAATAAAAGCTTCCTAAATCCTAATAACAACAAAAGGAGCTGTCGCGTGAGAGATTATAAGCAATTTTCGAAGGAAG
>JBAYJT010000053.1:0-8435 GCA_041664965.1 Gammaproteobacteria bacterium
GGATTGGATAGGTGAGGACAATAAAATTCCTTCTTTATTTTTTATTTACCCACATATTTTGAAAGAGAAGTAGATTTGATTTTTCAATCTATTGATTTATAAAGAAAACGCGTAGACATGTTTTTTGCGATTCATTATTCTTCCCCCCTAGTAAATTATTTAAAAGTGGTTATAATATTTTCATAATTTATTTTGGGTCGAAAGTTTTGGAAAGGGAAAGGTAAAGCATGTTTGATGATAAGTCGATTTTGATTACTGGTGGAACTGGTTCATTCGGTCACTGCTTTGTTAAGAATATCCTCAATAAGTATAAACCTCGACGTGTGGTGGTATATTCGCGCGATGAACTTAAACAATTTGAAATGGAGCAAGAGTTTTCTCAGCCATGCATGCGTTATTTTCTTGGTGATGTGCGAGATGAAGAGCGTTTAAAGCGAGCTATGCGAGATGTTGACATGGTTGTTCATGCTGCTGCTATGAAGCAAGTTCCTGCTGCTGAATATAACCCTATGGAGTGTATTAAAACCAATGTCAATGGTGCCCAAAACGTAGTTCAGGCAGCTCTAGAAAATGATGTCGAAAAAGTTATCGCACTTTCAACAGATAAAGCTGCAAATCCCATAAACTTATACGGAGCTTCTAAACTAGTTTCTGATAAAATTTTTGTGGCTGCAAATAATATTGCTGGTGGACACAAGACAACTTTTTCTGTTGTGCGCTATGGGAATGTGGTTGGTTCACGTGGTTCGGTTATACCATATTTTAAAAAACTAATTGCAGCTGGTGTGAATGAATTGCCAGTTACTGATCCAAGAATGACGCGATTTTGGATTACATTGCAACAAGGAGTGGATTTTGTTGTAGAAAGTTTTCAACGCATGCATGGTGGTGAAATTTTTGTACCTAAAATTCCTTCAACTAACATTTTAGATTTAATTAAGTCTTTGGGTGAAAATTTAAGCCATAAAGTCATTGGAATTCGACCAGGCGAAAAATTGCATGAAGTAATGTGTCCGAAGGACGATTCGCATAGAACATTGGAGTTTGCTAACCATTATGTAATTCAACCTACCATTCAATTTGCTAAAAAAATTAATTACTTACAGAATGCACTGAATGAAGTTGGTGAGAAAGTTTTGCATGGCTTTGAATACAGTTCAGAGACGAATCCGTGTTGTTTGACGGTTGAAGAGCTAAGGGAACTGCATTCATGAAACAAATTCCTTATGGACATCAAGATATATCAGAAGCGGATATTAGTGCTGTTAACGATGTTTTGCACTCAGATTGGTTAACGCAAGGTCCACTAGTAGATAAGTTTGAAGAGGCGGTGGCGAATTATTGTAACGCAAAATATGCTGTTTCTGTTTGCAATGCAACAGCAGCTCTACATTTGGCGTGTTTAGCTTTGGATATAAAAAAGGGTGACTATGTTTGGACTTCGCCAAATACTTTTTTAGCATCGGCTAATTGTGCGTTATATTGTGGTGCTAGTATTGATTTTGTAGACATTGATCCTAAAACTTACAACCTAAGCATTGAATCTCTAACCCATAAATTAGAAATTGCAGCAAAAAATAACAAACTTCCAAAGTTAATTCTACCAGTTCACTTTGCTGGTCAATCCTGTGATATGCGAGCCATTAGATCTTTGGCGGATAAGTATAAGTTTTACGTTGTTGAAGATGCATCGCATGCTATTGGTGGAAAATATTACGATCATAATATCGGGGATTGTGCTTATTCGGATATGGCGGTGTTTAGCTTTCATCCTGTAAAAATCATAACAACAGGTGAGGGCGGTATGATCATGACTAATAAGAAAGAGCTGTGCGAAAAGCTGAAACTACTGCGTTCTCACGGAATGACTAGAAACCCAGAAACTATGGTGAGTGAGTCGCATGGGACTTGGTATTATCAACAAATTGCCTTAGGCTATAACTATAGACTTACAGATTTGCAGTGCGCTTTAGGATTGAGTCAATTAAGTAGAATTGATGAATTTGTTGATAGAAGACATGAGTTAGTAAAGCGTTATAATCAGGCTCTAAAAGATTTGCCGGTTATTCTACCTTTTCAAGAAAAATATAACTATTCTGCATTTCACCTTTATGTTATCCAGTTAAAATTAGATCAAATTAAGAAAACGCGTGGGCAAGTATTTGACGAATTAAGAGCCGCTGGTATTGGTGTTGCTGTGCACTACATTCCAGTGCATTTACAACCACATTATAGGCAATTTGGGTTTAAGGAGGGAGATTATCCAGAGGCTGAGAAGTATTATGATGGAGTGATTACGTTGCCGTTGTATTTTGGGTTGAGTGAGAGTGAGCAGGATTTTGTTATAACTAGTGCGAGAAGGTTGTATGTAAGATGAGTTAAAGGAAGATAATCATGAAAAAAAACATGCTTAATATTATAAAAAAAATCTACGAAAATGGTGAAAACATAATTCAATATCTAAAAGATGAAAATACAAAAAATACAGATGAGATAATTTTGATTAGTTACGATTTTCAAAGTGGAAGCTATATTAAACACGCAAAGGAAAACCCTGGATTTCTAAAAAAGTATACAAGATCTATTGCAGAAGTTATTGCTGAATTTGGTGTTAAATACGATTCTATTTTAGAAGCTGGGGTGGGTGAAGGAACAACTTTGATAGACCTTATTCCACAATTAAAAACCAAGCCTAAAGAGGTATATGGGTTTGATTTGTCTTGGTCCAGGGTCAGATATGCGCTTGAATATAGCAAGGTCAATGGCGTAGAAGTGGAGCTTTTTATGGGGAATCTCTTCAATATTCCCCTAGCTGATAGTTCGATTGATATAGTATACACTTCGCATTCAGTAGAGCCTAACGGGGGAAGAGAAAAAGAAGCTCTAATAGAGTTGGTCAGGGTTACAAAAAAGTATTTAATTTTATTAGAACCAGCGTATGAATTTGCAAATGAAGAAGCAAGGAAAAGGATGGAACAGCATGGTTATGTTAAGAACTTATATTCGGTTGCTACTTCTCTTGGATTGAATATAATAGAGCATAGATTATTCGATATATGTTCTAATCCGTTGAATCCAACAGGCATCATTATCATAGAAAAAGCCCCTAACAGCAATAAAGTTGTTAATAACCCTTTGGTTTGTCCTATTACAAAAACACCAATGGAACTAATAAAAAATTCATATTTTACCAAAAATGGATTATTAGCGTACCCAGTTGTCGATGGTGTCCCTTGCTTACTAGAGAATAACGCTATAATCGCTACTCATTATTTAGATGATTTTAGAAGTATATCGAATTAGCAAGGATGAATTTGTTGAGGCTTTAGGAATCACCATGTTAATTAGAAAGTATGTTTTAGGTTTGTGTTAATTATTTTTAGTAAATTGCTAGCAGTACTACATGCTAGCTATAATTGTAACAGAAATAACGGAGAAGCAACATGAAGCAATTTAAAACTGCGCAAGAAGATTTTTGGGCTGGTAAATTTGGAAATGATTACATTGAAAGAAACAAAGGTGATGAAATATTGGCAAGAAAAATTGCTTTGTTTTCAACGGTATTTAGAGAAACAGCGGGTTGTAAATCTGTGATAGAATTTGGTTCAAACGTGGGGCTTAATTTGCTTGCAATAAAAATGCTTAAACCAACAATAGAATTATCAGCAGTTGAGATCAATGAAAAAGCATGTCGTGAATTAAGGAAAATAAAAGATTGTAGCATTTATAATACTAGCTTGCATAACTTTAAGCCAAAAGAAAAAAAGGATTTGGTTTTGATATCTGGGGTACTAATACATTTGAATCCTCGAATGCTTCCAAGTGTGTATTCAATGCTGTATGAATCAAGCAACAGATACATATGTTTAGTTGAATATTACAACCCAAAACCCGTCGCAGTGGTGTATAGAGGAAATAAAAACAGGTTATTTAAAAGAGATTTTGCTGGAGAGTTTATGGATAAATATAATGATCTAAAGTTAGTTAATTATGGTTTCACTTACCATAGAGATAATAACTTTCCATCCGATGATTCTACATGGTTTTTATTAGAAAAATAAATCAAAAAATCTTGTTGAAGATGTTTCTTACAAGGTGTTTAGATGAAAATAGGCATTATAATCCAGGCTAGGTTGGCTTCCACGAGGTTACCCGGAAAAGTTCTTAAATGTTTGCCTTGTTCTAGCAATATTACTGTATTAGAGCAAGTTATCAGACGGCTAAAAAAATCTAGGTTAGCTAATGAAATTGTAGTTGCTACCACCACTTCTATAGAAGATGATGAAATTATAAAAATTGCTCAAAAGGAACATGTAGGATGGTTTAGGGGGAGCAAAGAAGATGTGTTGTCTAGATACTATTTGTGTTCAAAAGAAAAATCTTTGGATATTATTGTGAGAATTACTAGTGATTGTCCGTGTATAGATCCGGAAATAGTTGATAAAGTAATAGCTGCACATATAAAGGCAAAAACAGACTACACTTTCAGTTGTACGGAAAAAGTTTTTAGTAATGGTATGGATGTAGAAGTGTTTAATATTGATGTCTTAAAAGAAGCATTTTTAAAAGGTAAAGATCCATATGAAAGGGAGCATGTTACGCCGTATTTTTATAGAAATTCTGTTTGCTGCAATATCTTGAAAGTAGAATTATTTAGATCGCAAATAGGATTTCCTATTAGAATTACTCTTGATACGGAAGAGGATTATTGCTTGCTTTGTGCTGTTTATGATTTCTTGTATGCGAAAGACCATTATTTTGGAATGAAAAAAATTGTTGATTTGTTTATGCGAAAACCATGGTTGTTGCTTATCAGTAAGAATGTTAGGCAGAAAAAATATTGCGCTTCTATACAAGATGAGATAAAGGAGGCAGCAAAAATCTTGGATTTACAGGGGCTAAAAATGGCGAGTAACCTTTTGAAAAAAACTAAAAACTAATGTGTGAAACACCAGGTCCTATAGGGAAAAAACAGGCTAGAATCTTTGAAAAATGCAGAATAGCTATTATTACGGATGGTGGTTTTTCTATGGGTATGGGGCATGTGTATCGGACCATTTCTTTGGCGAATAGGTTGTCTTTGCATGCGATCGTCCAATTTATAACACAAAGTGATGAGGTGGTAGTTAATAAAATAAAAGGAAATAATTTTTCTATTCGTAAGGTTGACGATCTTAAAGAAATGAAGGACTTCCTGTGTGAATATAGGCCAGATGTTGTTGTAATAGATAAGTTATATGTTGACGAGGAATTTGCAGAGTTTATCAAAGTAAATTTATTTGCCAAATTGGTAATTTTTGGTAATGTTTCGGCAGCTAATCATCATGCTGATTTGGTGATAAATGCTGTAATAGGAACGGATTATAAAAATACATCTTATGTTGATAAAAAGCGCGGTACTCTTTATCTTGAAGGGCCTAGGTATTTGGTTTTGAGAAGGGAATTTTATAGTATGAAAAATACATATAAATTTAGGAATAAATTAGAGAAAATTTTACTATTATTTGGTGGAAGTGATCCAGCCAATTTAACTTCTAAAGTATTGGCTAAGTTGCTTGAGATGAATCCTAGTTTTAAGATAACTGTGGTGTTAGGCTCTGCTTTCCAATTTGATGATGTTGTGCATAATTTACTAAAGCGAAAAAAGGCGGCGGATGTTGTTGTACACATAGATGTGAATAATGTTTACAATTATATGGTTAATTCAGATTTGGTGCTTACTTCACCTGGTACAACAATGTTTGAATCTTTTTGTATTGGAACTCCAACGGTTGCATTCTATCAAAATCCATCACAGAGAGAAATATTTCATGGATTTGGTCCGCTGTATGAATTTGACAAGATTGTGGACTTTAAAAATTTTCTGTATAGATTTTATAGCAAGTACGTTATTCAAAAAGTTGAAATAGATAAATTAGAAGTAGGAGAAGGTAAAGAAAATATTATTAATGCAATATTGAGTAAGGGGGACAAATGATAGTTGTTATAGGGGCTTTTGGTTTTATTGGAACCTATTTAGTTGATGAACTATTGATGGAGAAAAATGAGGTTATAGCAACAGGCAGAAATGAAGTGTCTATGGGATATTTGCTTAAAAAAGGAGCTTCTTTTGTAAAGTTGGATATTACTAAAGCAGATGATTTTTATAGTTTACCCACACAAGGAGTAAAAGCTGTTGTATTGCTGGCCGCTACGTTGCCAGCTAATGTGAGAAATTATAATCCATTTGATTACGTAAATACGAATGTTAATGGAACGCTTAATGTTTTGGAATACTGTAGGATAAATAAAATTCCTAAAATAATTTTTACATCCAGCTATGCGGATGTAAGAAATTTATGGGCAAAGGACAAGCCTATTACCGAGAAAATGCCGAGAGATTTTCTGTTTACAGGAGATCACGCTCTCTACGTAATAACTAAGAATATGGCATGTGATCTTATTGAGCACTACAGTCAGGAATATGGTATACAAGGAATTGTATTTCGGCTTCCTCCAGTTTATGGTTATGGGCCACATTTGGAAATATATGAAAATGGTAAGTACTATAAATCAGGTTTCCAGGTTTTTGTAGAAAAGGCTATAAGAGGGGAGCAAATAGAAATTTGGGGTGATAGTAAGATTTCGAGGGATATTGTTTATATAAAAGATGTGATTTCGGCATTTATTTCAGCATTAAAAAGCACTAGAGCGGCAGGACTTTACAACATTACCTCGGGGGTTCCTTTGTCCTTGGACGAGCAGGTAAGAACCACAATAAAAGTTTTTTCGCTCAAAGATAAAATTTCAGGAATTGTATATCGGCCGGATAAAAAAAGTACGGGTTTTTCGTATGTCTTCGATATTACAAAAGCCAAGCAGGATTTTGGTTATGCCCCTAAATTTATTTCTTTTGAAAGAATGCTTTTAGATTATAAGGAAGAAATAAAAAAAGGTCGGTGTGATTTTTTAGTAGCAAGCAGAAAAAAGAGTAGAGATACTTAATGAAATGCGCAATTATGCAACCAACAGATATTCCATGGTTGGGATATTTCGATCTGATTGATAGTGTTGATAAATTCGTTTTTTTAGATGATGTTAAATTAGAAAAATGTAGCTGGCATGTGAGAAACAGGATAAGGTCTTCTAATGGAGAAATATATCTTACAATCCCTATTCGAAAGACTATAGAGAGAGATAAATTAAAAATTAATGAAGCCCAAATTAATGATGCTATTAACTGGCGACAAAAGCACTTAAAAAGTATTTTCTTTGCTTATCGCAAGGCAAATTTCTTTGATGAAATCTATTTTTTTGTCCAAGAATTAATTAACACTAAAACCGATAAATTAAAAGATTTTAATATTGGGATAATTACTGCGCTATTGAATAGGATGGGTATTAATACATGTATTGTACGTACTTCTGAGATGCTTAACTTGGAAGGTGTGAGCGATAAGCGTATAGTATCAATTTGTAAGTCTATTGGTTGTGATGAATATGTTTCTCCTCCAGGTGCGGCATGCTATATTGAAAAGGATTTTCCTGGGGGGGCAATAGTAGCTAACAACATAGCTCTTTATTATCATAAATATCAACACCCAAGTTATACCCAATTATATGATGGTTTTCTGCCATATATGAGCATCGTAGATTTGCTTTTCAATTATGGTTACGATGAGAGTTTGAATATCATAAGAAGCGGTAGGTAATACCTACTGACTATTTTCCCTTTGGCGTGCATAAAGTAGGTAGTTAGATGCAAATAAAAATATCGAGCAAAGTTGTTGGAGATAATTGTCCTGTTTTTATTGTGGCAGAATTATCAGCAAATCATGTTCAGGATTTTGAAATTGCTGTCCGAACTGTTCATGTGGCAAAAGAAGCTGGGGCAGACGCAATTAAGCTGCAGACTTATAAACCTGATTCCATAACTATAGACGCTGATAATGATTTTTTTAGACTACAAAAGGGGAGCTTACATTATGGGAAGACCTTATACCAGGTTTATCAGGAAGCGTATACACCTTGGGAGTGGCAACCAAAACTTAAGAAAATTGCCGAAGATTTAGGGTTAATTTGTTTTTCCTCCCCTTTTGATTTTGCTGCGGTCGATTTTTTAGAGGCAATGAATGTTCCTGCATATAAGGTAGCTTCTTTGGAGATAACCGACATACCTCTATTGGAGTATGTTGCTTCAAAAGGTAAACCAATTATTCTTTCAAGCGGGATAGCAACTTTGTCTGATATTGAAGAGGCAATATCGGTATGTGAAAAAGCAGGTAATGGACAATTATCCATTTTGAAATGTACTTCCGCATACCCTACCCCCTTTACTGAGATGAATTTGCGAGCTATTCCATATTTATCCGAAAAATTTGGTGTGATTATTGGTTTGTCAGACCATACACTTGGTATATCTGCAGCTATAGCCGCGGTTACTTTGGGGGCTAAAA
>JBAYJT010000054.1:0-7754 GCA_041664965.1 Gammaproteobacteria bacterium
CTCTTCTAACTCGCTGACTGCTTTCATAACGTACTCCTTTCTTTTTAGTAGATTAAAGTTTTACGTTATACTTCAGCGAGTTATCTTTTTCAATCTAAACTTTGTCGTGTACAAAGGTTTTTTCACGACACATGCAGTTTAGCGCTATAACCAATAATCAAAGCGGCGCCTATTAAAAACATTAGGCTAATTTGCATAAATTTACTGGCCTTTTTGCTTACGCCTTCCCACTCTTTGTGCTGCCATCCCCAAAAATTCGCGACTAAAATTATCATGATCATGAAGGTTGGCCAAGCCACAATGGGCCCGATATTACCAAAAAGCTGTGATGCTTTGCCGTAACACATGGTTGGGATAAACCAGCCAAGTCCCATGAGACAAGTTGTTAGAAAATACTTCAGTGATTTTTGATTTATATATAGAGCGAAAGATTTATTTTTATATTGCAAAAATAACATGTAAGTTGCATAGGGCAAAAAGCTACAAAATAGAAAACCTGGCCATATGATGTTATCAGCACCCAAATTAGATGCCCCCATATTGAGAGCCAGTTGCTGCATAGGTTCGGTTAAAGAGAAGGTAAGGTTTTGGCCAGCGGAGAACAGGCCCGCTAAGCTGGCTAAAACAATGCCCACAACGTGTGTATTGTTTTTGTACTGTTGTTTTACAGTAGCTTGATTTTTTGTTTGCTCACGTAATTTTCCAGCGTAGCCAGCAAATATTAGGCCAATAACGGCGAGAATTGTTCCGCTAAAAGTAGTTAATCCAAAAGGGGTGAATATTTCATGTCGATATTGCGCAAGCATAGGCAAAAGAAAGCCGAGCGCCATACCTAAACCAACGTTGATGAGAAATCCAAGCCCAAAACCTATTCTTTCTAAAGCCAAGACAAAACAAACTTGGCCTAAGCCAAACACGAAACCACCAGTCAAGACAGAGCTCAGAATTAAAGTGGGCGTGGCTAAATATATAGCCTCTAATTGTGGGACTAGGAATTTGGTAATGAAATAAGGAAATATAGCGAATGTCCAAAGCGAGAAAGATAGCCAGATGTTTTCGAATCTCCAATTTTTAATATATTTAATAGGTAGAGCATAGGAGCCGCTTAGAATTCCTGCTACAAATATGATAGAGAAGGCAAGGAGTGGTTGGTTGTTTGTCATTTTATCAATTATGAATTATGAATGATGAATGATGAATTATGAATTGTGTGAAATAAAGGTAAAGATGACCTCTTCACGCAAACTTCGCGCAGTTTTTTTAATTGTCTCATGGTGTTTTTTTCCAGTAATTCATCATTCATAATTTATAATTAATAATTTTTTTAAAAACATGTCTACGGGTTTTCTTTATAAATCAATGACTTATATTTTTAAGTATCTTTTTCTCAATCCTTTTACGTTTTAATGGCGATAAATAATCAATGTACAAAATGCCGTTAAGATGATCAATTTCATGTTGCAGACAGCGCGCTAAAAGCCCTTCTGCCTTAATTTCTATAGGTTTTCCTTCTTTGTTTAAAGCACGGACGGTTACTTTTTCGGCTCTGGGGATTTTAGCTGAGATTTTGTTAGGGCAAACCGACATACAGCCTTCTTCTTCTATGCTTTCACCGCTTTTTTCTACAACTTCTGGATTAATTAGACAAAGTATTTCTTCACTGCCTGGCATTGGGTTAATAACTGTGATAGCTGGGGGATTTTGAATATCTAACTGATTTGCCGCTAGAGCTGCGCAACTTTCTGCATTAGCTAGCGTTCTCAACATGTCAGCAATAATTTTTTGAACCTCTGGGGAAGTTGGATCGGTCACAACTTTAGCTTTATTGCGTAAACGCAAATCCGGGTATTGCAAAATAGACAATAGCGTCATAAAGTTTCATCTCTCAAAGAAAGGGATAGAAAATGCAGCGGATTTTATCATGATAATAGTCAGGAACAAAATATGCATAAGAAAACCCTTAGCTTTATGCTCGCTTTGTGGCACATCCCGAATGTTGGCGCGCGGATCATAACAAAACTGCACGAACATTTTCCAAATTTAGAAGATATTTTTTCTCTTAGGGAGGTTGATTTAAAGAATTTACAGCTTTCGGAGGGAGTTATAGCTGGCATACTTCACCCTGATTGGCAGGCAGTAGAAAAAGATATCGCATGGCAAAACAGCAGTTCTGAACATCATATTCTTACTTTGTTGGATGAAAATTATCCGAGACTTTTGCGGGAAATATCCGCGAAGCCAGCAGTTTTGTTTGTGCGAGGAGATGCGAGTATTCTACAGCTTCCGCAATTGGCTATGGTTGGCAGTCGAAGCCCAAGTCCACATGGGTTGGAAATAGCACATGCTTTTGCATCAGAACTTTCTGCATCTGGTCTTGTGATTACGAGTGGTTTAGCTTTGGGTATAGATACAGCAAGTCATAATGGCGCTTTAGATGCAAAAGGTAAGACGGTCGCTGTGTTGGGAACTGGTATAGATACGATTTATCCACAGCGTAATTTGAAATTAGCGGAAAAAATAATTTCAAATGGCGGCGCTTTAGTTAGCGAATTTGGGCTTGGTATTTCTGCTGAGGCTCGTAATTTTCCTCGGCGTAATCGTATTATAAGTGGCCTCAGTGTTGGAACTTTAGTTGTTGAAGCAGCGCAGCAAAGCGGTTCTTTAATTACAGCGCGTTATGCGTTGGATCAGGGTAGAGAAGTTTTTGCTATTCCGGGATCAATTCACAATCCTTTGGCGCGAGGCTGCCATGTTTTGTTGCGTCAAGGAGCTAAATTAGTTGAGACGGTGGAGGATATCTTAGAAGAAATTGGTCCGCTTTGTGCCACTTTAAAATCGCCAGGTTCGTCCCCATATACTGCAAAGAACAAGGAAGATGTGATGGAAAATAATCTTGATTTAGAAGAGAAAAAACTGTTAGAGTGTATCGGCCATGAAGTTACAGCATTTGACATTTTGGTAGAACGCTGTAAGTTATCTGCCTCTGAAACGGCGTCCATTGTGACTTCTTTAGAATTAAAGGGATTGATACAAAATGTTTTTGGTGGATATGTGAGAGCGAAAAATGCATAAAGACAATGACATTCTTGACGTAGTAGCATATTTATTTCAAAGCTGTTTGCGCGATGGTAAGTTATCTCGAGATACCAGTAAATTAACAAAAACTTTGCAAGAAGTTGGTTTTCAAAAAGAATTGATTTATGAGGCGCTTGCTTGGTTAGCGAGTATTTTGCAGCAATCGGAGTTTCTTGTTGAACCAACTGCTTCTTCCACGAGGATGTTTAATACAATTGAATGCTCGCGTCTTACCCCTGAGTGTCGCCAGTTCCTTTCTCGGTTAGAAGAAGAAAAAATTTTAAATCCCAAAACGCGAGAAGTAGTTATTCAGCACATGTTGTATTTGAATCACCGCATTCTAAATGCTGAAGATGCAAAATTGGTGGCGTTGATAGTTTTGTACGGCAAGCCAGAGGAAAGAGACAAATTAATTAAGTTGGAACAATTAGTTTTTTCTAATGGCGGGATAGTTGTTTAGTTGTTAGTAGTTATGTGAAATTTAATATGAAAAATTTATTGATAGTTGAATCCCCGGCGAAAGCTAAAACAATAAAAAAATATTTAGGTAAAGATTTTACCGTTTTAGCTTCTTATGGACATGTGCGCGATCTTGTACCAAAGAGTGGTTCGGTTGATCCCGAACACGATTTTGCTATGCGTTATGAGCCATTGGCTGAGCACGCCAAATATGTTACAGCTATAGCTAAAGAGCTCAAAAAAGCCGATGCATTATATTTAGCAACTGACCCTGATCGCGAGGGAGAAGCTATTTCTTGGCATTTATGTGAATTGCTAAAAGAGCAAAAAATTCTACGTGATAAGCCTGTGAAAAGGGTTGTTTTTCACGAAATTACTAAATCAGCAGTGCAAGGCGCAATGCAAGAACCGCGTGACATTGCTATGGATTTAGTAAATGCTCAGCAAACCCGGAGAGCTTTAGATTATTTAGTTGGTTTTAATTTATCCCCACTTCTTTGGAAAAAAGTGCGTTATGGTTTGTCAGCTGGACGTGTTCAAAGTCCTGCTTTGCGTATTATTGTGGAGCGTGAGGAAGAGATATCTCGCTTTCAAAAGCAAGAATATTGGACTATTGAGGCTGATTTAGATCAGGATGCTAAGAAATTTATTGGTAAGCTAACTGTTTATCACGATGAAAAATTACAGCAATTTAGTATTACCAATAGTGAGCAAGCAGGGGAAGCTAAGGCTGAGCTGATTAAATTGGCTAAAGGCAAGCTAATTGTTACTAATATTGAGAAAAAACAACGTAAACGCTCTCCAGCCCCGCCTTTTATTACGGCAACGTTGCAACAGGAAGCAGCGCGGAAGCTTGGTTTTGGCGCTTCGCGTACCATGCGTCTTGCGCAACAGCTTTATGAGGGAATTGAAATTGGTAGCGAGGGAGCGGTTGGTTTGATTACTTATATGCGTACGGATTCGACGAATCTGGCCAATGAAGCAATACAAGAAATTCGTGAATTTATTGTTCGCGAATATGGTAAGGAAAATTTACCAGAAGAAGCTCGCATTTATAAAACTAAATCTAAGAGTGCACAAGAGGCTCATGAAGCCATCAGGCCTACGTCTATTCAACGTCATCCGGATAGCCTTAAAAATATTCTACAACCCGATCAGTTAAAACTTTATAGCCTTATTTGGCAGCGTACATTGGCTTGCCAGATGATACAAGCAACTTTAGATACAGTTGCAGTGGATTTTAGTTGTGGCTCGGGAAATACATTTCGTGCTAATGGTTCCAGTATTGTTACGCCAGGATTTTTATTGGTTTACCAAGAAGGCAGGGATGACGTTAAAGAAGACGAAGATGAAAAAATGCTGCCGCAATTTAATGTGGGAGATAAAGTTAATCTGCAGCAAATTCGCGATGAGCAGCATTTCACAGAGCCGCCGCCACGCTATTCGGAAGCAAGTTTAATTAAGCTTTTAGAAGAATATGGCATTGGTCGGCCGTCAACATATGCTTCTATAGTTTCTACATTAATAGATCGCGAATATGTAATCTTAGAAAATAAAAGATTTAAGCCGACGGATGTTGGTCGTGTTGTGAATAAATTCTTGACTAGTTACTTTACTCAGTACGTTGACTATGATTTTACGGCTAAAATGGAAGATACATTGGATGATATTGCGGGTGGTGAAAAAGAGATGTTGCCTGTTCTGCGCGATTTTTGGAAGCCGTTTAAGAAGCAATTGGACACGATAGCCAAAACCGTGCAGCGTGAAGATGTAACACAAGAAGCCATAGATGAAAAATGTCCAGAATGTGGGAAGCCTTTGATGATGCGCTTAGGCAGGCGCGGTAGTTTTATTGGCTGTTCTGGTTATCCAAAATGCAAATACACACGAAATGTTGAAGCTAAAGAAGGAGAGGAGGCGAACCAAGAGGCAGCGGCAGTAGAAATTATAGCGGATCGCACTTGTCCAGAATGCGGGTCTCCTTTGCAAATGCGTACGGGGCATTACGGCAAATTTATTGGCTGTACAAAATATCCAGAGTGTAAATATCTCGAACCGCTCGAAAAGCCAAGTGATACAGGAATTCTTTGCCCCGAGTGCAAAAAAGCGAATATGCTGAAGCGTAAATCACGTCGCGGTAAGATTTTTTATTCTTGTGCGGCATATCCAAAATGCAAATATGCAACTTGGTATGAGCCAATTGCCGAACCTTGTCCTAAGTGCGGCTGGCCAATTTTAGTGAAGAAAATAACTAAAAGACGCGGTACTGAAAAAGCCTGTCCGCAAAAAGAATGTGGTTTTGTGGAGGTTATTGAACCGCCGGAAGAGAAGGATTAAGCTAAAGGTTAAATAGCCAATTTTTTCATTATTCCAAAACTTCTGTCAAGGAGCAATTTGTGGCCCTTACCAAACCTCAAAAACTTCTGTTGCCAATTCTTGTTTCTTGTTTATTAACGACACCGCATGCTTTAGCTGAAGGTTTGCAAATCATGCGTTTACAGCCAATAGGCACTTTAGAAGCTTTAGCAGGTAAAGGCGAAGTGGTTCAAGGTCAGCTGTTGTTACCTTTGGTAGGAAATGCTGAACATATTTGGTTTGCGGATATGGAAGGCAGGTTTGGTACTTCTAAGAACGATTCTATGTTAGGCGTGGCAGCAGGTTACAGAAAACTTGTAAATGACAGAGTATTGGGTGGATATTTAGAGGTAAACTATAACCATCTTCATAGTGGATTACATACCTGGTTTGTCAATCCCGGCTTAGAAAGTTTAGGAACTGTTTGGGATTTTAGAGTAAATGGCTATTTGCCTGTAACGTGTGCTAACCGTAATACAACCACTTCAACTACAGATTGGGCTCCTGAATTTGATAATTATGACCACATCAGATTTGCAGGCCACACTATGTATGATCATATGGAATCGGATATTTATAAAACCGATGAGCAGATGGGAAGAGGTTTAGATGCAGAAGTAGGTAGAACTGTACCGGGAGTAAAAGGCTTAAAGCTATATCTAGGTGGTTATCATTTTGATACAAAGAGCTTAGGCAGTGTTAATGGCGCAGCCGCTCGCGTGACTTATGAACTAAATGATTATGTAAGTTTAGAAGGGAAATATAACTACGATAATGCTAAACGCAATGTTGCTTTATTTGGTTTTAAATTTACCTTCAATGGGCCAACAACCAAAGAAAAAGATGTTTTAGGAATTAGCGCTAGATTATTAGATAACATTGAACATAATATCAGCACTATAGGAAACGGTACTGCTACTCCTGTGAAAGCACAAGATAGCCATTACTATACAGTAAATCCAACTGAACAGGTTCAATACAATAATGTTTGGTTTGTAAATCCTAATGCTGCAGCAGGCGGGGATGGTACCTACGAACATCCACTCAGTGAATTTGATGTCAACGTTTTAGAACAAATTGAGCAAACAGTAGACCCTGTGATTTTATTAGCCCCAGGTACTTATAATTTAGATATTCCAGAAGGTTTACAACTTGTTGATGGTATAGTATTAGAAGGAACTGATCTGCATTTTTTACGGCCAGATGAAGATGACGATATTATTAATATAAATGGCGATTTTATAGTTGGATCCAATAGTGTTTTAAAAGGATTGACCATTGAAGATGCGGCAGCAAATTACAACAACACGATATACTTCGAGGGAGATGAGGGGCGAAACGTAATAGATCGATTTTTTGTTGGCGCAATATTAAATGGTTCTAAGAAGTACTTTGGAGAATGTTCTTTTAATTCTTTTACAATAAATGGTAAGACAAATACATTCCATGATAGTAATATGCAAGGTAATTTACTGATCAAAGGAAGTGATAATAATTTTTTCGGTGGTAGTATAGGTAATGATCCACTGAACTATGAATTAGAGATCTCTGGTTCTAACAACAATTTTTATCTTGGGTCTAAAGGTACAATAGCTTATCGACTATTAACTATTGCCGGTAGTGATAATTCTATTCTATCTGGTAGCATAAAAGTCTATTCTCTGCAGTTCAATAATAATAGTAAAAATAATAAAATAACATCAACAGTGTTTGCGAAATATGTGACTGATATGGGTAAAGACAATATAACTTGATTTCCCCGCGGCTTGCCGCGGAACATTTAAGGGAAAGTTTGAAAACCGGAGGTTTTCAAAGTTAAATAGAGGCGCATGAAAGTAATAAAAAGCAACCATTGTGCGTATCAA
>JBAYJT010000055.1:0-7607 GCA_041664965.1 Gammaproteobacteria bacterium
AAAACTCTAGAGCCGCAGCTTTATTATTTTAAAGTTCCAAAGCAGAGCAAAGATCGACAGTTCTATATTTGCGATCCAATGTTAGCTACGGGTGGTTCAGCGCTTCTGACTATCGAAAAACTTAAAGCCATTGGGGTTCGTAAAATTACATTTGTTTGTTTGGTTGCGGCTCCCGAAGGCGTAAGACGCTTAGCCAAAGAACATCCAGATGTTCCTATCTTTGCTGCTAGTTTAGACAGTAGACTCAATAAAAAAGGCTATATCCTGCCTGGTTTGGGCGATGCTGGTGACCGTATGTTTGGCACGAAGTAGAGACGCGATTAGTAGTGTCTTAAATTACCTTAAACTAGTTATCTAACTTGCGTTACCTAAAAAAGTAATTTCATTTAAAGAAATTTTGGGATTTCACTTTGAGTGACTTTAATATCGCTCATTAGGGCTTGGTAGAGTTTAGAAAGATATTTCCAGTTGACTTTTTGTCCCTTTAGTTTTTCTATTTTTGCTGCGGTTTTTTCTAACTTTTCTGCTCCGCAATAACGACAAGCACCTTTTGTCACATGGCCTAACATTATAATTTTTTTCGCATCTTTGGCTTTATAAGCTTGATTGAAATCTTTTTCTAATTTTTCTAAAGTGGTTATAA
Organism: Gammaproteobacteria bacterium; assembly: GCA_041664965.1. Lineage (GTDB taxonomy): Bacteria > Pseudomonadota > Gammaproteobacteria > UBA9339 > UBA9339 > JBAYJT01. The sequence continues at coordinate 644 of JBAYJT010000055.1, forward strand.
ATTTTATAAATAGTTTTTTGGCAAGGTCTTTTCTGCTAGCTACTGCAAGGGCGGACTCGTAATTGATGATTTGATTTTTAGATTTTTTTGTCGTGATTTGTGTTGAGGCATTGATAACAGTATGACTACTCTTAGGTAACCATTTTTTGAATAATTTTTTTATTTGTTCAAAAGAGACTGGTTTGGTTACAAAATCATTCATTCCAGCTTTTAAACAATCATTTTTTACCGATTTACCTTGTGCTGTGAGGGCGATGATAGGTACGGTTATCCCTTTTTTTCGAAACTCTTGAGCTAATTCTTCTCCATTTTTATCGGGTAGTTCTAGGTCGCTGAAGATGATGTCAAATTTTTTTGTATTCACTAGATGTGAGGCTCTAGCTGCAGTACTAGCTATGTCTACTTTACAACCAAAGGAGGATACCAACAGCTTTCTGCCTATAAATTGGGCTATAGAGTCATCTTCTATTAATAAAACTTTGTGTAGCAATACTAGTGGGGATGTGTGAGGGTGAGTACTACACTGAGAGTTTTTTTTGTGTGTTTTGGAGATTAAAATGGGTAGTTTGAAGGGTATGAAGCAAGTAAAATGGCTGCCTTTTCCAGGTTTACTCTTAACTTCTATTTCTCCTCGCAGGTCGGTTAAGAAGTTTTTAATTATTCTTAAACCCATGCCTGATCCAGTGTAATTGTTTTGAGATTGTTGAGTCTGGTTGTGCTGCTCGAAGAGTATGTTCTGTTTTTCTTTGGGTATTCCTATTCCGCTATCAATTACTTCTAGTTTTATTATAATTTCTTTGTTTTTTTTCTTGGCTAAACTTGCAAGTATTTTGATTGTACCAGCGCTGGTGAATTTAATGCTATTTGTTATGAGATTAAGAAGTATTCGGTAGGTACGGACGTCATCTCCGATAATGAAATCCGGAATTCTGCTTTCTACGTAACTTTGCAAGTTGATACCTTTGATTTTAGCAACGGGCGTTTCTAGGTTTATAACGTTTTGAATGATGGAGCTTAAGCTGAATTTTTTTTCCAATATTGGCTGTATAACTTCTTCCGTGTGGTTTTGTTCTAATATTTGATTTAACACTTCTAGCAGCTGTTCTGCTGCTCGGGATAATAATTGTAGGTTCTTTTTGCTGGGCTCATTAGTTTCTTCTTTTTCCAAAGATGAAGCCAGGGCCGCTAGTCCTGATGCAGGGGAGCGCAGATCGTGTTCTAGGCTGGATATGAATTGTGTTTTTAGTTGATTAGCTTGTTCCAATTGATCCTTGAGTTTTTTTAGGTTTTCTTCTAATGTTTTTTGTTTTGTTATATCTACAGAAGATCCTATTACTCCAATTGTTTTCCCTTTTAGGTTCTTCATAGGTGATTTACATACCAAATAAGTTAGTTTTTCGCCTGTCTTGGAGATAAGGTGTTCTTCAAACTTTATGGGTACATCGGCCTCTATTACTTTGAGATCATTTTCCCTAAGGGTTTCTGCTTGGTCTTTCCAGGGTAAGTCGAAATCTGTTTTTCCGATAATATCTTTGGGGTTCATCCCTAGTTCGTTTGCTACAGCTTTATTACATCCCAAATAATGTCCTTCTAGATCTTTCCACCAGTGGTTGCCGGCTAGAACTTCCAAAACGGAGCTTAATCGTTGCTCCATGTTATATATTTCATCTCTAAAGCGAGTGTTGGCTAAGTCTAAATTATGTTTCAAGAGGTCATGTTTATTTTTTATTGTCATGATAATTTTTTAACCTTTAAGTTTTGCTTGATTCCAGTATTTCTGCATTTCTGCAAGATTGCTGTTTTCAATAGGATTAGGCAGTTTATCTAGCATTTTTCTAAATCTCGTCATAAATTTATGATTAGCTTTTGTTATAGTATCATTTATGTCAGTGTTTAAGTATCTCGCTATATTGATGGCAGCAAATAATAGGTCACCGTATTCCTCTATTATAGTTTCTGCATTTTTTTCTGTTTGCACTGCTTCAATCAACTCATCTAATTCTTCTTTGGTTTTAGTAATAGCGTCTTGTAAGTTACGCCATGCGAAGCCAAGTTGCGCAGCTTTCTCTTGATTGTCAAAGGCAGTGTTAAAGGGGGAGGTGCTCGTTTCAATTGTGTTGGTTTTAAAATCTTTGGAGTGGGAGGGTTGATTTGAGGTAGGGTCCAAGTAAGTAGCTAGTTGTTTGTAATCTTGTATAACATGCAGTAGCTCAGGGACTCTATGGGATATAAAGCCATGACTTTGCATATGAACTAAAAGTTCCAACAATGGATTCCAGTAGTTGTTGTGATTTAACAATAATATTGGTTTATTATGTATATCAAGGTCAGACCATGTGAGTACTTCGACTAATTCATCTAGTGTGCCTATTCCGCCTGGTAGCGCCAGGAAGGCATCAGCCATACTATACATACGTTGTTTACGATTATGCATAGTTTCTTCCACCACCAATTGTGATACTTCTCTTAGTATATCCGGTCGGCCACTTAGGCATCTTGGGATTATGCCTGTAACATGAGCTCCTACTGCTAAGGCAGACTTAGCAAATGCCCCCATGATTCCTGTTGCTCCACCTCCGTAGATTAATTTACATTTATTTGTTCCTAGCAGATTTCCAACGTTGCTGGCCAGAGCAGTAAAGGCTTGGTTTTTGGTAGATCCGGAAGAAGATCCTGCAAACACACATATAGAGCGTATTAATTGGGGTTTGTTGTTATCGTCCATAAATTATTTTATATACTAGATTATTTAGGGCATTGTTTTAATAAGTTGCGTTCAAGTTTCTTTATGATGTTGGGTCTTAGTTTTGGTAACAACAAGCATGGTATTTTCTTAACAATAGGATAAGTTATGGCGCATTTTTTACACAATATTATTCCTTCCACTATGTCGTTACCTTGTTTTTTTAAGGGGCGTATAGCGAGATTTTTTGAGTGGCAATTAACACAGCACAACAATTTTAGAATATCTTCTTTCATAGTAGGTATTTGGGAATTTTAAGTAATTTTTTGCGTCAATAATGTTATGTAATGCCCGTTTATACATCTTAGGTTGTTTGTTTTACAGGCTATTTTATCTGACAGTTTCTGCCGTTTCTCCTGATCTATAAGGTGATATAACTTATACTTGAAAATTTTATCGATAGCTCCGATTGCACTCATGAACATGAAGTAGTCATTAGAATTATTGAAATGCATATCGAAAAAATCTTCAAATAGCATAATCGGTTTTAGATTACATTCTAAATGTAGTTTTTGTAATTGCTGAGAGGTGATTCTACCTAGTGGATCTTTAGTTATGTGACATTGTTTATAAGGGAATATATTACTTTGGTATTGGTTGCCCACAGTTAGCATTAAAAACAAGCCATTGGGCTTTAATACTCGATGTATTTCTTTTAAACCGATAGATGGTTTAGGTAGATGATGAATTACTTGCTGAGAGGTAACTAGATCGAACATGTTGTCTTTAAAACACATGTTTTGTATGTCGCAAAGAAATAAATTTTCCGCACTGTTATCGGATAACATATTGAAGGATATTTCAGATGCGAACACTTCTGTTTTACTACAAATTTTTTTTATATTTCTTACAATTTTTCCTGATCCACTGCCTATATCTAATACTTGCATACCTGGTTTTAGAATGTCAGGAAGTATTTTGATGAGTCTGTTGGTTACTCCCACTATACTTGTATGAAAAAGTTTTTTGTTGTTCCAATTCTGGGCTTTTTGGTCAAAGGTAGAACCAACGTTTTTAGTTGTAAATAGTTCTTTCATAAACGGAATTATAAAGCATTTTCAGCTTTGTTTGTAACGTTTTTGGCAGTTCTGGCAATAAAAGGTGCCGCGTTGCCCTAGGCGGTCCGAGATAATTTTTGTATTACATACGTAACAAGCTAAACCTTCTCGACCGTAAACTTTGTGCTCATTTTGAAAAGAGCCACTTTTGCCGTCGCTATGCACATAATCGCGAATGCTGGAGCCGCCTTTGGCAATAGATTCTGTTAAAACATTTTTAATGGCTTCGACTAAAACATCATATTGTTTAAAAGTTAAAGATTGAGCGGGTTGGAAAGGGCTGATTTTGGCTAAAAACAAAGCCTCGTTGGCATAGATATTTCCAATGCCAGCGACAATATGGCTGTCCATTACAAGCTGTTTTATTGGAGTTTTGTGGTTTTTGCATCTTCTAGCTAGTTCTAAACCGGTAAACTCTTCAGTAAGTGGCTCTGGTCCTAGATCTATTAGAAGTTTATGTTCCAGAGGGTCTTCTTTTGTCCAAAGTATAGCGCCGAAACGTCTCGAATCAGTAAATCTCAAAGTACATTGATCCGCAAAATAAATTGTCAAATGCTCATGCGGTAATTTTGGTTGCGCGGTTTCCAAAAATCTCAACGCTCCCGTAAATCCTAAGTGCACTATCATTGTGCCTGTGGGCGTATGTAAAAGTAAATATTTGGCGCGGCGAGATATGTCGCTAAAAGCAGATCCAGTGAGTGTTGTAGCTAAATTGGGAGTAATTGGCCAGCGCAGATTTTCTTGCCAAACACTGACTTTATTGATGGGACGCTGAAGAATTTGCGGTCTTAAGGCGCGGCAAATGGTTTCAACTTCAGGTAGTTCGGGCATGGTAGGAATAATTATAAATTATGAATGATGAATTATGAATGTGAAAAAGTTGTGAAATATAAATTCTAGAAAAACATGTCTATGACATTTCCTTATGAATCAAAGACTTGCGTTCTGAAGTTCAATTCCCTATTTGTAACTACTTAATTTTGTCTTCCTTAAAGATTACGTGCATGCCACACTTGCCGGTCTCTTTGTTGAAGGCACGGGGATCAAATTTCTTTTTGTTTATTTTTTCGGTACTTTTACGTTTGTTTTTGGTTGTAGTGTAATACATGCCTGTAGGTTGGCCATCAGCTTGTTTGCCGGTGGAAACTAGTTTGATTTTTTCGCGTACTGCTGCCATGTTGTTTTACCTCAAGTTTTTTAGACTAAGATCTCTTTTTCCCATTGCTTAATATTTTTCAAAACGTTTTCGATGCCAAGTTTATCGATTACGCGAATGCCCTGCGTCGATACTCTAAGCTTAATAAAACGTTTTTCTGTTGGCAGCCAAAACCTGTGCTGTTGCAGATTGATATTGAATCTGCGCTTGGTTTTTATGTTGGAGTGCGACACTTTGTGCCCAATAGTGTGGCGCTTTTTAGTAACTTTACATATCTTAGACATAATAAACTCGTATATTTCTAGAATATTTAAACCTATTTGAAAGACGATCCTTATACCAGAAAATCATGATGGTTGCAACAGCAGGAGTGAATCTGTGGTAGGGGGCAGTACCTAAGTTAAGGATGGGTATAGTTGTGTTAAGGAGCTGTCTATATTTAAATTTAATTGCGGAAAAGTGGGGTGTATGGCGCGTTTGCGCTTGGTTCTTCATAATTTTGTGTTACTATGGCAAAGTTTTAAGAATTTTTTCAGTCAAATTCATAGCGTTAAAGGTAAATATATGACCACACAAGCTCCTGTGACATCAGCGCCAACTGCAACTAGTACATCTAGTACATCAAGTTCTTCTAGTAGTCTCTTACAAACATTACCCAGTACTGCTCCCGCTTGTCCACCTGCTACAACCAGGACTTGTAGGACTATGATGTGTCTTACTGTAAAAGGTAAGTATATTTTCGCGCAAGCGATTCATTATGCTATTATGTTAGACATAATAGAAGAACAGCTTGTTCAAAGCCAAAGTGGAAACGCCTCTTCTTGTTCGCGTTACATTGCATCTTTGTGGAATCTCGATCAAATAAGGCAATTAAAATTAGGATATGTTGTTAAAGTAAATCCGCATAAAGCTTGCCGAGATATTGTGGTAGGTACGCGTGACCTTACCTTAAAAATCCCCGCAGATGTTACCTTTGTTCCGCAAATCGCACAAGTTCCTACAAACAGTACAAACACCGGACAACAAAGAAATACAAATCCTTCCAAACCCGTCCGTCTTTGCAAATTAAGCCAATCAGATGTAAATAAGTTGGCAGATGCTATTTATGTATTAACAACTACTAATGCGTCATCAATAGGGTCAGACTCACGATCTGATGTTTGCCTGAGTATAATGTACGAAGTACCAAAGTGTAATGAAGATAACGTATATAAAATTTCAGGACAAATGATCCACGATGATTTGGCTTGTTTAGCAAGGCAAGTACGTGAATTTTGGTCAGATAATTATATCCCACCTCCTCCATTTCTTATGAACGCCCCCTTTAAACTTGTCGAAGTGGGTCGGTCTACTTCACTACAACCCCCAAATCCTTATCTATCCACATTGCCGCAACAAGTCTCTGTTTCAAGCTCAAGTTCCATTGTGACATCAACGTCAACTACAACTAGTACAGCTGCTGCTATCGCAAGTTTACCTGCCAACCCCAGGTATTATAGCTGTAGTATGTCTTTAAATTTACATGGCCTGCATACTTTAGCCCAAGCGATTAATTATTTTATTATAAGAGACATCATAAAAGAACATCTTGCTCAAGCCGCAACAGGAAGTGCTAATTATTATTCAAATTGCATTGCAATTGCGTGGAATAACAACCTAATAGGACAATACAAATCAGAATGCAGGACTATATTACATGCAGATATAACTGAAAACTCAGGCGGCATTAGAGTAAGTACTAGTGGAATTACAATGGCCACAGATGTTATTTTTATCCAACAAACAGCACAAAATTCTGCAAGTAGTACAAGCGCTGCAGCGCAAAGGGATAGAAATCCTTCCAGTGTCACAATAGATATTACAGACCAACAAAGTTTGAATACGTTGGCAAGCGTTGTGCTTGCAGCAAGTAATACTACATCATCAATAAGGTTGGAAGCATTACCTGCTGTTTTTCTACGCGCAACATACACAGGATCATCTTCTACTGTAGATAACACCTATCAC
>JBAYJT010000056.1:0-7542 GCA_041664965.1 Gammaproteobacteria bacterium
AGAGACAGAGCTATCCTTATGGAGTGGCTCGAGCTCCTTGCGAAATGCTCCTGGTAACATAACTACTAATAGCTCGTCAGACATATGTGCACAGATAAGTCTATGTGCAAAGATAAGTCTAATAGAAGAGCCATCACAGCAGAGTAATTCGAATTCCTCTGTATGGCCACCAATACCTGCGACAGTGGCGAGCAGTTCGAGCTCTTCGCAAAGTGCTTCTATTAGCACAACTCCTACTAGTACTAGCTCGTCCAGTATGCCGCCACCAAGGCCTGCAGCGACACTAGCGAGTACCTAGATTCCCTTGAAAAAACCTAGCTGAAATTATAAAAATCTACTTCGCGTGTACCTCTACTTGACGTGGGTGGTATGTCTTAGTATTATCACCACTTCCAGTCAACCAGTCTTATCGGGGTATAGCGCAGCCTGGTAGCGCACCTGCTTTGGGAGCAGGCCGTCGGGGGTTCAAATCCCTCTACCCCGACCAGATTTATATTTAAGAAATACTGAAGGAGCTGGTATTTGTTTTTATTTGGGTAGAACTTACGAGGGTTTGAACCAACGAAGGGGGTTCACTAAATTCGCAGGAAAGCGAATTTAGCCCGCGAACAGAGTGAGCGACCCGAAGGGCGAGTCCCCAGGATGGGAACGAGTAAATCCCTCTACCCCGACCAAATCGGAAATATCATGAAAACAATAACAATAGGCGTAGCGGGTGGTTCGGGTTCTGGCAAGACCACAGTAGCTAAGAACATTTTGCAATTAGTAGGTTTAGATAACATTGCCTATCTTTCGCACGACTCTTATTATCGTAATTTTAATTCCCTGCCTTTTGAAGAAAGAGCTAAGTTAAACTATGACCATCCGGATTCTTTGGATAATAATCTCTTAGTAAAGCATATCAAAGAATTACAGAATGGTGAGGCGGTTGATGTTCCTATCTACGATTTCACTACCCATATGCGCACAGATAAGACTAAGCGTATTGAGTCGCAGCCGGTAATTATTATCGATGGTATTTTAATACTTGCTGAAAAAGAGCTGCGCGAACTCATGGATGTTAAAATTTTTGTCGATATCGATTCAGACATTCGATTTATACGTCGTTTGGAGCGCGACCTTGCGGAACGTGCTCGTAGTGTTGAGTCTGTGATACAGCAATATATCAAGACAGTGCGGCCCATGCACTTAGAATTTGTTGAACCAAGTAAGCGTTATGCTGATGTGATTATTCCTATTGGCGGATTCAATCAAGTTGCTATTGAGATGGTTGCTTCACGTCTTAAATCTATGATGGGATAAATTTTCTCGCAACTTCAGCTTGACACCATCATCTTTTTTCAGCAAGAATACCGGACTTAAAATAAATAGGAGGGGTTCCCGAGCGGCCAAAGGGAACAGACTGTAAATCTGTCGGCTCTGCCTTCGAAGGTTCGAATCCTTCCCCCTCCACCAGATTTTTAAGGATGAGAACCGAAGGTTCGACTAATTTTGCAGGATAGCAGAATTAGAATGCGTAACGTAGTGGAGCAGCCCGAAGGGTGAGTGACCAGGAAGGTCACGAATAATCCTTCCCCCTCCACCATTTTTAGATCCATATTGAATGGAGAGTTGTATGGTAAAAAAGATTTATTTGAATTGCCTGACGGTAATTTGTTTATTAGGAATAGGAATTTTTGCTTCTAATTCTTTGGCTGTCCCCGAAAGCAGCCACAGCAAAGATGCTACGGCTGCGATAAGTAGTTTGACAGAGTTAGTTCCGCCAAGCGCCTTAGCTACCGACGCGCAAAAAGGACAATGGCTAGTGGAACAAGTATTTGTAGCTATGAAAGAGGGGAGGCTGGCTAATTTGGATCATTGGACGAGTGCATCGTTTCAGAGTATTCATCAGGATGGATCAAGAAACAAGCAAGAAGAGTTGGTGCTGATTAAAAACTTGCATTTGAGTAAATATGTTCTCAATGATTTTAAAGTAACTCGTACTGGTAATATTTTGATTGTTACGTGTTATCTTACCGGCGGAGAAATTGTCAACGGTAAGTATTTGGATAATAAATCGAGTCCGCGTTTAGATTTTTTTATGCAGACTTCGAAAGGTTGGCAGTGGTTAGCTCATGCAAGTTCGGTAATTTTGGTTCCGAATTGTCAGGATTAGATGCGGGTGTAGTTCAATGGTAGAACGAAAGCCTTCCAAGCTTTTCACGTGGGTCCGATTCCCATCACCCGCTCCAGAAGGAGGCCCACATAGCTCAGTTGGTAGAGCACTTCCTTGGTAAGGAAGAGGTCACCGGTCCGATTCCGGTTGTGGGCTCCAGTTTGTAATAATTTATAGGCCAGTAGCTCAATTGGCAGAGCGACGGTCTCCAAAACCGTAGGTTGGGGGTTCGATTCCCTCCTGGCCTGCCACTTAAATTATTAAAAATAATGAAAAATCCTTTGCAATTTTCTTCTTTAGATATAAAATACATCACTTTTTAATGCCTAAGTCAGCAGGAATTGGCCTGCCTGCTTTATTTTTATGTGAAAATTTTGCGGTTAAGTATGGAATTAAATACAGAAAATACAAAGACTTCTCCAAGTAAAACCAACAATACGTTGTTTTGGATTTTAGCAAGTGTGCTTTTAGTGCTTGGTATTGTACTTAATCTTGTTTTTAGTAATTTAGCTTTCGCTATACGTATAGCGGGATGGCTTGTTCTTTCTTGCATTATAGTGTTATTAATTTTTCAGACCGAGCAAGGGCAGAAGGTTTGGGATTTTGCTAAGAGCGCCCGCATAGAACTAAGAAAAGTGGTGTGGCCGACACGGCAAGAAGCTACCCAAATAACTTTATTGATAGCTGCTCTGGTTGTAGTTGTTGCGCTTATCTTGTGGGGAGTGGATTCTATTTTAATGTGGGCATTAAGTTTATTGAATAGGTAAAGATATGAGTGATTCGCCAGGTAAACGTTGGTACATTGTTCACGCATATTCCGGTAAAGAGAAGAGCGTTGTTACGTTGCTTCAGGAACGTATTCGCTTGAATAATTTGGAAAGCAAATTTGGTGAAATTCGCGTGCCGGTTGAAGATGTGGTAGAAATGCGCGGTGGACAAAAGCGCAAAAGTGAAAGAAAGTTTTTTCCTGGATATGTTTTAGTGGAAATGGAAATGAATGACGATACATGGCATTTAGTGCGCCACGTACCAGGAGTTTTAGGTTTTATTGGAGGAACTAGTTTAAAACCAACATCACTTTCGGAAAAAGAAGTGAATGATATTTTAAACCGCGTTCAGGAAGGTACGGATAAACCCAAGCCTAAGGTCTTATTTGAGCCGGGCGAAGTTGTGCGTGTTATTGCCGGGCCATTTGCTGATTTTGATGGTGTTGTAGAAGAAGTTAATTATGAAAAGAGCCGTTTACGCGTCTCAGTCATGATTTTTGGTCGCTCCACGCCCGTAGAATTAGAATTTAGCCAGGTTACAAAGGCATAAACAACAATTTTGTATTATTAATTAATAACGGGGAGCCCAAAAGGCGTTTGAACCCGAGGAGAAAGAAATATGGCACCTAAGCCATCACCAGCTAAGTCACCGTCAAAGTCGTCTAAGAAGCAACTCTTAGTCAATATTAAATTACAAGTAAAAGCCGGGGAAGCAAATCCTAGCCCGCCAGTTGGTCCTGCTTTGGGTCAGCATGGTGTGAATATCATGGAGTTTTGTAAAGCGTTCAATGCGCAGACACAAAAAATGGAAAAAGGTCTGGTTTTACCAGTTGTGATTTCTGTTTACGGCGATCGCAGTTTTAGTTTTATAATTAAAACCCCACCAGCATCTATTTTGCTTTTAAAAGCAGCTGGTATTCCCAAGGGCGCAGCAAATCCTCTTACCACTAAAGTTGGTAAAGTCACTCTAGCGCAAGTGGAAGAAATTGCCAAAACCAAAATGAAAGATCTTACTGCTGCTGATATGAAAGCTGCGATGCGTACAATCATGGGTACGGCGCGTAGTATGGGTATAACAGTGGAGGGCGCTGACAATGCTTAAGATTTCAAAGAGACAAAAACTCATTCAAGAAAAGTTTACTTTTGGTAAGGCATATTCTTTTGATGAAGCAATTAATCTTCTAAAAAGTTTTCCGCCTTTAAAGTTTATAGAAAGCGTAGAAGTTTGCGTAAACCTTGGTATTGATGCGAAAAAATCTGAACAAACCGTACGTGGCGCTGTAGGCTTGCCACACGGCACTGGCCGCACGTTGCGAGTAGCTGTTTTTGCTGATGGTGAATTGGCAGTTAAAGCTAAAGAAGCAGGTGCTGACATAGTTGGTTTTGAAGATTTAGCCGAAAGCATTAAACAGGGTAATATTAATTTCGATGTTTTAATTGCGGCGCCAGATGCGATGCGTTTGGTTGGTCAATTGGGACAAATTTTAGGCCCAAGAGGACTTATGCCAAATCCGAAAGTTGGCACAGTTACCGCTGATGTTGCAACTGCTGTGAAAAATTCCAAGGCTGGTCAAGTGCAATACCGCGCTGATAAAGGCGGCGTTGTGCATGCTGTGATTGGTAAACTAAATTTTGATGCTAAGGCAATCAAAGAAAATTTAGAAACTTTAATTACGGATTTAAAGAGAGTGAAACCAGCGGCAGCAAAGGGCGTGTATTTAAAGAAAATTGTTTTGTCGAGCACAATGGGACCAGGTTTGATTATTGATCAATCGACTTTATCGATTTAATCGGTAGAGACGCGATTAATCGCGTCTAGCCGTTAAAGACCGCAGGTATGTGGGCTTTTATTAGTTCACATTTAAAAGAAAAGCCTGCGCAGGCGGTGATTCCGGAAACGGTCACCTGTTTATTTATTGTACTATAGTTTTGGGGGTAATTAGTGGTTTTAAAATTGGAAGATAAGAAGGCTATAGTAGCGGAAGTTGCAGAAGTAGCGTCCAAAGCTCTTTCTGCCATAGCTGTAGATTATCGCGGCTTAAAAGTGAGTGATATGACTGCTCTCCGAGTGAAAGCTCGTGAAACCGGTGTTCATTTACAAGTCGTACGTAATACTTTGGCTCGCCGTGCTTTAACTGGTACGGATTTCGCTTGTTTAGACTCGGTTTTGACCGGCCCTATTCTTCTAGCTTTTTCCATGGAAGACCCAGGTGCGGTAGCTCGTTTATTCAAAGATTTTGTCAAAAAGACAGAAAATCTTGCTGTACGTGCTATTGCGCTCGGTGGTGAACTTTTAAATGCTAAAAAGTTAGATGATATTGCGTCCTTACCGACTCGCAATGAAGCTATTGCCTTATTAATGTCAGTTATGAAAGCTCCAATAACGCGTTTGGTGGGCACGCTTGCGGCTCCTCATACCAAATTAGTGCGTACGTTTGCAGCTTTAGAACAGACGAAACAATAAAAATTATTTAATATTTAATACTTTGGAGATTTATTCATGACCGTTGAAAAAACTAATCAGCTTTTAGACACTATTGCTAACATGTCCGTGTTAGAAATTGTTGACCTTGTTAAAGCGATGGAAGAAAAATTTGGCGTTACAGCTGCGGCTCCTATAGCCGTTGCAGCCGCTGCAGCTCCTGGTGCTGCTCCAGCTGCCGCTGAAGAACAGACTGAGTTTGATGTTATTTTAGCTAAAGCTGGCGATAACAAAATCAATGTAATTAAAGTCGTGCGAACCGTTACCAGCCTTGGTTTGAAAGAAGCCAAGGACATGGTAGAAGGTGCCCCAGCTACAGTTAAAGCAGGGGTGAGCAAAGAAGACGCAGCAGCGATTAAGAAACAGCTAGAAGAAGCTGGCGCTACGGTTGAAGTTAAATAACCGACGCGTTGTTTGAAAAAATAGCATTCCAGAGTGGAGTTTTTTCACTCTGGAATTTGCTGTTATAGAACAATTATAAATTATGAATTATGAATGATGAATTATGAATAAAAAGGAGCTAAACCTAACTTAAAAATATAACTCACGCCTCGGCGTGATTGATTTATAAGGAAATCGTGTAGACATGTTTTCCTGATTTTTCTTTAAGTTTTAGATAAAAATTCATCACTCATAATTCATCATTCATAATTCATAATTAATAATTAATTTTACGGGGAACATTTAATGACACAATTAAGGCATACTGCAAAATCCTACAAAAATGATGTTTCCGAACTCTCTTATACTGAAAGAAAGCGAATCCGCAAGGATTTTTCCGGACATCCTGCTGTTATGAATATGCCAAATCTTTTGGCTATTCCAGTAGATTCTTACCGCGAATTTTTACAGCTCGATACTCCAGTTGACAAGCGAACCAACACTGGCTTAGAAGCTGCTTTCAGATCGGTTTTGCCAATAGTTAGTTATTCTAGTTTTGCTCGTTTGGAATATGTTTCTTATAGCATTGGCGAGCCGCTCTTTGATGTCAGAGAATGTCAAATCAGAGGTTTGACCTACGCTGCTCCCCTAAAAGTCAAAGTGCGCTTGGTTATTTATGACAAGGAAAATACGGCGAATAAGATAATTAAAGACGTTAAAGAACAAGACGTTTACATGGGCGAAATTCCGCTCATGACTGATACTGGCAGCTTTGTTATCAATGGTATCGATCGCGTTGTGGTTTCGCAGTTGCATCGTTCCCCTGGCGTATTTTTTGAGCATGACAAAGGCAAGACGCATTCTTCCGGAAAGTTTTTGTACGCTGCTCGCATAATTCCTTATCGTGGTTCTTGGTTGGATTTCGAATTTGATCCCAAGGACTGTGTGTTTATGCGCATTGACAGACGTCGTAAACTACCAGCCACTATTATTTTGCGTGCTTTAGGTTATTCCACAGAAGATATTTTGGCACTTTTCTTCGAGTTTACTAATATCCGGCTGACTGAAGAAAAAGTTATTTTACCGCTTGATTCAAAGAAATTACGTGGTGAAATTGCACCAGTAGATATTTCCGACAAGCAAGGCAATGTTATTGTTGAATCTGGGCGTCGTATTTCGCAGTTACATGTAAAACAAATCGAAAAAGCTAAGCTTACGGAGCTTGAAGTTCCGTTAGAATACTTACATGACAAAGTATTAGGTAAGCCAGTTTTGCATCCCAAAACAGGTGAAGTGTTAGCGGGAGCCAATGAGGAGCTCAGCGCTGATGTGGTTAAGAAACTTGTAAAAGCCAAAGTAGAAAACTTCGATATTCTTTATGTTAACGAACTAGATCGAGGTTTATATATTTCCGATACTTTGCGCATCGATACAAGCAGTACGCCATTAGAAGCTATGGTGGAAATTTATAAGATGATGCGTCCGGGCGAACCACCGACCAAAGAAAGCGCAGAAAATCTATTCCACAATTTATTTTTTACGCAGGAGCGCTACAGTTTGTCGACTGTCGGTAGAATGAAATTTAACCGTAGAGTTGGTCGTACTGATTACACTGGTTCAGAGGTTTTAACGCCGGAAGACATCGTCGATGTTTTGCGTTGCTTAGTGACTATTCGCGATGGTAAAGACGATATTGACGACATCGACCATTTGGGCAACAGACGCGTTCGATGTGTTGGTGAAATGGTAGAAAATCA
>JBAYJT010000057.1:0-7420 GCA_041664965.1 Gammaproteobacteria bacterium
AATCCAATCGGATCTTTTTGCTGCGATTTAATTTCAAGTTCAAAACCTTTTTTAATATTGTTCCGTTCATTTACAATAGCGGCCAAAACAAAACGCCACTCTGGCAACTTCTTCACCAACGTTAATCTCAACTTAGTAACATCTAAAATTATCTCGCCAGCCATGTCCGAACTTAACTTAATAATTTTATCTTGGCGCGGACGAAGAGTTGCAGAAACACGCTGATCAACCGCACAGACCAAAGCAACTCCACCATAAAGCACTACATGTTCGCCAATAAGCATCAAACTTCCCGGTGCCGAGGCTTTGTATTCTTTTTGATCGCTAGATAATTTGGACGGCATGTTCTTCCTCTTTTAAATCCAAAATTGCATAATTATATTCTTGTATTAAACTTTCTAATTCTGCCCTATTCTTCCCCATTACCAACAAAATTCCAGCATTATTTCCAAAAGCAGCTCCAGCGCCGCAAATTTTCGCCGCCATACCACTTTTTTCTACCTTCCGTATAAAACCCTTAACCCGCTCTGGAACCACCGAAATTCGCTCTAAAAGGCTTTCATTAGCTTTGATACATTTTTGTGCATTTCGGAAGTCAGTTTTTTCAAACGCCTCTCGTAATTCTAAAGTCACAGCGCTAAATTCAGCAACTAAACTTTTATCAGCCAAATATTTCCGAGCCACATTCACGCTAGCACCCGTCGAGCATTCCGGCTGACCACTATAAACAAAAAACATAGGTAAATCAGAATTGGTGATGTTTTCAGCCCTTCCGTCTTGAAATAATACTGTCCCGCCATGCATTGCCAAATACAAATCTAAGCCGCTAGATCTACCATGCTGTAAATTTTCAATCTCGCGCCCATATGCAAAATAATCATCTAATTTCAAAGGTAGAGAAAAATAATTCACTAAAGAATGCAATAAACTAATAATACTCGCTGCCGAAGATCCCATACCCGATCCAAGCGGTATTGTGGATTCTATTTTTATGGATATTTTATTTTGAAGAAGAATAGAAAAGCGTTCCAAACAATCTGCTAATAAATATAGCAAAAGCTCGCTCGGATGCGCCAGTACTTGTTCAATACTTATTTTGTTTTCTAAATACTCTTGATAGCGCTTGGATATTTCTGTACGCAAACGCCTCAAATCTTCCCCCTTTAACTCAGAATGGAAATTTAAAGCGCTGGAATCAAAAATTATACTATTCGTAAGATTTTTATCTTCAGTAATACTAGTCGTGGCATAGCGATTCACAGCCATCGCCAATGCCGGCGCGCCACACAAAACAGCATGCTCGCCAGATAAAATTACTTTGCCTGGGGACCGTGTTCGAAAAGTTTTTTTAAATAGTTGTTCATTCATTGAATGGAGATTTTAACGCGGATGGAAGTAGAAAAACATGTCTACACGATTTCCTTATAAATCAATGAGTTATATTTTGAAATTACTTTAAGGTTTATTTTCTATGCTCACGCCGAAAAAGTTCAATAATCAGCAAAATAGCTCCTATACAAATAGCGCTATCGGCGATATTAAATGCTGGCCAATGCCAATTGTGCCAATAAAAATCAAGGAAATCACGCACGTGTCCATACGCAATGCGATCTATGAGATTCCCAATCGCTCCACTCAAGATAAGCATCAAAGAAAGTTTTGTTAAAACGCGACCTGGCGGAGAACGGAAGAGCCATAAAATAATCATTAAACCCACTACAGAAGCAATTCCACCAAAAAGCCATTCTTGCCAACCGTTGGCTTTTTCTAGAATGCTAAACGCAGCTCCTGTGTTATAAATAAAGAAAATATTAAAATATGACGTAACTGGATAAGAAATTTCCGGCAAAAAATATGTTCCAACCAAAAACTTGGAATATTGATCCAAAACTAAAATAAACAAGGCGAACAAAAGCCAGACAAAACTAGATTTTAACGTCGCATGATGGGCACTTACTTGATATTCAGTCCTGGGAAAATATTCTTTCTTTTTTCGACTAAATTTAGACATAAATACGCTCCTCCCCTGCGCTACTTTGCAATTCAGCTTCAATATTTTTAACACAACGACCGCAAAACTCTGGGTACTCAGCATGAGAACCCACGTCTTGGATGTGATACCAACAGCGATTACACTTAGGATATTCTGATCCTTTGGCCTCAACACTAAGCTCCGAGCCATCTTGAAGCAGTTTTATTTCTACGCTCGAAACATTAAAAATAAATCTTAGCTCATTAACTTTTTCTTTTTCATTCCAGAATTTTTCTAAAAGATTTTTAGTGTTTGCAGAACAAGAAATTCTCAAATCTAAAGTAGGATTATGTCCCAAAGGTTTTGCTAAACTGGGCAAGCGCTGCTCTTCTAATTTTTGGTTTATATCTGCTCTAAGTTTACTAATCTCGAACCACTCTGCATCAGTGATATTTCCAGAAAATTCTTTTTCTTTCTTCTCATACCAACCATTCAAAAGCACTGATTCTTTTTCGCGGCAACTTGGGAATTCTTGCCACATTTTTAACATTTCTTGCCAAATTTCTTCTGCTGTAAAACTTAAGACCGGCGCGATAATGCGCGCTATAATTTGTAAGATATGAAATAAAGCGGTTTGCGCTGATCTTCTACCTAAGCTATCTTTCGACATAGTATAGAGGCGGTCTTTCAAGGTACTAAAATAAATATTGCTTAACATTCCTAAGTCAGCCGCCAAAGAATTAAAAATCAAGTGAATATCCCATTTGCCTTCCGCATGCATATATTCATAACTAAAAAGTTTCTTGGCTTTCTCTTGCAAAGTTAACATCTGCCTAACTGCAAAGCGATCTAGTTCCAACAAATCTTTTCCAGCTAGCAAATTTTTATTTGGATCGAAATCACACATATTGCCTAAAGCATAGCGAGCTGTATTGCGAATAAGGCGATAAACGTCGACTACGCGTTGTAAAATTTCAGGAGATGCCGCAAGTTCATCATACATGTAAAGCGAAGAAGCCCAGAGGCGCATTATATCGGCACCATATTTATTAAGCATTTCCTCAGGAAACATCACGTTTCCGAGTGATTTTGACATTTTGCGACCTTGTGCGTCGACCGTCATACCGTGTGTAATCACTGTGAAATATGGAGCAGCTTTAGTATCTTTATAAAGCGCTAACGCTGTCAAAAGTGAAGACTGAAACCAACCACGATATTGATCGCCGCCTTCCAAGTAAATATTAGCTATGGGTTGTCCATGCTTTATGCTTTCCGGATAAAGTTCTCTTTGCTCTTTAGAATAAATTTCGTTTTGCTTTAAAACACAAAAATGTGAAACACCAGAATCAAACCAAACGTCCAACGTATCTTGGCTTTTTACATAATCATCAGCAGAATATTGAGGGGCATGTTCTTTTAAAAAAGCTTTTTCATCTAAATTATGCCAAAACTCAATACCTTCATGTTCAACACCAATCGCGACCTGTTCAAGCAAGTTTAAAGTTTCTGGATGCATTTCGGCACTTTCTTTATGTAAAAAAAGCGCCATAGGAGTTCCCCAAGTACGCTGCCTGGAAATACACCAATCCGGACGATTCGTTAACATATCACGAATGCTTTCTAAACCGCGCTTTGGTAACCAAGCAACGTGCTCTATAGCCTCCAAGGCTCTTTGCCGCAAACTATCTTTTTCACCAATTTTACCCATTTTAATAAACCACTGCTCCGTAGCTCTAAAAATGAGCGGCTTTTTATGGCGCCAACAATGTGGATAACTATGCTCTACAGTAGATGCAGCAAGCAAATTTCCTCTCGCCCGTAAAAGTTCAATTACCTTTTCATTAGCATTAAAAACGCTCTCTCCTGCAAAAAACTCTACATCTTTTTTAAATTTACCATGTGCATCCACAGGATTTACAACTGGTAAGTTATATTTTTCTCCAACTCTAAAATCATCTTGACCGTGCGCTGGGGCTGTGTGTACGGCTCCAGTACCCGCATCTAAACCAACATGATCACCTAAAATAATTGGCACTTTTTTATCTAAAAACGGATGTAAAAGTTCTTTGTGCTCTAATTCTTTACCTAAAACGCTTTTTTGGATTTGATAAGCATTTTCAGAAATGGCATAACGTTGCATGGTACTTGGCACTAGCTCTTCGGCGATAATTAGAGTTTCTTTCCATTCTGGCACAAAAACAAAAGCATATTTTATTTCCGGATGCAGCGCTACAGCCTCGTTGGCTGGTAGTGTCCAAGGAGTTGTCGTCCAAATTGGTACAGTGAATTTATTATCTAGCGAACGAAAGCGTACATCGATGGAAGGCGATGTTTTGTTAATGTATTCAACTTCTGCTTCCGCTAAAGCTGAACCACAGGCCGTGCACCAATAAACTGGCTTAAAGCCCCTCTCTACATAGCCATTGGCAATAATTTTAGCTAAAGCCCGAATAACATTGGCTTCATACTTGGGCTGCATTGTCGCATAATA
The DNA here is from genome assembly GCA_041664965.1 of Gammaproteobacteria bacterium. Taxonomy (GTDB): domain Bacteria; phylum Pseudomonadota; class Gammaproteobacteria; order UBA9339; family UBA9339; genus JBAYJT01. Next base: position 4,464 of record JBAYJT010000057.1, read on the forward strand.
ATTATCCCAATCAGCCAATATTCCGAGCCGCTGAAAAGCTGCTTTTTGCAAATCAATCTGCTCTCTAGCATAGCTACGGCATTTGGCTGCAAATTCTGCCTTGCTTAATTTATCTCCTGCACGACCAAATTTCTTCTCAACGTTAATTTCAATCGGCAGACCGTGACAGTCCCAACCTGGAATGTAAGAAATAGAGCGTCCCAAAAGCATTTCAGCTTTATTTACTATATCTTTATAAATTTTATCGGCAGCGTGCCCTAAATGAATAGAACCGTTCGCATAAGGCGGGCCATCGTGAAATACGAAAGTATTGTCATCTTTTTTAGAAACTTTCTCGTACAAAGCATCTCGCGCTTTAAGAGGCCAAATTATTTCCTCTCTCTTCGGCAAATCTGCCTTCATAGCAAAATTAGTTTCCGGAAGATGTACGTAATTGTTTTTTTGGTTCATCTAAAAAATCCTATCTTTTTGCATAAGTTACAGCTTATTAGCACTAATATTTTGAGTACTTATATTAAACTTTAACACGTTTTTTGCCAAAAAGAAGCAACATTTATCCCGGAGGATCAATGACAAAAACAACTTATTTTGAGATATTTTAAAAATATAACATGTGAGTTGCTTCAATATTCCATTTAAGATTTCCTTAATTTACCTTACATCAAGTATCTGATATATTTTTAACTTAAAGTAAGCGCTTCAAGAATTTAATGAGGTTTTATGCAAAATTTCAATCAATCCCCAGAAAAGCCCGTCCAAAACCTTAGCGAACAAAATGTAGGTAAAAAAGGAAGATCCCCACTTCATTTGGCTTCCGCAACCGGTGACTTCGATATGGCTCAACGATTGATTGCTAATAATCCTGAACTGGTGAATTTGCCGGACAACTATGGAGAGTTGCCACTCCACTTTGCTTGCGCAAACAACCACTTCCCACTAGCTGAACTTTTGATTAAGCGTGGTGCTCTGGTGAATTTGCAGGCTAAAAATGGAATGACGCCCCTTTATCTTGCTTGCCAAAATGGTCACCACGAAGTGGCTCAATTATTGATTAACCATGGTGCTCTGGTGCATTTCCAGGATACAAACAAACTTTCAGCACTTTATGTCGCTTGCGATGGAAAACACTTCAAAGCAGCTCAGGTAGTAGCTAATAATAGTAATAAAGAGGAAGTGAATTTGTGTGATATACATAAATGTTCACCACTTTTTATTGCTTGCCAACATGGTGACTACGAAATGGCTAAACTATTGCTTGAACGTGGTGCTGAGGTAAATTCGCAGGATAAAGGTGGACAGTCGCCACTTTTATTTGCTTGTGCATCCGGCTGCGACAAATTGGTTAACCTATTGATTGCTAATCATGCTGATGTGCATTTGCAGGATATGCGCGGACGTTCAGCACTTTATGTCGCTTGCGCAAATGGCCACTACGAAGTGTTCAAAATTATATATAGTGCTGGAAGTTATCTTATTGATTCCCCCGAACGAGTGCGTGCACTTAGATTAGCGAAAGCCAATCATCAGACTGACATTGTCAATTTCTTATTAGATCCAAATAACGCCACACCCGCACCGGCACAACAACGAGGGTCTTCTTCGTCTACGTCTACTCCGTCAGTTCCTCCATTTACTACTACGCCTCCACCTACTTCTAGCAGTCCTTCTCCAGAAGCTCAAGAAGGAACTCCAACTGCTCAAACTACGGAAAAAGAAAAGAAAAGTCGGAGAGCTCAAAAACGTGCTAATCAGAGATTAGCCAAATCCATTCTAAACGCTAATGAAGAACCTGTGGCAGCACAACAAAGCGGTTCTTCTTCGTCTTCGTCCATATCTACTCCGTCAGTTTTTCCATTTACTACCACTCCATCTTCAGGTTCTAGCAGTACCTCTAGCTCTTCTAGTACAGTTTCGAGTAGTACTTCTAGCTCTTCTTCTACTGTAACTACTACTCCACCATCTCCTTCTAGCAGCCCTTCTCCAGAAGCTCAAAAAGGAGTCCAAACTACTCCAGCCCCAAAAAAAACTCAGGAAGAACAATGGCAAGGACAACCAATACCGAAAGGAGAAAAAACTCAAAATAGCCCTGCTACCGCCACACTTGAGACAACAACAAAAATAGCTTCTTCGGCTACGCCAGCTGCATTCACTGCAACTCCTGCACCATCTCCAACTGGTGAACCTAGTTTGGGAAGTGGGTCATCATCTAGTTCTGAATCATCGTCTAGCTCAGAAAGAACGATGACAAACATGAAAGAAGTGAAGTCTAGGTGCGAAGCCAGGCTACGTATTAATCCCAACGATGTGACGTTTATTGGCTTTCTTGGTATGGCATTAAGACATTTAGGTGATAAAGAAGGAGCTCGACGTCAATATATGAGAGCAATAGAACTTAATCCACAATGTGCAGGAGCTCTTAGCGGTTTAGGAGATTTTTCATTCGATTCCCAAAATCTGGAGGACGCCTATACTTACTTCAAGCGAGCAAAAGAAGCTGCACCAGAAGTGCCAATTGCTCACTACAATTTGGGAAAGGTATGTAAAGCATTAGGTCACTTCGAGGAAGCTATTACACACTATCAGTTTTTAATTGATAAGGACAATGTCCAATATTTTGATATAGAACCGGGCGATGATATGCAATGTTTTGCTATGGCTCAGGACGATTTAAAATTTTGTCAAACTCAGTTGCGCCTAAATGCAACTAGCTCAGCTAGTGCTACTCCATCTTCAGGTTCTAGCAATACCTCTAGCTCTTCTACTACAGTTTCGAGTAGTACTTCTAGTTCTTCTACTACAACTACTACTCCACCATCTCCTTCTAGCAGCCCTTGTCCAGAAGCTCAAGAAGGAACTCCAACTGATCAAGATACAAAAGAAGAACAGGAAAGATTACGGAAAGTAAAAAACGCTGAAAAACATGCTAGACGGAAACTAGCTAAGAAAAACAAGCAGAA
>JBAYJT010000058.1:0-6866 GCA_041664965.1 Gammaproteobacteria bacterium
CTCTTCTAACTCGCTGACTGCTTTCATAACGTACTCCTTTCTTTTTAGTAGATTAAAGTTTTACGTTATACTTCAGCGAGTTATCTTTTTCAATCTAAACTTTGTCGTGTACAAAGGTTTTTTTGTAATTGTATGCGCCCTGAAAGGGCAAACTTAGAATAGCCCAGCCCAAGCGATCACGCGGAACGCGTGAGAGCGTCGGGCTGGGTATAGGAATACGTTTAGATTTAGCCCTGAAGGGGCGAAATAAAATTTTGTCAATTAAACGGGTATTGACGTTGGTGTCGGAGATTTAGGGGTATTATTTGTCAATAAAGACCCAGTTTTTGGTTCGGCGTGGGGGGGTGCTTCATTATGAAATAGCGTTGGTTGTGAGTGATGCGGATGGGTGTATGTTGGTGGTGGCGTAAGTGGAGTTTCTTGATGCTCCGTTGTCGTGTGTGTCAAATCTGCTGATGACTTGGGTGTTGCTACTGGTGTTGGACTAGGTGATTTAGCTGGTTCGAGTTCCGCTTTTGTTGAATTTTCTTTAGCTAAATCTTGTGCCTCAATTTTTTTCAATTCTCGAATTTTTTCTTCCGCTTTGCATTTTTTTCTGTAGTTAACATATTTGCAAACACCTACGACGCTGACAAGTACTAGCGTGGCTGCGGCTGCAGCTGCCAAGCCGAATATACCGCCAAAAAGGGCACCAGAGACTAAAGTTGCTACACCAAACATTAGGCAAACACCCAAATCGCTGGTTAAAAAATTGCCAGCCTTAGATGAAAGTTGAGAAAACTTAGTGGGTGGTTCACTAGTGTGTGTCAGTGTTGTAGTTGGCTTATTAGAAGGCACAGATAGAAGAGAAGAACTGGGACTTGGTGAAGGGGAGCTAAGTGCAGATTTAACTGCAGCTTCTTGCTGATTGGTAGGTCTAATTTGGCTGGATAATTTTTCTTCGGCCTTCTGATTCTCAGCATGTCTTTGTTTATATATTTTATAGCCTATAGCAATGCCAATTCCGACTGCTAGAACAGCGCATCCGACAATCGCTCCTATGCCGAATGTGCTTGCGCCAAGAGCTGCAATCACGCCAAATCCCATAGCTGCTATACTAGAGCTGGTAAGAATTGAGGCGAATAATCCAAGAGCTGTAGCTGCAAAAACACTGGCTCCTACGACAACCCCGGTTGTTACTCCTTGGGCTATGGCGCTCACTTGTCCAGCGCGGTGCATTTCTTTGATAGCGCCTGTAGCAACATGAGACTGATCAATATATTCTTGGCTAGTTTGTAGTCCTAGCGATTGGGGTGGAAATACGTAGTTAACAGCATTAGCGGCGTTTGCTGCTTTTGTTTTAGCTTCTGGCGAGCTGCTATTTTGAATTAGTGCATTTAGTTCCGTTATAGTAGTTTTGAAGATTGTTTCTGTGTTTGGGATACTAAGGCGTAAGTTTTCGATTTCACTCAATGTATGTTCTTGGCCCTTCGCAGTTAGTTCGCCGCTTTCTAATTCTTTCTCTAATTTTATAAGTGCTTTTTGATTTTCGTACCACGTTTTTCTCAGTTCACGCAAACTTGCTATTTTTTTTGCTGCTTCTATTTGTTCAGGCTTATTGAGTGTACTAGCAGCTTCGTCCATGTCCATAATTGCGCGCAGAAGAAAATAGCTTTTGTGCCATATTTTGGATTTTTCTTTTTCTGCGGCTAATTTTTCATCTTGCTTGTCTATAAAAAGTTGTAGGCCAAAAGCGCCAAGCATGGCTGTAGTGCCAATTGCTGCAAAAATTCCGAACGTTGCAACAGCGGAGAGGCCAAAGGTAAATGGTGCTGCAGCAAGGCCTGCTAAGGCGCCAAGGGTACCAAGTGCTAAAAGCACAAAGCTTAGTACGCGAGAATTTTGTTTGATTTTGTGGTGTGTTTCTTGTTCTTCTTTTTCTCTAGCTTCGTATCCTGCAAGTTCTTGAGTAAGATTCAATTCAATCTGTGCTGCGCGTTTGCTGGTTTGTCTCTGGTTTACCCAATAAGTGATTCCAAAGTGGGCGGCACCGATGAAAGGTGCTGCTATGACAGCAGGAGGGAAGGCGGTGAGAAGAACTATGGCAACTCCAGCGGTGAAAGTGGCAGAGGAAATAAAAGAAGCACCCATTTTTCCTAACTGTGCGCTATTGGTAGCAATTCGAGCCTCGTCCTGTATTTCTCTTGCTTCGGCGAATAAAGCTAGAATTTCTGGCCACCAACTTTTTAATATCGGTACTTGTGGGGCTACTGGTGCTGTGATTCCTGTAATACTGGAGAAAGATAAGCTAAGAGCTTTTTCTGTTTTTTCGATAAAGTTTATTTGAATGCTTTTTACGCTAGAGTTTTGGGATGCTAGGTAGGCTAAGTAGAGTATAACTTCGGTTGGAACACTGTTTTTGTTAGCGTTTTCCTTCGTGTAAGTGGCGTACAAGATCGGTTGAGAGATATGTACGTTGCTTAATTTGAGCAAAGACTCTTGGGTTGCTAGCAAAGTTGGTTGATTTAGATCTAAGCTAAACATAATTTTTTATCTCGAAAAAAAACGTATTATATCCCTATAGCAAGAGAAATGTTATACCGTGTTTTTCACTATAGTGTTTTTTATAGGAGAGAGATGTTTGTGTTAGAAAACATGTCTACGCGAATTCCTTACAAATCAATTAGTTATATTTTGATATTGGGTTTTCATGGAAAGATATTATACTCCCCAGAAGTTAAGATACTCTGAAGGGAAAAAATATTTTTGCTAAGTAGGGGCGGGTTTTATGCCCGCCCATTGAGGAGTTGATGGGCGTTATGGGGGATTTTAGTGCGTTAACCACTTATTAAGCCTTTTTACAAAATCAATCGGATTTTGCAGCTGGCCGCCTTCGGCGAGGAGCGCTTCGGCAAAGAGGATTTCGGTAAGATCGGCAAAGCGCGTTTCATCTGACTCGTCTTTAAGTTTTTGCACTAAGATATGATCAGGATTGATTTCAAAAATAGGCGGCATATCAGGCATTTCCTGCTGCGCGGCTTTGAGTATTTTTTGTAGGTGAATACTAGGTGAGGAGTCTTCAAAAACCAAACAAGCAGCAGCGTCAACGAGGCGGCTGGATAAGCGCACTTCTTTGACTTTTTTGTCTAAGATTTTTTGCATTTTTTTGATGGTATCTTTGAAAGTTTTGCTCGATTCTTCTTTTTTATCTTTTTCCTCTTTATCTTGTAATTTATCAGTTTCGAGGGAGGCTTTATTGATGGACTGTAGTTTTTTGTCTTTATATTCAGAAAGATTACTACAAAGCCACTCGTCAATTCTGTCTGTTAAAAGCAAAACTTCAATGCCTTTTTTGCGGAAGATTTCTAAAAGCGGGCTGTTTTCGGCTGTAACGAAGTTTTCAGCGATAAGATAATAAATTTTATCTTGATCTTTAACCATGCGGCTTATGTAATCGTCTAAAGATACTCTTTGTTCGCTACTATTGGTGTAGGTTGAGGCAAAGCGAAGCAGCTTGGCGATTTTTTCGCGATTTATAAAATCTTCGGCTGGGCCTTCTTTTAAAACCGCGCCAAAGGTTGTCCAAAGCTTAGCGTATTTTTCTTTATCTTCTTCGGCTAATTTATCTAACATGTCTAGAACGCGCTTGGTTACGCCACTTTTAATGCTTTCAATCACTTTGTTGTTTTGCAGAATTTCGCGCGAAACGTTGAGAGGAAGATCTTTGGAGTCGACAATACCTCGCACAAAGCGTAAATAACTTGGCAAAAGATTTTCCGCATCATCCATAATGAAGACGCGCTCGACATATAGCTTTAAGCCATAGCGATGCTCTCTTTGCCAAAGGTCAAAAGGCGCGCGAGCTGGAATGTAGAGAAGTGTTGTATATTCTAATTTGCCTTCCACGCGATTGTGGCTGTAGAGAAGCGGATCTTCAAAGTCATGGCTTACGTGCTTATAAAACTCTTTGTATTCTTCTTCTTTAATGTCTTGTTTGGGCAAGGTCCAAAGCGCTGTGGCGCGATTTACCATTTCCCATTCCACTTCACCGTCTTTTTTCTCTTTCTTTTTATCTTCGTCCAATGTTTTTGGCATCATTATGGGGAAGAGAATGTGGTCGGAATATTTAGTAATGATGCTGCGAAGGCGCCAATTATTTAAAAAATCAGAGTCATCTTTTTTAATATGCAAAGTTATTTCGGTACCGCGATTTTGCAGTTCGATATTGTCGATTGTATATTCGCCAGTTCCTTCTGATTCCCATACCACGCCTTGATTAGCAGGAAGACCTGCGCGACGGCTTTTAACTGTGACTTTATCGCTTACGACAAAACTTGAGTAAAACCCAACTCCGAATTGGCCGATGACGTGAGCATCTTTCGCTTGATCGCCAGTTAGAGACTTTAAAAACTCGCGCGTGCCAGATTTGGCGATGGTTCCAAGGTTGGCGATCACTTCTTCACGGCTCATGCCAATGCCGTTGTCGCGAATGGTTATAGTTTGGGCTTTTTCATCGAATGAAATATAAATTTTTAAATCTTTATCATTTTCATAAATATTAGCGTCGCTTAAGGCAGCAAAGCGCAGGCGATCCAAGGCGTCGGAAGCGTTGGAAATTAACTCGCGCAAAAAGATTTCTTTGTTGCTGTAAAGCGAATGGGTGACTAAGTGTAATAATTGTTTAACTTCGGCTTGAAAATTTAAAGTTTCAGTTGACACGATCTTTACCTCTTTATTCTTGGATCATAGCAATATTGTTTCTACGGAAAAGTGCTTTGACTTTTTCTAAAAACCCAGCGCCTAAAACTAAGAAAGATGCGATTAAGATGGCATCTCCAGCTACTAGCATCCAAAGGAAAAAGATGTGCTGGCCAGATTTTGGATAACCATAGAACATCGCGACTTCGCTAAGCGGATAGGGGAGTGCGCTTAAAATCAATAAAATAACGCCAAGACGATGGCGGAATTTGCTAACAATTTGTGGAGTTGTGGGAGCAGCCACTGCTTTGCGTTTGAAAATCTTGCGAAAAAAAGCTTTCATTCTATGAATAATGGTCTTACCAAGAAGCACAATGCTAATAAAGAAAGCGACTTCTCCCGAGACAATTGCTACAGTCATTGCAGTAACTGCTTCGCTCATTGAGACACCTACGAGAGGCAAAATCGCTGCGGCGACATAAGGAGCGAAAGAATAAATAAACAAAATCATGCCAAGATAATGTTTCCAGCCTTTTTTGGTTTTAGGTGTTTTTTTCATATTTTTCTCCTAATTTTTTATCCTAAAAATGTTACGCAAATACTAGCAATCCTAGATATTCAGAACAAGTATTTTCTTTTTGTTATCTTTCATTTTGTACAAAATCTTGGTTCAGGACAAATTTTGGTAACGTGTTCAAAAATATAATAAAAAATCGACCTGCCACAAAGTGGCAAAATATGGTAGCCCAGTCTAAGCCGAGCTTGCGAGGCGCAGGGCTGGGTAAAATGGAAAATTCGTCGTGTACAAAGTCTAAAAACATGTCTACAAGTTTTCTTTTAAAATCAATTAGTTGTATTTTTAAAGCCGTTCCTCAGCGAATTCGTTGATAATTTCTTTGCCGCCGTGTGTGCGAACAACTTGGCGTAATTTTTTGAGAGCTACGACTTGAATGTGGCGAATTTTTTCGCGGTGCAGTTTCAGATCAGAGGCTAATTCTTCTAATGTTTCTTTGTTATACTCGCCTAAACCGAAACGGCGCATTACAACTTGTCTTTGTATAGGTTCTAATTCATCAAGCCAAGATCGCACTAACTCTTGTAATTTTATATTGTGTAAAATGAAGGCTGGATCTGGGTTTTGTTCATCGATTAAATTATCACCCAAGGTGGCGCCATCTTCATCAGCAAATATAGGCTTGTCGAGCGAGCTAGTGTTGCGCTTTAAGTTTAATATTTCTTCGATTTTACTTTGTGAAGCCTCTGAGTTTTCGGCTAACTCACGGGCAGAGGGCTCGTGCTCTAGGTCTTTGGCAAGATTGCGCGATAATTTATTGTAGCTATTTAGTTCCGATATGACATGTACGGGAATGCGCACAGTACGCGATTGATTAATCACAAAGCGGCCGATGAAGTGATTTACCCACCAAGTTGCATAAGTTGAGAAACGGCAGCCCTTATCGGGATCAAATTTTTCTAGGGCGCGAATGAGGCCGAGATTGCCCTCGGCGATTAAATCCAAAAAATCCATGCCAGATATTAAATAAGATCGAGCGATTTTTACAACTAAACGCAAATTGCTTTCGATCAAGCGCCTACGTGCTATTGGATCGGCGTTTTGATTTTGTTTAGTTAAAATATATTCTTCTTCAGCACCAAGTAGCGGTGTGAAGCCAATTTCTTTAAAGTAAAGCTGAGTAATTTCTAGCGTAGGACTAGCGGAGTAGGTTTCTTCGCTACTTTCTTCCTCAAGTAGAAGGTCATCTTTTTCACTCTTATTTTTTGTCATTTATTTAGAAGCTTTTTTGTCAAAATCTTTAATTTTACTAATCCAGTTAGAAAGTTGATCAAAAGCTAGGTGATTGGTCATATCGATCTTGAGTGGTGTGATCGAAACTTTCTTCATTTTGATGGCATGAAAATCAGTACCAGGGCCAGAATCGCAAGTTTGTCCTGGAGCTCCAACCCAGTAATATTCGTGGCCGCGTGGATCTAGACCTTTGCTCGCTGTTTCCGATGGATGATAAGATCCAAGCCGCGTTATTTCAAAGCCTTTAATTTCTTCAAGTGGAACATCTGGAACATTGACGTTTAGTATGGTTGAAGCTGGTAATGGATTTGTAACCAATTGTTCGACTACTCTTTTGGCTATAAGTGCAGCTGTTTTGTAATGTACAGGCAGATTATGACCA
>JBAYJT010000059.1:0-6764 GCA_041664965.1 Gammaproteobacteria bacterium
TATTAAATAAATCAGCTAGACGCCCTGGATCCAAGCCTGGAACCGGAATGTGTGAACCTAGGCGAAAAATAAAAATGCCTATAAGAACAAACAGCAATCTACGGCCAATTTCGGAAAATTTTCCGCCTACAGCCGCCTTGCTCACATTCGAATTATTTAATGCCATTAATAATTCCTACTCAACCTTTCCGCCTTTAGCTTCAATAGCCGCTCGAGCTCCTTTTGTAGCTCCCAAACCAACTAAAGTAATTGCTCGCTTGATGTCACCACACAAAATTACTTTTGCGGATTCAACGTTGGCCTTAATTAAATTAGCTTCTCGTAAAGCGGCTAAGTCGATACGATCAGTCTTAACGCGCTCTAAATCGCCTAAGCGAATTTCCGCGCTTAAAATTCTTTTAGCTGAAGTAAATCCAAATTTGGGAACGCGACGTTGCAAAGGCATTTGTCCGCCTTCGAAACCAATTTTTTGGCTATAGCCAGAACGTGATGTCTGTCCTTTGTGACCACGACCACAAGTCTTACCGTTTCCTGAACCAATACCACGCCCCACACGATATTTAGTTTGCTTTGCGCCCACAGCTGGTTTTAATGTATTAAGTTGCATACTAAGCTTCCTCGACCTCTAAAAGATACTGAACTTTGTTGATCATGCCTCTGTTTTCCGGCGTGTCTAAAACCTGCACGCTGTGGCGAATACGACGTAGCCCCAAGCCTCTTACGCAAGCTTTGTGGTTTTTCAAACGCTTGTTTAAACTTTTTTTCAAAGTCACTTTTAAATATTTAGCATTATTGTTTTTCATACTTACACTCTTTCTTCTCTGAATAGTTCTTTCAGCGTTAGACCACGCTTTTCAGCAATTTCAGCTGGCGATCGCATACCCAACAATCCGCTCAAAGTAGCACGGGTTACATTGATTGGACAACGTGAACCAACGCATTTTGCCAAAACGTCTCGAATTCCTAAAACTTCACACACTGCGCGCACAGCACCACCGGCAATTAAACCAGTACCTTCTGAAGCTGGTTGCAAAATAACTTTACTAGCACCATGATAGCCAATAAGCGGATGATGCAAAGTATGTCCTTTTAAATCAATTTTACGCATGTTACGACGTCCTTTTTCCATGGCTTTCTGAATAGCGGCTGGAACTTCACGCGATTTACCTAATCCCCAACCGATTTTCCCTTTTCCGTCTCCAACAATAACTAATGCCGAAAAGCTGAAAATACGTCCGCCTTTAACAACTGTGGCAGTACGTCTTACCGATACTAATTTTTCCTGTAAACCGTCGCTATTTGCGCCTTGCTGCGCTTCATCGTTAACTTTATTTGCAGATTTATTTATCATTTTTTCTTCCCAAATTCAAAGCCAAACTAAAATTTCAAGCCATGTTCGCGAGCAGCGTCTGCTAAGGCACGAACTCTACCATGATATCTAAAACCAGAACGATCAAACGCCACCTCTGAAATACCCTGTTTAACGGCGCGTTTCGCTACAGCTTTTCCAACCGCTTGGGCAGCTTTAACATTACCACCAAATGCGCATTCTTTCTTGATTTCCTTGTCTAAAGTAGATGCTGCAAGCAAAACCTTACCATCTGTAGCTATGACTTGTGCATAAATATGCCGTGGCGTGCGATGTACGCTAAGTCTTACCACTTGCAATTCTTTAATTTTTGAGCGCGTCTTCTTGGCACGGCGTAACCTTGAGATCTTCTTATTCATTATTTCTTCTTACCCTCTTTTAACGCGATAACTTCACCATCGTAACGAACACCTTTGCCCTTGTACGGCTCTGGCGGACGGAACCCGCGCACTATAGCTGCTACTTGTCCCAAAACTTGTTTGTTGGCACTCTTTAAAATAATTTCCGTCTGACTAGGCGTTTCAGCAGTTACACCTTCTGGCAAGGTATAATCAATCGGATGAGAAAATCCTAAAGCCAACTTTAAAACTTTCCCTTGCACTTGTGCTCTATATCCAACGCCCTCTAAAAGCAATTTTTTCTGATAACCTTCGCTCACACCTTTGAGCATACCTTGTACCAATGCCCGCAAGGTACCTACTTGGGCAATTGAACCTGGCTCATCACTACTTGGCGCAAATTTCAAATTGCTACCATCTTTACTAACTTTAACAACAGCATGAATTGCTTGTTGCAAAGAACCGTTTTTACCTTTGACCTTAATGAGCTTATCACTAATGGTAACTTCTACTCCAGCTGGAATAGCTAACGGATTTCTTTCTACTCTACTCGTCATAACTCTTGCCTCTCTAGCCTTAGCTCACATAACATAAAATTTCGCCGCCTTCGCCTAAGGCACGCGCAGAGTGATCAGCCATCACGCCCTTGGAGGTAGAAACTATTGCGATGCCCAAACCACCCATAACTTTCGGCAAATCACCACCTTTTTTATAAACGCGTAATCCCGGTTTGCTAATCTTGTACATTTCTTGAATAACCGGTTTACCGTGGTGGTATTTGAGACTTAAAATCAAATTCTTACGTACACCTTCCTCTTTGACGCAATAGCCAGAAATATAGCCTTCGGCTTTTAAAATCTTAGCGATGGCTTCTTTTAGCTTGGAAGCACGCACACTAGCTTCAGGTCTACCAATAGCCTGAGCATTTTTAACACAACATATCATATCAGCAATAGGATCACTCATTCTCTTACCTCTTACCAACTAGCTTTGACTAAACCGGGAACATCCCCGCGTACAAAAGCTTCGCGTAAATGAATACGGCAAAGGCCAAATTTTTTATAAACACCGCGCGAGCGACCGCAAATTCTGCAGCGCTGACGAATGCGACAAGGGCTTTCATCGCGTTTGCTTAAATTTAATTTTTTTACCGCCGCCGCTTTTTCTTCGTATTCGACATACGGACTCTTGATAACGTCTTTTAATTGCTCACGTTTCACAAACGCTCGTCGTGATAATAAAATGCGTTTTCTTTCTCGAGCTTTCATGCGAGTTGTCGCCATAAATCTTCTACCCTCAGTCTTTCAATGGAAAATTAAAAGCCAATAACAAAGCCCGCGCATCCGCATCGCTTGTGGCGTTTGTAGTAATTGTTATATCCAAACCACGTATCTGGTCTATTTTATCGTATTCGATTTCAGGAAATACGATCTGTTCACGAATTCCAAGGCTATAATTACCACGACCATCGAATGATTTCGGGCTCAAGCCACGAAAATCGCGAATACGCGGAATAGCAATAGTTATTAAACGATCTAAGAATTCGTACATTCTTTTACCACGCAGAGTAACCTTGCAACCAATGGGCCAACCTTCACGAATTTTAAAAACTGCCACTGACTTACGCGCTAAGGTTATAACTGACTTTTGACCAGCAATGCGAGTCAAATTATCCACCGCATTTGTGACCATTTTTTTGTCAGCTGCTGCCTCGCCTACTCCCATATTTAAAGTAATTTTGGAAATACGCGGCACACGCATGGGGTTTTCATAGCCTAATTTCTCGGCTAATTCCTTGCGAATTTTTTCATTGTATAATTTTTGTAATCTAGCCATAACTCTCTTACTCACTAAACTGCATCTACCAATTCACCATTAGATTTAAAATAACGTACCTTGCGCCCATCTTCTAATTTTTTAAAACCAACTCGATCTGGCTTGGATGTTACTGGATTGTATAAAGCAACATTAGCCATCATAACAGGAGCCTCTCTTTCAAGTATGCCACCTGTTTCGTTCTTATTGGGGTTAGGACGAACGTGTTTTTTAACAATATTTGCTCCTTCTACGGTAACGCGTTTTCCGTCTTCAATAACAGACAGAACTTTCCCGCGCACACCTTTGCTCTTACCCTTTAGAACAATAACTTCATCGCCTTTTCTGATTTTACGCATGATATCACCTAAAAACTATAAAACTTCCAGCGCTAACGAAACTATTTTCATAAAAAGTTCCGTACGCAATTCACGAGTTACCGGACCAAACACACGAGTTCCTATTGGCTGTAATTGGGCATTGAGCAATACAACTGCATTGCTATCAAAGCGTATAGCAGATCCATCCGAACGACGCACACCTTTTCTGGTACGCACAACCACTGCGTTTGACACTTCACCTTTTTTGACCTTCCCATCAGGAGCAACTTCTTTAACAGTCACCTTGACGATATCGCCAATACCTGCATAACGCCGACCTGACCCACCTTTAGCTTGGATACACATAACACGGCGTGCTCCGCTGTTATCGGCCACATTTAACATTGTTTTTTTCTGTATCATACTACGCTCAATTTGTTTTATTTAACGATTTCCACAACTCGCCACTGCTTCGTTTTCGATATAGGACGAGTTTCCGCTATAATTACTACATCGCCTTCCTTGCAAGAATTATTCTCATCATGAGCATGAATTTTTGTAGAACGTTGCACATATTTGCCATAAACAGGGTGCTTAACCTTGCGCACCACCAAAACTACAACAGTGCGGTCCATTTTATCGCTCACAACTTTGCCAGTTAATGTCTTAGTTGTTTTTTTCTGATTATTTTGCTCGCTCATGATTTCTTCACACCTTCTCGTAAAATAGTTTTAATACGGGCAATATTGCGGCGCACTTCTTTTCTAGCTTGTGGCTTAGCTTTCACTTCATCTAAGCCCTTACCTATGCGCAAATTAAATTCTTCACGCAAAAGTGCCGTCAATTCCTGTTGCAATTCTTCCATTGTCTTTTTTCTTAGTTCGCTAGCTTTCATTACATTATCACTCGTTTAACAAATGTTGTACTAATTGGTAACTTGGCTGCTGCCAATTTAAAAGCCTTACGGGCTATTTCTTCGGTAACGCCTTCGATCTCAAACAAGACTTTACCTGGTTGTATTTGAGCAACCCAGTACTCAACTGGCCCTTTGCCTTTACCTTGTCTAACTTCTAATGGCTTTTTAGTGATTGGTTTATCTGGAAAAATACGGATCCAAATTTTACCACCACGTTTAACAAAGTGAGTCACAGTACGACGCGATGCTTCAATTTGGCGTGCAGTCAAACGACCACGATCTGAGGCTTTTAAACCAAATTCACCAAAACTTACCTTGCTGCCGCGAGTAGCAACACCCCTGTTTTTACCTTTGAATTGTTTACGAAATTTCGTGCGTTTCGGTTGTAACATAGCCTAACTCTCCGCCTCTTTCTTGCCTTTTGCTGTAGTGTGGTCGCGGTGAATCCAAACTTTCACACCAATAATTCCATAAGTAGTTTTTGCTTCAGCCAAACCATAATCAATGTCAGCACGAAAAGTATGCAAAGGAACTTGACCTTCGCGATACCATTCGGTGCGAGCAATTTCCGCACCGCCTAATCTGCCGCTTACATTGATCTTGATACCTAAAGCCCCAGCCCTTAATGTACTTTGCACCGCACGCTTCATGGCTTTACGGAACATAATACGACGCTCTAGCTGTTGCGCTATACCCTCGGCAACTAATTTAGCATCTAAATCGGCTTTAGCGACTTCTTCGATGCTAACGTGCACAGGCACATTCATCATTTTGGCTATATCTTTGCGTAAAACCTCAATGTCCCCGCCTTTTTTACCCAAAATAACACCAGGACGTGCAGCATAAATTACAATACGTGCACTTCGAGCTGGTCTTTCTATCTGTACGCGACTAATACCAGCACCGGCAAATTTTTTCATTAAATAATTGCGCACCATAATGTCGTTATTTAAATAATCGGCATAATGCTTGGCATCCGCATACCACGTAGATGTCCAATCTTTTATGATACCCAACCTAATTGCAATTGGATTGACTTTCTGCCCCATATCTACACTCTACTCAAAAATTATTTTTCATCAGAAACCATGACTGTTATGTGGCACGTATGTTTTTCAACACGACAACCACGCCCTTTGGCACGTGCATGCCAACGTTTCATCGAGGGACCATTATCGATAAAAATACGCGATACACGCAATTCATCGATATCAGCTCCTTTGTTATGCTCAGCATTTGCAATCGCCGACTCTAAAACCTTTTTAATTAACACAGCTGCTTTTTTTGTGCTAAAAGTTAAAATTTCTAGCGCTTTTTCTACTGACTTATTGCGGATCAAATCAGCAACTAGTCTAGCTTTTTGCGCAGACATTTTACCATGTTTAAGTTTTGCTACAGTTTCCATTATGTCTTCTCCTCTGTCGTCGCTTTACGATCGCCAGAATGAGCACGGAAAGTGCGTGTCAAAGCAAACTCACCAAGCTTATGACCAACCATATTTTCGTTAACATAAACTGGAACATGGGATCTACCATTATGCACAGCAATAGTTAACCCAACCATATCGGGCACGATAGTCGAACGTCTTGACCAACTCTTGATCGGTTTCTTGCTATTAGTGGCAAGAGTGACGTCTACCTTCTTTTGAAGATGAGCATCGACAAATGGCCCTTTCTTTAATGAACGCGGCACTATTTCACCTCACTTATCATTTATCTTTCTTACGATGACGAATAATCATTCTTTCAGTACGTTTATTGCGCCTTGTCTTGTAACCTTTAGTTGGCACGCCTGTTGGACTAACTGGATGACGACCGGCTGCACCTCGACCCTCACCACCACCATGTGGGTGATCGATTGGGTTCATGGCGACTCCTCGTACTGTTGGACGAATTCCACGCCAACGCAAA
Organism: Gammaproteobacteria bacterium; assembly: GCA_041664965.1. Classification (GTDB taxonomy): domain Bacteria; phylum Pseudomonadota; class Gammaproteobacteria; order UBA9339; family UBA9339; genus JBAYJT01. The sequence continues at coordinate 6,669 of JBAYJT010000059.1, forward strand.
GCCCCAGCCTTGCCAAAACTGCGTAAATTATGTTCGGAATTAGAAACTTCACCAATAGTGGCATGACAAACAGTTAAAACTTTTCTGATTTCACCA
>JBAYJT010000060.1:0-6626 GCA_041664965.1 Gammaproteobacteria bacterium
CAGAATTTAACTTGGGACGAAGCTGGTAACAAAATCATCAATATTTATCGAGAATTACAATGATTGGAATATGCTTATATTTTCAAGTTCATCAACCAAATCGTCTACGCAAATATACTTATTTTGATATCGGCAAGGTACACGATTACGAAGACGAAAAAGCTAATAGCGAAATTTTGCTAAAAGTTGCGAAGAAGTGTTATTTACCTACGAATGCACTGATTTTAAAGCTAATCAAACAATACAAAGGAGCTTTCAAAGTCGCCTATTCTATTTCTGGAACTATCATTGACCAATTCAAAAAATTTAGTCCAGAAACATTAACTTCTTTTCAAGAATTAGCGGCTACTGGTCAGGTTGAATTTCTCAATGAAACTTACTACCACAGCTTAAGCTATATATATTCAGAAAAAGAGTTCAAAGAACAAATTGACCTGCATCATCAAATGATCAAAAAAGAATTTGGCTATGATGCGAAGAGCTTTCGCAACACTGAACTAGTTTACAACAATTATATTGGCCAATTTGTGGAAAATTTAGGCTACCAAACTATTCTAGCTGAAGGAGCTGATAAAGTTTTAGGTTGGCGTAGCCCTAATTTTGTTTATCGTCCACCACGTTGCAATAAAATTAAGCTGCTACTGCGCAACTATCGCCTTTCTGATGATATTGCCTTTCGCTTTTCTAATCGTGCATGGTCAGAATTTCCCCTCGACACCGACAAATATGCCAAATGGATACATGCTAATGCCGGCAACGCCAATGCGATTAATCTTTTTATGGATTACGAAACTTTTGGCGAACACCAATGGCAAGAAACTGGAATTTTTGATTTCTTAGAATATTTGCCGAAAAAATTACTTTCTCACCCTGATTTTTGCTTCATGACGCCACATGACGTAAACCTAGCCTTTGAACCAGTTGCAACTCTTGATGTACCTGATTTTATTTCTTGGGCAGATGAAGATCGTGATTTAAGTGCTTGGAAAGGTAATCATTTGCAAGAAGACGCGTTACAGGCGATTTATGCACTAGAAAACGCCGTAAAATCCAAAAAAGATCCGAAACTTTTGCATACCTGGAGATCACTTTTAACATCTGACCATTTCTATTACATGTGCACAAAATATTCCAGTGACGGTGATGTGCACAAATATTTTAACCCTTACCAAAACCCTTACGATGCTTATATCAATTATCAAAATATTTTAAGCGACTTTGCGATACAGGTTGGGTAAAACAATGAAATTTTTAATTTATTTATGAGGATAATTTATGTTTACCATGCAACAAATGTTAGCAAAACAATTGCAAGACGCCTTATCTGAACGTTCAACAGTGGAAGCGGAACTAACAAAAAAGAACGCTCTATTACAAGAACTAACAAAAAAACAAGCCGTACTAGAAGTAGATATGTCTATAGCTCGCCCAAATGGCCCTCCCCTACGGGAGGATGTATATCATCCTTCCGGGTATGCTACTCGCAGAGACAATCTCAATAAAATAACAATCGAACGTGATGCTTGTCAGCGGGATGTCAAAGAATTGAGGGCAAAAACAGCCCAATTATGCACCTGCGTATCCGAACTCAACAAAAGAATAGTTGAATATGTACAGGCTGAAGCAACCAACAAGTACGCGCCACCTCCACCCCCAACAACAGAAACAGCCATTGATAAACAAATGACGACCATGATAATGCAAATGCTAAAAACACAGCAAGAACAGATGGAAATAATGCGACAACAACTAGCCGCATTACAAGTACAACAAACCGGGAATAACAACCAGAGCGCAGCTATGCGCACTCTTGGAACATTTAGTAGTTCATCTGTTCCAACACCAAGCCAAACTGCAGCCAGTTCGGCAACAACTTCACTACCGAAACCGTCAAACACAAAATAGAACTATACATGATTACATAGCTTTTTGGGACCATAAAAAATATCACGATACAAATTGGGTAAAATTAGGAAAAAATTATGACTATATTTAATGTGAAAACTTTACTAATCACTGCCACAGTATTGCTAGCAGCAACTTCTACTAATATTTTCGCTAATTCTAATTTTACTGGCGTTTATGCCGGCGCTGTTATTGGCTACAGTTATGATCCTATGAACTTTGTATCCAAGCCTGTCGAGTTTATTACGACGACAGAGCGTGATTATCATCTAAGTGGAATCACTGGCGGTGTTGAATTGGGATATGGCACTGTTGTAAAAAATAACTACTATTTAGGACTAGATTTTCTTGGTTTACTAAGTAACGTTAACTCGGCAGAAACGTTTTCTGCAACCTCTAGCTCTCAGCGATTAGACTTTAAACAAAAAAATCATTACGGCGTAGATTTGCATGCCGGTTATATTCTGAGAGATGACGCTTTGCTTTACGCTATTGTTGGCTATTCCGAAGCTTCTTTTAATGCCAAGGAACGTAATGTGATAGGAGCATCTTTTGATACAACCAATGAAAAAAACGCGACTCTCTCTGGCCTAGATTTGGGGTTGGGAGCAAAAATTTCTATCTCTGACCACATCTTCCTAGATGTAAAATATCTTTACACCAACTACAACTCTTTCTCGCAACTTGTTTGGGATAGCGCCTCCTCTAGCAAGAACGACAAATACTCGCCTAAAGCTCATCTTTTGACGCTAGGAATACTTTATAAGTTTTAAAACTGTGAATATTAAAAATAGCTCAATCAGATCTGGCTTGCTCTTCTACCTGTAGGCGCAGTCTTTCGTTTTCTGTTTGTAATGATAAAATCTTTTGTTTTTGCTCGAGGATTTTGTCATTCAGTTTTTGAATATTTAAGTGGATGTTATGCGTTGCTTCTTCAAATTCCTTCGCTAGCAAATCGAAATTGTTATCGGGTATATCCATATTATTTCTCATAAAAACAGGTGTAAGAAAAACAAGATTTTGATTGTAAACTAATTTGAGTGGTTTAATCTACAAAATCGAACTTTATTTTACAACATATTGATTTATAAAGAAAACACGTAGACATGTTTCAAGCTTACTGCTTGTTTGCGGATATTATGGACCTTTACCAAAGCTCGCCGTAATAAAATCAACTCAGTGAACCAAAATTCCTTACAAATCGCTATTGCGAAGGAGGAATAGGACTAAAAGACACACTTGGACCTGCTGGTGTAGATGGTGGGGGAGAAATTTCCATAGTTCTAGTTTGTGGCGTTTGTGCGGGATCTATTATTTGAACAGGCGCACCACACACATGTGCCAATTGCCCTTTTAATTCTTGAAGCAGGTCGAATAATTTATTATCTTCAGCTGTGTTTTTAGATAATAAACCCCTTTGGAATTGTGCAAATATATTCGAATTGCTGCCAATATCATCTAAGCAATGTGCAATAATTTTTCTATATTCATCTACGATAACACGTCTATCATCTTTCAGCCAAAAACTGTGAGGACTAGTAAAAGTTACTGGCGGTAACGTATATTTCAATGCTTGCAACAAACACCGCTCTGCTGAATTTAAATTAGCATTATCTATCCTAAAATAATCTGCAAAATCAACATATTCATATATATAAACAAACAATTGCTTTATAGCTATCCACAAAGCAGCTACAACATAATCCTGAAACACTTGAGGCTGCTGAAAATAAGTAGTTAAGGGAATATCATCATTACTGCTAATAATCACGTATAAAAATTTACTTAACGTAGCAAACGCGTAAAGCAAGATTATCTCTGTTTTGCTAACAAGTTTTTCATAGATCTTTGTATTCCATTCATTATCCATCATCGGTAGTTTTACTTTCCCTAATGTCGACATGTACAAATGTATAAAATCCTCCCGGTACATATCCAAAGATGAAACAGCCAAGTCCAATTCTTCCGCTAACGCTTTCAAACCTAATCTTTTCAAGGCCACTATACTAACAACAGGCCAACTTGCATAAACAAACTCCCCTCTAGCTTTTGATAGCTGAGCTGCTAGAATTGTTGGTTCGACGGTCAGTTGGCTAGCAAAACGTAAATCCAGTTCCTGATTGGTGCGGTCTTGGACCAACTTATACAATCGGTTGATACAAAGTGATAGAGAAATCTCCTCTTGATTAGCTGCTGGAAAAAATTGCATATATAGCCTCTCTTGTGTATTTTAAAACTCGAGAGAACATAACACAGAAGGCATTAAAGTAATCTGAAACGAACTTTAAATTAAAATTAATTAAGAAATAACTAAGACTTTACAAGGACTTTTGCAACCGCCCGTTCGATTTGGACAATCCTATCTTCTAAACTTCCAGTAAAGCCTACCGCCATACGAATGAGGCCTGAAGAGAGTCCCATTTCTTTTTGTTCATCAGGATTAATTTCAGAAGAAGTGGAAGCTCCAGAACAACTCATTAAAGTATCAAAATAGCCCAACGAAACAGCTATAAGGCCAAAATGCTCCTGATTTTGCAAAGTATCTAAAAACTCCTCAGCTTTTTCGCGGGTTTCACAGTCTATGGTTAACATTCCACCATAGCCATAGTTACTATTCATGAGAGAAGTAAACAATTGGTGCTGCGGATGAGATTCTAAACCTGGATAACCAACTTTCACGCCCAGTTTTTGTAAGTGTTTAGCAATTGCCATAGCCCTGATGCTATGTTCGCGCATCCTTAAGCCCAAATGCGGCAAACGCTGCATAATATCAAAAGCCACACGAGGATCCATAGTCGGCCCCAAAAGCATGATCTTGCCATTATGCAAATCCATCAATTCATCAATAAATTTTTTACTAGCACAAACCGCACCAGCAACTACATCGCTCGCGCCATTAATAAACTTAGTCATGGAATAAATTACTATATCTGCACCTAGTTTAGCTGGAGAAATGATCATGGGCGTGAAGGTGTTGTCGACAACTAAAATTATATTATTCTCCTTGGCTATTTTAGATAAGCTAATAATATCAGTAACTTGTAATAGCGGGTTATCTAAAATTTCCGTATAAAAAACTTTAGTTTTGGCAGTTTTAGCTTTTAAAAAATTCTCAACATTAGTTGCGTTAACAAAAGTGGTATTAATTCCAAATTTAGGAAAAACATTTTGCATTAAAGCATGTGTACCGCCATAAATACACTCATTAGAAACAATATGATCGCCTTCTGAACATAGCTGCAGCAATGTGGAAGATATGGCCGAAATACCACTTGCTGTGCAAATAGCACTTTCAGTACCTTCCATTGCAGCTAAATAACGCCCAAGTACATTTACAGTAGGATTAAAGTGGCGGCTGTAGAGATAATAATCTCCCATCGCTATGGTCTTTTCGCCCGCAAAAATTTCCGCCATAATATGCGATTTCATCACGGTAAAAGTCGATGAACGCTCAACAGATGGAACCACACCGCCATGCTCACCAAATTCACGACGTACTTCGCTCATAGCCTGTTCAGGATTGAATTTTTGCATTGCACTTCTCCAATAAAACAAAAAAATTTTAGAAAGTTATCATTTAGTCTTGCTAATAATTCCACCGCCCAAACACTTTTCTTGATCATATAAAACTATGGATTGACCTGGAGTTATAGCACGTTGTTCATGTAAAAACTCAACATCACATGAGCCATCGTTTTGCATTATTGCTCTACATTCCTGATCGCTTTGACGATAGCGAATTTTGCCAGAGCAGTTAAATTCCTCCGCGGGTATCTTGCCCGAAACCCAATGTAACTTTTCGCAAGATAAATTTTTGCTCATCAAGATAGGATCATTGCTATCTTGCGAAACAACTAGAATATTTTTTGCAATATCTTTGCTCACAACATACCACGGAGCTTCTTTCGCGTCTTTTTTACCGCCCAAACCCAATCCTTGCCTCTGTCCTAGCGTATAAAACATTAGCCCCTCATGTGTACCAACCTTTTCTCCCTTAGAGGTTAAAATAACACCAGGCTTAGCTAATAAATATTCCGCTAAAAACTCTTTAAATTTGCGCTCACCAATAAAACAAATACCAGTACTGTCTTTTTTGGCATAATTAGGAATTCCAGCGCGGCGTGCGATTTCGCGCACATTAGACTTCTCTAATTCACCGAGTGGAAATAAACTATAGCGCAATTGTTCTTGCCCTAAGGTATAGAGAAAGTAGCTCTGGTCTTTGTTCTTATCCAATCCCTTTAACAAATGCCATTGATTGTCCCTATAAACATTACGAGCGTAATGTCCAGTTGCGATTAAGTCAGCCCCCTGCTCTTTTGCATATTCCAAGAAAGCTTTAAACTTAATTTCTTTATTGCAGAGCACATCAGGATTTGGCGTGCGACCAACTGCATATTCATCGAGAAAACTCTGGAAAACTCTATCCCAATATTCTTTAGAAAAATTAACGACTTCTAATGGAATATTTAAGTGTTGAGATATATCCTCAGCATCACGTAAATCCTGATCGAGAGTACAATAAGGATCATTAGTTTTAGGCTCCCAATTACGCATAAAAATAGCGCTAACGGTAAACCCTTGCTCTTTTAATAAAAAAGCGGCAACAGCAGAATCTACACCGCCAGATAAACCAACGATGACATGTTGCTTAAGTTTGGGGGTAGCCATGAGATATTACTGGGGTTGCGACTCAGTACTGGATGGGAATTTCTTGTCGA
>JBAYJT010000061.1:0-6417 GCA_041664965.1 Gammaproteobacteria bacterium
GTTGGTGAGAGAGGTAATTGGGGTATTGTTGAACGATATGTAAAGAATCAGGGACAGAACTTACAGGATGCGCAGTTGCGCCTCTTTTAATACCCCGTCGGCTTGCCGCGGGGAATTTTATTTTCCCGCGGATATAGTTTATGGTGAAAGATTTTAGTGTTTAATAAAACATCTATGTTGAACAAATTTAAATGCTTTCATCATGGCGAGTTTGGTGTTTTATCTTAATAAATTAATTCTGTTTAGAACTGGAGCGGTAACTCCAAAACTTAGGCAAAAAGTAGCAACTCAGCGCTACGCCTAAGACGCACAAAACTCCGCCAGATATTATCGATGCTGTGATGCCAAAAGCTGCTGCTACTAGACCAGATTCTGTGTCGCCAAGTTTTGGTCCGCTTAAATAACTAATCATCTCAATACCAGCCAAGCGACCGCGGAAATTGCTGTCCACTGTTTCGTTCCAAATAATACCGCGAAAGATGGCACTTACTGAATCGAAAGCACCTGCTAAGCTCAAAAAGAATAGAACTAACCAAAGATTGTGCCAGAGATAATGTGCTAATCCAAAAAAGATAATAGCAACTCCCCAGAGAGTAGCAGCTGTAGCTACGGCTAATCCGTGGCGTTTAATACTTTTCACCCAGCCGCTTAAAAAAGAAACGCAGAGAGCTCCTACGGCAGGAGCGGAATAAAATAATCCCAAGGTTTTAACTCCGCCATAAAGCGGGGCAAGGGCTGGGAAAAGTGCTATAGGCATACCAAAAATCATAGCAACAAAGTCGACCACGTAAGTGCCGACAAGCTCTTGTCGTGAGAGAGAATAGCGAAATCCTTCGATTATGGATTTCAAAACAGAGTCATCGCGTTTAGCAACGGGGGCTGGGATATTAGTGATTAGAAGCAAAGCAACTAAAGATATTAAAAAGCTAAAGCTATCAGCCACAAAAGCAGCAAATAGGCCAAAATGAGCAATAATTAAGCCGCCAACAGCTGGCCCAATTATCATTGTGGTACTAGAAGTAAAAGCGCGAATAGAGCCCGCGGCAGCAAAATCATTCCTAGAAAGAAGTTGTTGATTGAGGCTAGTTAGAGCAGGCCTATGCAAGCCATTTACTGCAGACATTAAAATCGCAACAGCAAATAGTAGCCAAATATGAGGGCTCGGTAAAAATGCATTCAAAGCTAAAACGGCAGAGCCGATGGTTAGTAGAGATTCTGTGATAATTAATAGACGCCTGCGATGATAACGATCAGCTAAAGCGCCACCCAGTAAGGCAGTCACGAGAAGTGGTAAAAGTTGTGATAAGCTTAAGATACCTATCATCAATACGGAATGAGTCATCTGATAAACTTGGTAAGGTAGAGCTACGCCCGTTATCATCGTCCCCATAAAAGACACGAATTGCCCGAGGCTGAGCAAGCTAAAGTTGCGATTGTGGCGAAGTAGTGATAGGTCGATAAAGAGTTTCATGTGGGGTATTTAGTTTGCTTCCATTTATTTAGCGCTGCTAGAAAAACCGTTTGGTTAAATAACCGACTTTCGTTAGTGTCTTGTAGGAAAGGGTCTACATCATTTAACACGAGTTTAAAATCTGTTTCAGTTATTTTTTTACTTAAAGCATTTTTTAAGCTTTCTTTATCGAAATGAGGATTTTTGCCTTGGGTTTGTAAAACTGCGGCGTTTAACAATTTAAAATTAGGTTCGGTGTTGTGGCTTAAATACCAAAGTAAGTCGTAATAATCGCGTCCTTTGGTGTATTTGCGACACAAGATGGCGTGTAGTTTGCCTGCGAATAAAGAAGGAAGATCATAGTGATTAATAGCTGCAAAAAAGTCTTTGTTGATGACGCTAAGCTCAGTTTGGAATCCTTCGGGAGGAAACTCATCAATTTCCATCTTAATAAAGATTTTTTGTGCAGCGAGGTTAGATAGACCTGCAGCAGCAAGCAACTCACCAAATTTAATGTAAACAACTGCTACGTTATTTTTGTCTTTATATTTTACGGTTGCTGGAAAATTGTATTTTGTTAATTCATACTCTAAATCTTCGGCTATTTTGGGCAAAGAATAGTGTTTTTTATTTACTAAAGCAAAGTCTAAATCTTCAGAAAAACGATGTAAATCATAAAGAATACGTAATGCGGTGCCTCCTACAAAAGCGATGAATTTAAAGTGACCTTTTTCGTCCAGTACTTTTAGGATTAAAAGTTGTAAATATTCGCGTAGATAGTGATAGCGGCTCCTGGTGTCGTTGTAGGCATTTAGTTTATTTTTTAAATAATCATTCATAGGTCTATTCCCCCGTTGTTTTTAAGAGCAAATCAACTAGGTAATCTAATTTTTTATTCTTGAATTTTGCAGCGATAATTTTTAATTTTTCATGATCTAATGAATCAAGGTTTTGCATACGATAAGAAGACTGGAAGATATCAGTATCGATATCTTTTAAGGCACTTACTTTTAGATATAAAAAATCTATCATAGCTCGTTCTTTGGTGGCCATAAGGAAAGTGTTTGAGAACTCATCAGTGAGTGCAATATAGTCATCATAAAGAGATTCTTTGATATTGTGGTAGACAAAATTTCCATAATCATTATCAAAGTGTTGAGTTTTTTTACTTGTTACGGATGTGATGGCGACCACTTTTTCTGGAATGAAACCATAATAGCTTAGTGCTGTTTCTAGGCTGACGTAGGATGGGCTGTAGAGGTTGTTGGCTAGGAAGTAGACTGAAAAATTTTGGGCACGATCTTTTTCCCGCAGTGTATAAAATCCTCTTTTCAACGGAATGACATAGCCTTTGGCAATCCATTTGGTTACTTGTAGGCGCAGTGAATCAACGTTAGAAGCGATATGGGGAAAAATATTGCTTCTAAAAAATGGATATTTCTCTAATGTTGTGCGAAAGTTATCGTAAAACATGTTTCTCTGTATTATATAAAAGTATAATATAGAGAAATAATAACATATAGGCAATTTTAAAGCAAGGCTTTTAGATCTATTACTCCTGGTTTTGAAATGACTTAGCCTTGAGAATTGATCTTCCTGGGTTAACTTATTGATTTTAAAGGAAAATGCATAGACATGTTTTTTGTTAGAAACTGTCAAAAAACGACAGTTTCTTGCTAAGATTGCAATTAGTTCTGTCCCAAGAGCAACTGCTCTATGCCTTCGTAGACAGCAATCAAATGTCTAACATTGGAGACGAAGTCGATTTTGGAAATGTCAATGCGAAGTATTGGTCCTTGATACCAATTGGTGGAATGGAGTGTATCGATGAAGTTGTCATAGCGAATATTTAAAGCTTTCACTAGGCGGCAAAGGCCTTCGGGTAATTCGCAATCGCTATTGACATGTTTTTCTTCGCTTCTTTGGCGATCACGAATGTTTTGGAAGAAAGTTTCTGTGGGACCGTGCAACACAATCATGACAGCAGGTTCCATGAGTTTTTTAAACTCTTGGTCGAGGCGTTGGTCGATGATATTTAAAGCATCGCCAGTTAGATAAGGTACATCTAAATCGCGATGTAGAACCTCGCAGAAAGCATAACGATCAGCTAGAGAAGAGCCATCGATACAAGTTGAGTTGGTTAAGCTTATCGCAGTTTGCAGCTGCATTTTACGTAAGTCTAGATAAGCATGTTGAATTCCAAGCGCGCCTTTTTCCAAGGTTTTCTTAGCTGTTAACCAAGCTAAACTGCCGACTGGTTCTACTTGTTGGCAGGCAATGAATTCTTCGATGGCGGTATAGTATTTGCTTAGGGTGCGCTTTACAGAATCTTTTACTGTCGAGAGTAAGGGTGAAAATGCTTCGTTCAATGTAAAGTGATCTTCATAGCCTTCATCTGGCAGTTCGAACATAGCATTCATGCCAGTTGTGTACGCTAACACTTTGATAAGAGAGCTTTTCCCGGCGCCAATGTTACCTACACAAGTAATCAGTGAGCGATTTTTGGCAAAATGTTTCATTAAACGGCGTACTACACCAGTTAGACGATGAGCTACTTGATGGCGCTTTATCGAGGTGTCTTCAGTGACGTCCAAAACATTTGTATAGCTATTTATAGGTTTCATAAAGTATTTCTAGCTTGAATCATGCGACGGACTTTTTCCCGGATTGTTCCGGCTATTACATGTACATAATCAGGATGTAAGCTCATGTCAATTTCAGCTGGCAAAATCAAGAGCTCAGCGTCAGCTGGAACGATGGCGTATTCTTGATATTTAAGTAAAACTTGGCGCCAGTTGGCGACTAAATGTTCATAGCCTTCGTGTAATTCGCTTAAATATTCTTTGTTAATCATAGTGGCAGCATACGAATCACCATTTTGAGCACGTTGGATACGTCTTTTTTCCAGGTGTTCTGGTTCGCAGCGCAAATAAACAGTCAAATCTGGCAAGCGAATGCGCTCATTGTGTAATGTTTGATCGAATAATGTTTTATAGAGTCTCGCATGCGCTGGTGGCATTTCGCCGGATTGGATCATTCTTTTTACAAAAACTTCGGGGCCATCTAAGAAAGGTCTATCTTCTATCACCATAGAGCCTTTGGGGCCATGGCGAGTCATAAGATGTCTGATTTCGCGCTGTTGCATGGTGCGCATCTGCAAGAATGCGATTTCAGTAGGGAAAATATTAGCGACACGGTCTTTATAGAACAGTTCTAAGCAATCATCAGCCAGACCGCCCTTTTCCACACGCTCTGAGAAAGTGTGAACCTTCCCGTTGCCGAGGAGTTTTTCTAGGTCACTTTGATAGGGATCTGTGGCTAAAGCTTGTAGCAGCGTGGTTTTGCCGCTGAACAAGTTTCCCATAATGCCGATGTGAAAATTCTTTACCATAGCTTAAATACGACGCCTAAGAATTAAGAAGAAGATAGGATTAGTTTATTTTACCCTATAAGTAAAAGCTTTGGGAATATTTAAAGATTGTTTTGTGTTAGATAAATTTACATCGAACGTTCCCGCTCGGCTGGGAGGGGTTTGAATGACGACTTGACTTGTTGTAGTTGCAATGATTTTAGCTGTCGCCCCGCCGATTTTTACTGTAGTAGGTGGAGATGTGAAGTTAGAAACTTCGATGGTTATCTTAGTTCCGCCATTAGTTAGACTTACGGCTGGGGTAATAAGAGCTTTGGCGCTGCCTTGTCCAAAAGTTTGAGTGGGTGATCGTCTTTGTACATATTCTGTGTCTTTGGTGTTGATAGGAGCTACCACTTGTATTGGTTTGGCAGCCGCATCGTTGATAGAAGTCACGGATATAGTGTGGTCCGCAGTAACATTTTGGAATGTATATGAAGTGATAGGTCCCTGAGGAACTCCGTCAACATATACATTAGAAATGCTATAGCCACCTTCAGCTTCCGTGGAAATTGTAAAAGTTTGATCTGCTCCGTCATTTACCACAACGTTTCCATTTGGACCGATTGTGGAAAAATCTCCACCAGTAGCTCGTATGATGTGGGTAGTATTTGATGCGAATGTAGCTTCTATCGTGTGAGAAGTTGTTACACCTGAGAAAGTATATGATGTTCTAGCTCCAATGGATTGACCATCAATGAGTACGTCTACAATGCGATAGTCTGCTTTAGGAGATATGACGAATACTTGGTCCGTATTGTAGCCAACGGCAGTTACCCCGGAAGGGAAAATAGTACCGCCGTAGCTAGGATTTACTGTCGTAGTTATGCTGTTGGTGTCGAGGGTAAAGGTTGCAGAGATTGAGTGCCTATTTGTGACGTTTGTAAATGTGTATGAAGTTACTCCTCCCACTGATGTTCCATCAACTAATACATCCGCGACATGATAGTGAGAGTCTGGAGTAATAGTTATGGTTGCACTACCACCATAATTTATTGTTTGAGATGGGGTAATACTGCCGTTACTTCCGGCTGAAGTTGTTATTGTATGGGTATCAATAGCAAAAGAGGCGGTGATGGTATGTGTTGTAGTTACATTCTCGAAAAGATATTCAGTTACAGCCCCAGCGGACACTGAGTCTACTAGCACATCTACAATATGGTAACCAACACTAGGTTCTATTAAGAATAGTTGGTCTGTATCGTAATCAACAGCTACAGCTCCTGAAGGTGATATACTGCCGCCCGTACCTGCAGTTGCTGTAATGGTATGAGTATCAGGAGTGAACGTAGCGGAAATAGTGTGATTAGCAGTAACGTTAGAGAAAGGATAGGGGTTAATAATAGGATCAACTGGGGAACCATCTACAGTTAAAGTAGCGATTTGATAATGTTCATTAGGTGTTATGGTAATAGTAGAGGAGCCGCCATAATTGACTGTTTGACTAGTTGTGATGGAGCCACCAGTTCCAGCGGAAGTGGTAATGGTAAATTGATCGATAGCAAAAGTAGCGGAGATATCATGTTCTTCAGTTACATCCGAGAAAGTGTAAGAACTA
>JBAYJT010000062.1:0-4701 GCA_041664965.1 Gammaproteobacteria bacterium
GCGGACCAGAAGAAAAGAAAGAGGAGGGCGGACCAGAAGAAAAGAAAGAGGAGGGCGGACCAGAAGAAAAGAAAGAGGAGGGCGGACCAGAAGAAAAGAAAGAAGGCGGAGCTCCTAATGTAACTCCTACTTTTAATAGCAATAATCCTTTGCCAGTAATTGAAGCTGGTGGCAAACCCACAATAGATGAAAAAAAAGTAAAAGATAATGACAACGTAATAAAAGAGGCTGACCAACCTGCTGGCGGAGGTGAAAAAAATAGTGAAGATAAAAAGGGTAGCGAAAAGGACAAAGAAAGTGGAGGAGAATCTGATGGTGATAAAGAAAAAGATGTAGAAAAAAGTGGAAGTGGAAAAGAAGGTAAGGCTGGAGCTGGTGGCGGAGGAGCTGGTGGCGGAGGAGCTGGTGGCGGAGGAGCTGGTGGCGATGCTAAAGGAGGGGGGAAGACTGCTGCTGTAGCTGGAGCTGTATCTAAAATTGCATCCGGAAATTTAACTACTCCCGAAGGGATCATAATGCTATTTTTAGCCATTGTTTTTGATCTTCTCGGGCTTATTCCTATTGTAGGAACTGTAACCGACATATTAGCAGGGATAGGATTTGGTATGTGGGCACTTTCAAAAGAGGGCGGCGTAAAACATTTGAAAAAATTTATTATCGCCCTCATTTTAGAAGCTATTCCTGTTGTAAGCGATATAACGCCATTTGTTAGTTTAATTGGGATGCTTTTTGGGGCTAAAATACCGGCGTCATGGATTGGATTTGTATATTGTGTACTTTAAAACGAACAAAAAATTTATTTTAGGATGAATAAAAAAAATAGAAAAATAATTCTTTTTTTAGGAACATTTTTTGCTTTTTTTCTAAAAGCTAATTTTGTTTTAGCATTCGAAATTAATTATCCTAACATTAATGTTTTGGGACAAAACTTTTCTCTGGATAGCACTTCCAGTTTCTACGAATATATGTGTTATATTTTTGGGTTGGGCACAGATTTAGGCATTTTTATATCTGTTATTGTCATAGCTTTTGGCGGAATTTATTACCTAATTTCTTACGGAAAAGGAAGTTTTACAGACGAGGGAAAAAACTGGATAAAAGCCGGCATTTTAGGCTTTTTAATAGTTGTCTGCACATCTTTAATTGCTTACACAATTAATCCCAACTTAACTAATTGCAAACTTGGTATTTTATCAATAATCGGCTTTGACCCCTTTGGCGATTCTACAACTCTACCAAATGCAAATATTATCACATATAAAGAAATCCCTATCGGCACCTTGACTGAAACTCTTTTAACAAGAACAATGGGCTGCTACGGATTTGATTTAGAGGGCAATCCTATTGACTATGCGACAATTGATCCGGACATAACATTAATAAAAGATGATGGCGGATCAACATATTCAAGCCCGCAATATTTTCTTCCAACATATTTAAAATATGACAGATTAGATTGTCTCACGCAATTAATTGACGGTTCCCATAAAAAAGCTCAAATGGCTGCAGGGCTATCAGATGAAATAACTAAATTAATGGATACCTGCGATTGTAGGGTTAAAGATGCAAGTGGCCATTACACTGGTGCGAGCAAATGTGATGCTTTTCAAAATTGTGCACCGCCAGCAAATTGTCCTAGTGGCCAAAATGAATGTGATGAGGCAAATATGGATGTATGGTGCAAAACTAAAACTCCACCTTACAATAATATACCCGATTGTTGCGAAGAGGGAATTAAAAATATGATCGAACACGGACCGATAGATTTATCTTTTGATATTGACCCTAGTGGAGTTTATGCTGTTGGAGAGTGTGAAATTTATGCTTTGGGATATAATGGGTTAGACGAGTTTAGGTGCCCAAATCCTCTGGGCGGGGGCGCACCGTGCCCCGATGATCCTGACTCTGATTATGGTACAGAGATGATAGACTGGGTCGAAAAACAGATTATAGTGAATGGCAGTGTAGTTGGCCTAATCAACCAAGATAAATGGAATAAACTAAATCTAAGGCAGCAATTAACATATTTTCACGAAAAAATAGCCCATTGGACAGAAAACAGCGGAATCCAAGACGACATAGACATGTTAGATAAAGCAAAGTCTGCTTTAGCATCGCCCCAGTGCTATTTAGCAATACCCTATGTCGACCTGGCCAGAACTTATGAAAGCACAAATAAAAAAGATCATATTATATTGACCCAAAAATTTTCTGATGCTATAACTGGCGAACCAATATTCGATCCTGTAACTGGTAGTGAGATAAATATATCAACATACTGCAAGGGATTTAACTGGGCAAATTCTAGCTGTTTAAAAAAATGTAATGATGCTTGTCCTGACACAAACATGGGAATTAATTATCAAACATGTACAGACACAGACCCAGAGACGTGTTTGGACGTTTATAGCGCAAGGCCCTGCCCCAACTCTGATGAACCCTTTTCAAATTTTGAAGGATGTATGAGCTCATGCCAGGATAAATGTATAACTGATTGCGAAAATAAATATTTGCCGTGTTCTGGCGAACTAAATTTATGCGAAAGCCAGTGCGAAAATAATGGACAATGCGTTTTGGATAATGCTGGTGACTGCTTATTCGGCGCTAATGCGTTTGCAGATTGCAAAAATCAACAGACCGATCAGGGCAATTTTGATTACTGTATTAATAACGCATATTTATGTAAAAATGGATCTAATGAATATGCTGGCTATCCAGATTGTATTGAACCCAAATTAGCAAATTGCTCGTCTTTCCACGACCAAACACATTGTGAAAGTTCAATTGGATGCCTTTGGAACAACACAGAATGTTTGCAAGATTATTCTGCATCCTTTCTTTACAATGATAAAATTAATAATGACGGAGAATATCAAAAATGTCCCTATCCATATAATCCACCGGAAGCAGGTAAGTATTGTTATAATAAAATCAATACCGAAGCTTCTTGCCAAGAATTATGTCCTGAAACCACAAAATGCCCTGCATCTTCTGACTGCCCTTATTGTCCCTGCGACCAGATAGATGGCCAAACTCTTAAATTCTCTATACCAAACACCTCTCTTTCAGATAAAAATGACCCTGCTCATTATAATGCCGGTAATGAAGGATATTATACAAGCTCGCAAACAATTTCCATTTATGAAATGGTGGGACCACAATGCAATGAATATTCATATAACGACGACCCATTAACATTTTATTGCGAAGACCAGTGGTGGAACAACCCAAATAAAGAGGAAAGTAACCCGACGCCAATGGGAAGGGACAGAATTTGCTCTAAATCTGGAGAGATACCAATTGGCCAAACCGTTGATGATGCTGAAAATTGGGCTCGTGAGTTAATAAATAGTGCAAAAGTGGAAAAAATAAATGAGGATATCCAAGCAATGATTAAACAGATGAAAAAAATTGGCTCAGCAGGAGTTGTGGGAAAAGCATATAATTATTGCAAGTGCGATGCAAAACTTGATAATGATAGCCCAATCTGCAAACCCGGCTGTACTTATCAGGAAAACTATGATGAAAATGGAGTTTTGACTTCTTGCTCATGTACGACCGAAATATGCAAAGGAAGTCCATGCCGACAAGCTGTGAGTTATCTATCAGAACTTTGGAATGATTATAAACAAATAAAGATTGATTTTGTAGATTTTTATACAAGCGCGCTCAAAGATTCCAGGAGTGATATTATGAAAGAATTGACATATTCAAGACAGACAACAGACAATTGTAGTTTTGTGGGAAGCTCTTACAACGCACAAACCAGGATTTTAAGCTGCACAAGAGCCCAAGATGAGTTAATCTCCCCAATTAACACTAATAAAATAAAATTTAATGGTCAAACTATAAGCGGTTATTGTTATGGGAAAGATTTAGGAAATCTTTTTAATAAATCTTTAACAGATAATTGGTTTTGCTGTCAGGAATGGAGTAAAAACCCAACAACAACAAGCAATCCTATATATAACACACAAAAATAATTTAAAAGTACAAATTAATCAGTATAGACTAGCCATACCAGTATAAATGCAAATAATATTCTAACAATCATTGTTAATTTATATAGGTTCCAACTGGTTAATACTGATAACAACATGAAAAAATATAAACATTTATTATTTTTAGCTTTTCTTATTATTTTTGTTCTTTGGAGCAATGGTTTTGTTTTTGCTTTAGAAATAGAATATCCACCCATACCTCTTCTGGGATATTCTATAGACAACAACTCTGAATTTCCTGAATATGTTGGATATATTTTTGGTTTAGCAGTTTATTTAGCTGGGGCTTTGGCTCTCATATCTTTTGCCGTAGGTGCAGTTGGTTTAATAGCATCTGGAGACAGTACCGAAGCAAGATCTAATGCAACAGACAGAATGAGAGGAGCTGTTTTAGGAATGGCGTTAGTAATGGTATCTTTTATAATTATGAATACGATTAATATTAAACTAACCAGCCCTGAATTGAACCCGCTTGAGAAATTAGCTGGGGTTACTATAGGTGATGGCACCAATAGCATCACGTGTCCACCATCAGTATTGGATATGTCAGACACTAATGCTTTGCCGGCAGGTTATAGGCAAATTAATTATGATTGCCCATATGGGGAAGACCCAGATACTGCTCACAAATTAATAATTTGGGACTATCCTCAAAAAGATGGTTTGATGGGGAATATAGATAATACTACCTTTATAGTTA
>JBAYJT010000063.1:0-4478 GCA_041664965.1 Gammaproteobacteria bacterium
GTTAGTATGCGAATATAATTTTTGCGCATACGCCCAGAAATGTGGGCAATAATGGTGTGACCATTTTCAAGCTTAACGCGAAACGTAGTGTTGGGCAACGCTTCAACAACGATACCCTTCATTTCTATGTGATCTTCTTTTGCCATAACATACCTATTGCATTTTGAATAGGCGTACTCTAGCAAATAAAGCAACGACTGTAAATCATGCTAAGAAGCAATCTGATTGGGTAGAAAACATGTCTATACGTTTTCCTTATAAATCAACTAGTTATAAAATCAAATTCGGTTCTCCTCCCTAAACCCCACCAAATTTGCCTTCCTCCTCACAAATCACTAGAATATGCGCTTTCTGAGGTACCCATTATGAAAAAGAAAATTAAATGCGCCGTAGTTGGCGTTGGTTATTTAGGCAAGTTTCACGCTGACAAATACGCAATACTGCCTAACGCTGAGCTAGTTGCTATATGTGACAGCGATTCAGTTAGAGCGAAAGAAATAGCGGAAAAATATAATACGCAAAGTTTTTCTTCTTATCAGGAAATGCTTAGCAAAATAGAATTAGATGCTGTAAGCATCGCTACTCCTGCTTTTTCACATTACGAAATTACCAAGTTTTTCTTAACCAATGGGGTCCATGTTTTATTGGAAAAACCAATAACAACCAATGTTGACGAAGCAGATGAGCTTTTAGCCATCGCCAAAAAGAAAAAACTTATCTTACAAGTTGGACATTTAGAACGCTTTAATAGCGTTTATATCGCTCTGAAATCTATAGTTAAAAGGCCACTCTTTATCCGCTCGGAACGCTCCGCACCATTCAAACTGCGCGGCACAGACGTAAGCGTTATTTTAGACTCCATGATTCACGACATAGATTTAGTGCAAAATCTCGTGCTTTCGCCCATAAAGTGCATAGATGCTTACGGTTCCCCCGTACTTTCTGATCACATTGACATAGTAAATGCTCGCCTAGAATTTGAAAACGGCTGCATTGCGGATCTTTCCGCCAGTCGTATCAGTCTTAAAACCAGGAGAGAACTTAGAATTTTCGAAAAAGATCAGCTAATAAAATGCGATTTTGGCGAAAAAACTCTTACTACCTATCACAAAGGTGTAGGTAAAATCAAGCCGCATATTCCGGAAATGGTTAGCGAAATGCATACTTGTGAAACAACCGATGCTTTATACACGGAAATCGCTGCATTTCTGGAAGCCATTAAAGATCAAAATACCACTGAAACCATGGCAGAAGACGCTCGCGATGCGCTAGACACTGCACTAAAAATCACAGAAAGTGTCATTAAAAATGGAGAGAAATGGAAGGAATGAAAACTTACCGTAAAGAACTTTTCTTCAGCACATCCACACGAATAGCCTTTATTAATATCACATCACAAGTTGAAGAAGCCCTTGCCGAAAGTGGCATTCAAGAAGGCTTGATTTTAGTCAATGCTATGCACATAACGGCTTCCGTGTTTATAAATGACGATGAATACGGATTACATCAAGACTACACAAAATGGCTCGAAAAACTAGCTCCACATTCCCCTACCAATCAATATCTACACAACAATACGGGCGAGATTAACGCCGATGCTCACATCAAACGCCAAATTATGGGACGCGAAGTTGTTGTTGCTATAACCAAGGGTAAATTAGACTTTGGCCCTTGGGAGCAGATTTTTTATGGTGAATTTGATGGGCAGAGGCAGAAACGAGTTCTTGTTAAAGTCATTGGCGCGTAGGTATCAGGCATGCCTGATACTGAACAGGCATGCCTGTTCACTACGATTTAATCCCTAATTTTGCGCTCTGCAAAATATTTGTACTATAAGAAGCAATCAAATTATTTTTTTCGCGATGTTTCTTTAAGGCTAATTCGATCAGCCTGGAAGTGAGATCTTTAAAATCTATACCCATTGGCTGCCAAAGATAAAAAGACAGTGAACCGGGAATAGTATTAACCTCGCAAAGATAAATCTGACCATCTTTTTGATCAATCAGAAAATCAATACGCACTACTCCAGACAAATCCAGCTGATAAAAAACTTTTTTGGCTAAATCTTGAATAAATTCGCTAGTTTTAACTGGAATATTGGCAGGAATTTGCCGTTTGGCGCTTTCCATGCCACCAGTTTTACTAGCAAAAGTTTTGCCCTTCGCACCGCTTAAATATTTATCGCTGTAAGATAAAATTTCTTTGGAACGAATTGGCTCTTCACAAACTGAAGCAGCAAATTCTTCATGATCACCTAAAACCGAGCAATTGATCTCGCGCAAATTTTCTATTTTAGGCTCAATTAAAACGCGGGAAGATAAGCTCACAGCCAAATCTATAGCATCTTCCAATTCATTTTTATTATTGACCGCGCTCACGCCAACACTAGATCCCAAGCTACTTGGCTTCACTATAAGCGGATATTTTAGATTTTTTTCAATCTTTTCTAAAATTTTAGTCTGCTCGCTCAGCCATTCCGAAGAATAAAACCAAACATAAGGCAACATTGGCACGCCTAAACTAGTCAGAGCCATCTTAGTTGCCACTTTATCGAAAGTAATTCCTGAAGATACAACATTAGAGCCAACATAAGGAACGTTTAACATTTCCAAAAGACCTTGCAGGGTTCCATCTTCACCATTAGTGCCGTGAGTAATAGGAAAAACTATATCGACTTTTGCTAGTATTTTTTTGCTAAATAAACCTACTTCTGCCGCTAACAACTGACAATTTCCATCTTTGCCATTAGCTAAAAAGACTTGCTGGCTATTGCGGATTAATCTATCCAGATCGCGAAAACTTTCTAGATTTAAAAGCGTAGGACTTGTATAAAATAGCCCTTCTTTGCTTAAATATATGGGAATAATGTGATATTTTTCCTTATCTACAGCCGCTATAGCTTGCTGCGCCGACAATATAGAAATTTCGTGCTCAACACTTTTTCCGCCAAAAATCACTGCTAAATTTAGTTTCATATAATTATCTCAAATACCTTAATTAATTCATCATTCATAATTTATAATTTTCGATCATAATTATCCGGAAGATCATTTTCAAAAAGAACAACATCTTCTGGACGTAAAAAACTTTGCAAATGCTTATATGCTTCTTGGAAGCTATCCGCTAAATAAATATTATTCTTCAAAAAGTTTTCTTCTGTAAGTCCATCTTGCAAAGCTATTGTCTGCTTTTTACCAACTAAAATCACATAATTACAAACCTTGGCAATATGGCGTCCAAACTCGCGGTTTAAAGCATATTCTTTTTTCCCAAGCTCCACCATTCCCGGTGTAATAATAATCTTTTTACCGCCTGACATAGCCGCCAATACTTCTAATGCCGTCTTACTTCCAACTGGATTGGAGTTAAAACTATCATCGATTAAAGTAGCTCCTGGTCCTATTTTCTTGAGTTCCAAACGGTGTTCCACTGGCTTTAAAGTGCGAATTGGATAAACCATATCAGCTAACGGAATTCCCATTTCGGAAGCCACTGCAACCGCTGCTAAAATGTTATAAATATTATGTTCACCGAGGAGTTTAGTTTGCAGCCTTATCGATCCGCCATCTTTTTTAAGCACAGTAAATTCACTGCCCAATGGCTGCACCTCGATATCTATGGCACGATAATCTAAATTATCAGCATGCAAACCATAAAAAACACCATCTTTTCCGCTTAAGAAAGCTAAATCACGGCAGTTAGGATCGTCCATATTAAAAAATGCTAAACTGTCTTTTGGCAAACATTCAATCAACTCATATTTAGTATTTTTGATGTTTTCTAAACTTTTAAAGGTTTCTAAATGCTGCTCACCAATTGCAGTCAAAACTCCCATCGTAGGATGCACCATATCGCAAAGTTCTTTAATATCCCAGCGTTTCTTGGCACTAAGTTCGGCTACGAATATTTCATGTGTAGGTTTTAGGTCAGAGCGCACAATTTTGGCAATACCCATAGGTGTGTTATAGCTTCCGGGCGCAATCAAAACCTGATGCCTTTGCCGTAAAATTTCATTCAAAACATATTTGGTAGTTGTCTTGCCAAAACTACCCGTAATCCCTATCACTTTAAGGCTTGGCATAAGGGAGAGTCGCTTTTTGGCATCGCAAAAATAATAACGTTGGATAATGAGCTCCAGCGGGAGAATAATCAAATTAGCGATGAGCAACACAAGTGGCGTCGCGAGGTTCAAAAGAATTAGAGCAAATAAAATACTAGCTAATTGGAAGCTTTCATTCAAATAAACAGCTGAGCTAAACAAAGCATAAATTATAGCTAAAAAGATAGCGCTAACTAAGTAAAGCCGAACTGCCCTGGATGTAAAAACTAGCGGCTTTTTTTCTTGTGTTTTAGATCTTGTCAAATAAAAAACTAGCCAATAAATCAAGTTGAAGCTCAAGATCGCAAGAGCGTTAACCTGAAATCCCAAGAGAAAACCAGACGCAAGCGGCAGAACATCATACCAGCGCAAAGCCACA
>JBAYJT010000064.1:0-4424 GCA_041664965.1 Gammaproteobacteria bacterium
CGTTTTATGTGTGATTTCAAAAAATATTTCTGCGAGTAAGCTCTTGGAAGAAATAAAAACCACCTCGTCAAAATGGATAAAAACTAAAGATAACAATCTAGCTAATTTTCATTGGCAGAGTGGTTATGGGGTCTTTTCTATTAGTCCAAAACATGCGGATGTAGTCAAAGCTTATATTAAAAATCAGGAACAACATCATCAACAAATTACATTCCAAGATGAGTTTCGTAGACTATTGGGCAAATATGATGTGAAATACGATGAGAAATATTTGTGGGATTAGGAATATTGATTATTTTTTTATTTCGCCCTTTCAGGGCTTAGGTTTTGTGATGTCTCATTTACCCAGGGCGACATTCGTGACGGAAGTCACTCATTTGCCCTGGGCTATTCTAAATCGCCCTTTTAGGGCTGTAAGTTGATGAGGAGCAGATTATGACTATAGCAGAACAGTACAGACAAAAAGGTGTGCAACAAGGGCGTGAAGAAGGTCAAGAAAAAGCTCTAAAAACAGTAGCCTCTAAGTTGTTAAAGGAAGGATCTTCTCTAAATAGGGTCACCAGATTAACCGGCCTATCAAGAAACACTGTAAAAGAAATGCAACAAACAAAAATTTAGGTTTTTATCTGACATATAGCTCACTCAGTATACCTAGTACGACGCAATTAAGCATGAGACCGAAGTTTTAAAGCCCACCTCACATGTTCTCCCACCAGTGGCGAAGCATCATCAACTCTAGATAGCAAAGCTTTGTGATTTTCCGTATTTTTTGGTGCATTACCTAAAGCTACAGCAATATTTCTTAGCCACTGTTCATAACTAATACGTCGCAAAACAGTTCCAGTTGTTTTTTCTAAGAACTCTTCTTTGCTCAACAAAAATAATTTAGACAAAGTGAGGTCCTGAAAACGCTCTTGAAGCAAGGTTTTATTAGACGCACTCTGCTTACAGTCCTTATTCCAAGAACAAGCTAGTTGACAAGCATCACAACCAAAAATGCGCGTTCCAATTAAAGGACGCAAATCTTCCGGAATACTGCCCTTATGCTCGATAGTTAAATAAGAAATACAGCGCCGAGCATCAAGACAGCGATCTTTCAGAAGTGCCTTGGTTGGACAAGCGTCCAGACAACGCCGACAAGATCCGCATTGTTCTGAAATCTTTTCTCCGATTGGCAGCGATAAATTACAATAAATTTCACCCAAAAAACCAAATGAACCGCCATCTTTGCTGATCAAAAGTCCATTTTTACCAATCCAGCCCAAACCAGCTTTTACAGCTAAAGCTTTCTCTAAAACAGGAGCACTATCGCAAAAAACTCGATATTGAAAAAAAGATACGGAAGATTTGATTCGGCGAGCTAAAGCTAGAAGCTTTTTGCGCATCACCTTGTGGTAATCGTTGTCATGAGCATAAGATGCGATATAGTCTGACTCGACAGGAGCATAGTTAAGTCGACAGCAAATTACGCTTTTAACATCAGACAAGAGTAGTGGCGGATTAGCTCGTAAATCTTTATGCTTTTCCAAATAATGCATTTCCCCATGATAGCCTTTTTGTAGCCAAGTATTAAAACGCGCTGCATCTTCGGCAAGATCTAAATCGGCTACGCCAAGAGCCGAAAAACCGAGTTCTTGGGCCCAGGAGTGGATGTTGGCAGTTAAGGATGAAATTTCGCAATATTCTTTAGTTAGAAGCATAAAAAACTATTAATTGTGAATTATGAATGATGAATAAAAATCCTCGTTAGTTTGCAGCTGGACCACGGAATTCATCTGCCAATTCCTACTATACCTGGACCTCGCGATCAAGTCGCTGGATGACCTATTGGCTGGATAATTCTCTGTCATTGACTTCTGATAAAAACAATAACTTTGGTAACATTCATCATTCATCATTCATAATTCATAATTTTTCCGAAAAACATGTCTATGCGTTTTTCTTTAAAATCAATAACTTATGTTTTCAAGTTCAATTCCGCGTTTTTTCATTCCCGCCCACCCACCCAGTTTAATTACCCCAACTCAATAAAGCAATACCGTAAAAATCACGGTATTGCCGATCTTGCTACTCAGGGTTAAAATGGAAGTGGGCGGGGGAAGGATACCGTAACCTCGCGAAATTTAACAAAAAATTTTTTAGGTCGCCTATGTTAAAACGAAATCCAACCAAGCTCTATCGAACTGAACAAATCCGAGCTTTGGAAGAAATAGCCACCAGCAAATATCAAATCACACCAGCTGTACTTATGGAACGCGCTGCAGCAGCTGCGCTACAAGCTCTTCGATCCAACTGGCCTTTGGCAAATAAAATCGCCATTTTTACTGGAAAGGGTAACAACGGTGGCGATGGATATGTTCTAGCTCGTCTTGCCAAAAGCGCCGGACTAGACGTTACAATTTTTTATTTAACTGAACCGAAGGAATTAACCGGCCTTGCCAAAGAAGCTGCCCTCGCTTGCCAAAATATAGACGTTACGATCCAGCCTTTCCAAGAGAATAAACTAGATGACTTTGATATCTTCGTGGATGCTATTCTTGGGATTGGCCTAATTGGCAATCTAAATCCCATCTATCATCAAGCCATCGAAATGATCAATAAAAAACCCACACCCATTTTAGCTATCGATATTCCCTCTGGTTTAGATGCTAATACCGGAGCAGTTCACGGTACTTCCATAAAAGCCACAACAACCATAACATTTTTGGGATTGAAACAGGGTTTATTAACTGGAATGGCTAAAGAATTTTGTGGCACTATACTGTGTGATGATCTAGATCTGCCAGAAGAGGCATATAAATCACAAAACGCTTCTGCAGAAATTTTAGAATTACCTCTTTTACTAAAACATCTACCCAAACGTGCACGCATAGCTCATAAAGGCGCTTTTGGACATGTTTTGGTTATAGGTGGCGACTATGGCATGGCCGGAGCTGTTCAGCTATCCGCAGAAGCCGCAGCGCACTCTGGCGCGGGTTTAGTTTCCGTGGCAACTCGCCCAGAGCACGTCCCAGTTATGGGCATAACTCGCCCAGAAATTATGTATCATGCTGTGGCTAGCTATCGCGATCTTTTACCTCTTCTACCTAAGGCAACTGTAATAGCCATTGGCCCGGGACTAGGCTTTTCCACTTGGGGAAGAGAGCTTTTAGCTTGTGTTTTAAACAACACTGTCAATACTCCATTAATCATTGACGCCGATGCGCTCAATATTTTAGCCACTCATCAATACAAAAGAACAAACTGGATTTTAACACCGCATCCTGGCGAAGCCGGTCGCCTTTTACGTACAACTTCTGCAGAAATACAAAACGATCGTTTTCGTGCTGTCCACAGTTTACAGAAAAGATACTCTGGCGTTGTGGTGCTAAAAGGCTCGGGAACGCTTATAGCTGATGGCGTAAATCCACCTAAAATTTGCTCTGCCGGTAATCCAGGTATGGCGAGCGGCGGCATGGGCGATATTTTAAGCGGCATTATTGCCGCCCTACTTGCTCAAGGTTTAAGCTTAAGCCAGGCCGCATCTTTAGCTGTTATTTTACATGCCACCGCTGGCGATTTAGCTGCAACAGAATTAGGTGAACGCGGCCTTCTAGCCTCATATTTATTACCATGGGTAAGAAAATTAATTAATTGACACTATGAAACATAAATCTGAAAATCTTATCATCAAAAGCGCTCCTGCAATGCGCTCTCTAGGCGCCAAACTAGCGCACGCTTGGCAAGCAAATGGAGATTGCGTCCCTTTAGTAATTTATCTACAAGGAAATTTAGGGAGCGGCAAAACTACGCTAACTCGCGGTTTCCTTCATGCTTTGGGTTATAAGGAAAAAATCAAAAGCCCGACTTTTACTATAGTAGAATCTTATGATCTAAATGGAAAAAATGTTTATCACTTTGATTTATATCGCCTCAAAGATCCTAGCGAACTAGAATACATCGGCATTCGCGATTATTTGCACAACGGAGTTCTTTTAATTGAATGGCCAGAATGTGCACCAGATAATATTCCAGCAGCTGATTTAATCTGCTCCATCAAATATGACCTCAAAAAACCGCGCGAACGTAACATCACGCTTTGTGCTAAAAGTTCTTCTGGAACAAAAATACTAAACACTCTGGACCAGAAAATCCATCTCAAGAAATCAGGTTCATCTTGACTTTCAAATCCGCAAATTTGATCAAAGAAGCATACCCATGCCCGCCAATAATTCCTATAACGTTTTCATGTACTTGCCGCTCAGACAAATTACCATAAGACTTAGCCCAACAGGCATCTTCTACTAAAATTAATTTATAGCGCTCATTTTTAGCGTAAACCATAGTAGATAATATACACATTGGCGTGTTATATCCGATTACGTAAATATCATCCGATTTGTGTTTTTCAATAAAATCTTTAAAGTCCTTACATGTAAAACAAG
>JBAYJT010000065.1:0-4220 GCA_041664965.1 Gammaproteobacteria bacterium
CAGGCAGATTATGACCAGCCAGGGAAACAGCTATAGATGGTAATCCCAAAGATCTTCCTTCCATAGCCGCAGCTACAGTTCCTGAATATAAAACATCATCACCTAAGTTTTGTCCTTGGTTAATGCCAGATACGACCATATCGAATTTTTTACCTTCATCAACAAATATGCCGTTTAAGGCAATGTGCACGCAATCTGTTGGCGTGCCGGTTACGCTAATGTAACCATTGGGAAGTTTTTGTGTACGAAGTGGGTTTACTAAAGTTAAAGAGTTACTGGCACCGCTTCTGTTGCGGTCTGGCGCAACAACAGATACTTCTGCTATTTCGCTCAGAGCAGTTGCTAAAGTGGCAATTCCTTCTGCATAAACTCCGTCATCGTTACTTACTAAAATACGCATATTTTTTTACCTCAATTTCTAATAATTTATGCAGATCCTTGCAAGGTCGCACATTATAGCAGAATTTCAGATTTTTGTCGTGAATTATTTTGTGTATGCCTTTGTTTATTATGGGCAGACACATAGATCTGCCCCTACGATTTTTTCCTTATTTCTGCTTGACAGTGTCTTTTTTTGTTCTTATAGTGGAGAAAAGTGGTAAAAAGTGGGTAAAAGTGGGTGATTTGATGTTTCGCGGTATCAACGCTGTAAATCTTGATTTGAAAGGGCGTTTGTCTATTCCGGTTCGCTATCGGGGACAGTTGCAAGAAGACGCTTGTGGAAAATTGATAATTACTATCGATACTGAAGAACGTTGTTTGCTGCTTTATCCGCTTCCTACTTGGGAAGAGATTGAACGCAAAATCAGTGCTCTTTCTAGCTTCGATCAGCGTACACGTCGTATTCAAAGGTTATTGATAGGACATGCTTCTGAAGAGGAGTTAGATGGCAATGGTCGCATTCTCCTTCCGCCTTTGCTTAGGGAATATGCTTCTTTACAGAAAGAAGTGATTTTAGTTGGGCAGGGCAAGAAAATTGAAATCTGGAATAGTAAAACTTGGCAAAGTGGACGTGAAGAATGGATGGATGGCAAGTTAAATAATGAAGATTTGCCAGAAGAACTTAGGTCATTATCGCTGTGATAGAAAAAAATTCTTTGCAACATAAGCCAGTTTTATTGGCAGAAGTTTTAGCTAATTTAGATTTAGATCGTAAAGGTTTTTTTGTTGATGGGACGTTTGGGCGTGGTGGGCATAGTAAAGAGATCTTGAAGCGTTTGTCGGGAGATTCTCTGCTTTTAGTTTTAGACAAAGATCTTGCTGCGCTGGAAGAGGCAAAAAAGATTTCTGATAAGCGTTTAATTGTTCGGCATGCGGCGTTTTCCGAATTAAAGAAAATTACTAGTGAGTTGGGTTGGATGGGGAAAGTAGAAGGGATTTTATTGGATTTAGGTGTTTCTTCGCCGCAGTTAGATGATAGTTCGCGCGGATTTAGTTTTTTGCAGGATGGGCCGCTCGATATGCGTATGGATCAAAGTCGGAAGCTTACGGCGGAAAGTTGGTTAGAAAAGATTAGCGAAGGCGAGTTAGCAGATGTGCTTTGGCGCTATGGGGAAGAGCGTTTTAGTCGGCGTATTGCAAAGGCCATTGTGGAAGAAAGAGCAAAAGAGCCAATTAAAACTACTGGGCGCTTAGCGGAAATAGTTAAGAAAGCTAATCCACATTGGGAAAAGCATAAACATCCTGCGACGCGAGCTTTTCAAGCTTTGCGTATTGCAGTGAATGATGAGCTTTTAGAGCTGAAGTTAGTTTTGGAGCAGAGTTTAGATGTTTTGAAAGTTGGTGGTCGATTATTAGTTATAACTTTTCATTCTTTAGAAGACCGATTAGTTAAAGATTTTATTAAAAAAAATAGTGGAATTTGTTCCTTGCCGAAAGAAATTCCGATTCGGAAAAGTGAATGTGAGACTGCCCGTATCAAAAGCATTGGAGTGATACGCGGAAGTTTTGCAGAGGTAGAAGAAAATCCACGTGCGCGTAGCGCAACGTTACGAGTTATGGAGAAAATCGCATGAATATGTCTGTACGAGCTTTAGATTCGACAAATGCTGAATTATTTGAAGAAAGATCGAGTTTATCGTTTGCTTTTTCTATTTCAGAATCAGGTATTTTGACGCTTTTATTTGCTGTATTGTTGTCGGCTTTAGCGCTTATTTATTTTAAAGATCTAAATCGCTGTTTGTTCATTAACTATCAAGAAACGGCGCAGGTTACAGAGCGCTTAATCGTTGAACACGATCAACTTATGTTGGAGGCGAGCGCTTGGGCATCTCCACCCCGCGTACAACAAATAGCCACAGAAAAGTGGAATATGAGAATACCATCCCCGGAAGAAGTGGTTTTGCTTGATGCTTCATAAAACATAGTATTGGAAATCTTGTGAGATATTTTGGGCGAATTTACGTAATAATTACACTTCTATCCCTTGCATTTGCCGGTTTAATTTGGCGCGTTGTTTATTTAGGCACAGTCAAACGCGATTTTCTTCAACATCAAAGTGCTGAAAGGAGCTTACGCATAGTTAATGTTTCCGCGCATCGTGGCATCATTGCTGATCGCAATGGTTCTCCTTTAGCGGTTAGTACGCCAGTTAGCTCTGTTTGGGCAAGTCCCGAACTTTATGATCCAACCAAAGAGCAAGAAGAAAAATTAGCACTTCTTTTAGGCGTTAAACTTAAATCTCTAAGACAAAAATTTAGTGACGGAGAGGAACATTCTTTTGTTTATTTAAAACGCCACTTACCGCCAGAACAAGCATCTTCCATCAAGGAACTTGGTATTCCTGGTATTTTTATGCAACAAGAATATCAACGTTATTATCCGGAAGGAGAAGTAACTGCGCAGCTCTTGGGGTTTTCTGATATTGACGACAAAGGTGTGGAAGGTTTGGAGCTAGCCTATGACAAGTGGCTTATAGGTTCTGCTGGTAAAAAAGAAGTAATCAAAGATCGTCTAGGTCATATTGTTAGCGAATTAAGAGTTATTCAAGAACCGCAGGCAGGACATGATTTAACTCTTAGCATAGATCGCAATATTCAGTATTTGGCATATCGGGAATTGCAAAGTGCAGTAGATAAATATCACGCCGAATCTGGTTCAGCTGTAGTTCTGGATATAAAAACTGGTGAAGTCTTAGCGATGGTAAATAAACCATCTTACAATCCGAACAATCGATCTTCGGTGAAACTTACTGCCTTGCGAAATAGAGCATTGACAGACGTTTTAGAACCAGGTTCAACTATGAAAACTTTCACTATAGCCAATGCGTTGGAAAGTGGTAAGTTTCATCCTTGGAATAAGGTCGATACTAATCCTGGTTATTGGTTTGTAGATGGCAAAAAAATCA
The DNA here is from genome assembly GCA_041664965.1 of Gammaproteobacteria bacterium. Classification (GTDB taxonomy): domain Bacteria; phylum Pseudomonadota; class Gammaproteobacteria; order UBA9339; family UBA9339; genus JBAYJT01. Next base: position 3,347 of record JBAYJT010000065.1, read on the forward strand.
CCGACCGTGAAGTTACTGACATGAACTATGGTGTGTTAACGCTGACTGGAGTTTTGCAAAAATCTAGCAATGTGGGTGCGGCCAAAATTGCTTTGGCGTTGCCACCAGATAGCCTTCCTAAGTTGCTGCATCGTTTTGGTTTTGGAGAATCAACTTATAGCGGTTTCCCAGGGGAAGCTCAAGGTTATGTGCCAGATACAGTTCATAACCGCCAATTCGTTTTAGCGACAATTGCTTTTGGCTATGGCATTTCCGTAACGCCTTTGCAACTAGCTAGAGCATACGCAATTCTTGGAGCAGAAGGAGTTTTGCGTCCAATAACCTTTCTAAAGACTAACGAGCCAGTAGCGGGGCAGAAGGTTTTATCGGCAGGAGTTGCTAAACAAATGCTGACTATGTTACAAGAAGTATTAACAACAGGCGGAACCGGAAAGCGTGGCCAGGTTTCTGGCTATCACATTGCGGGTAAAACTGGAACGGCTTACATTGCCAATGCGCATGGCTATGAAAAAAATAGTTATTATGCAGATTTTGTTGGCATAGCGCCGGCAACAGCGCCGCGTTTGGTTGTTGTGGTGGTCATTAAAAAACCGCAGGGGGAACATTTTGCCGCTTTCGTTGCGGCTCCGGCTTTTGCTAATATTATGGATGGAGCGTTGCGCATTTTAAATGTGCCGCCGGATGATTTAGGGAAATTATGAATTATAAATTATGAATTATGAATTTGTATGATTCCTCAATTCATCATTCATCATTTGTAATTCATAATTATTACGAAAATGTAAATTCTAAATAGAAGTGCGACAGCAGATAGGAAGCCTTAAAATAAAAGCTTCCTAAATCCTAATAACAACAAAAGGAGCTGTCGCGTGAG
>JBAYJT010000066.1:0-3539 GCA_041664965.1 Gammaproteobacteria bacterium
TTACCCCTCGATGTAGTCGTCGGCTGAGCAATAGGCACGCTCGTGGTGGTTGTCGTAGACGAACTACTTACTGGCACATCAGTAGATGTAGGCAAAGACGTGGGAGCGGTTAGTCTCCTTTTAAACTCTAGTTTAATTAGTTGATACTCGTCGTTGCACGTTATCATATCGTATCCTTTGATCAATCCGAATAATGACTTATCTTTTTCACTCAAAGCTCGCCATAGTGAATCAAATAAAACCCCAGGTCCGCCGAAAAGAGCTAAACGTAATAAAAGAGAAGTCAAATTATCAGGATCAGCAGCAATAAATCCCTGTAATCTTTCTGTATCAAAATTTTGGAAAAAATCTTTTAAAACATCCTCTTTTGCTGTCATGTTACTCATTAATTCAAGAACACTCTTCAAATGATACAAAGAGTTAATTTGACCACAAAATAATCTTACCATTTCTTGCTTAATTTCTTTGGAGAAAGTGGTTAAGTCTATATCAGCAACTTTATTCAAAACTGACAATAGGCAAAACACTTTGATCCGCAGATTTTCTTTATCTGGAATACTATCTAACCAAAGCCGAGCTATACTTTTAGCATCTTGTACATTAGCTAACGCTTCTGATTGAATATTGAAATACGTAACTAGCTGATAAAGAGTTGACTTTCTTTCTTCTAAAGACATTTGGCTAAAGTATGAACCTAATGTAATTGTCCTGTTAACTCTTTCAGGAGCACAACATAGCGCTCGGTTCGTCGGATTGGAATCGAATTCAACTCCTAGAAAATTTCTAAGACTGTTTAAAACTTCTTCAATAACTGATTGATTATACGCATTTGTTTGGTTCTGACTGAAGCTGTCTATATAAGCACTTATTATACAATCTGAAAATTCCGAGCATGGGGTGGCCAAGGCTCGAGCAAACCGTATGGTCGGATGACCAACTAGTGATTGAAAATTTGCATATCCATCAGGTTTAACATACTTGGCTAAATTTGGAATATTAGCAAGCTGAGGTTGCGCATATTGTTCAATGTTTACAAGAATGCTGTGAAATTGAACTCTACCCAAACTATTCAAAAGGCTTTGGAACAGCTCTGCGGCAATACTAGTATATAACTGAGGTGAATTTTTAGTATGTGCTTCAATAACATTTAAAAGCAACACAAAATCTCTATTGCTTTTAATAACCTCTTGCATTTCTCGCTGCGATGTTAATTTTTGAAATATTTTGCAAACTGCCTCTAGTTGCTGCCTTTCAATAAGTTCTTTTTGAGCTACGGGAAGCTCTTTTGGAATTTCAAGAAGTTCTTTAGCAACCAATGTACACACTGTGTATAAATTGGTTTCTGTAATTAACATTCTCGTAGAATGCATTACTGCGCCTGTGCTAGAAGAACCTGGTGTGCTAGTTGCAGGGGTTTGTGTAATCATGTAATTACCTCTCTAACGGTGAATTTAGTCAAAAAAATTATTAAAACTTTGCCATAATAACACAGCTAACTTAAGGTAAAATTAAATGCTATTTTAATATTACCTTAAGGTTAAATAGGGGTGATTCTGCTATTATACGCCAACTTAGTAAAACTAAATCAAAAGATAAAAGCATTATGACAACAACAACGCCAAATCTCAGAAGTACCTCTTCAGAGCCCAATCTACCCCGTTTTATACAAAATTTTTTTGATGACTGGTTCTCTCCAGAAAATCAATCAACCCCTTCTCAGAAAGAATCGCTTCTACAAAGGCTAAGAGACGAACTCCAAGACATCCAGAGCCACGTAAAAGAAAATATCCCTCAGATATCAAGTGAGGACTGGGACGGTGCACCAGCGCCGAAGGGTTTAATAGCACGAAGCTATTTTGAAAAAAACCCTTTGGATAAGTACCCTTTTGATGGAGCTGGCCCTGTGGATGGAGAAGGCCCTGTGGTTGAAGAGGAGCCTTTGGATAATAAGAAAATAAAAATAAATAGCATAGTTCTTTATGCTTTATTACATTCTCCTAAAGTCTGGGATGAAAATTTTGCTATGGTTCTTGGATACTTCTTAGCAAGCAGTAGTATTATCTTTACACCACAAAATGGAAGAATAGATTGCTTTGGCGTTTCCTATCCAAGAAGCCTAATATCAGAATTGAACACCTTGCAATTTCTACACAATATAAACCACACACGAACAATCAACACTTCTACCCCAATTTATGTTTATTCCCCGGAAAATTTCGATTTTAGTGGATTTAATTTGGGCTGCATAGAAAACTTAGGTGATTGCATTATTAACTCAGTCCAATTAATTAACGCTATAAATGCACTGTCTGTTGATTTGTGCGATAAACTCTTGCGTAAGTTGGGTACTAACAACTTGTATAATGTCGCGAAAATAAATGGATACCAAACACTTGTTCACATTTTGTCTTCCATAACAGACCCTGAAAACAGAGCGTTATTTTTACAAACCCTTGGCACTCAGAACTTAAAAAACATCATTGGCAACTTTCAGCAGCTTTCTGCTATGGTGGAAAACAATGCTATGCATTTAGGAATCTTCGGTGAACTATTTCGTACTCTTGAACCCCTTTTGCCAGAGATTATTACCAATCTCAATGAGTGCAAAAAACTAAAGGAGCTGTTTGACAACTTAAGTTACCTCGATAGTTACCCCGAACCTCTACCAGAAATAGATGAATTGGAAAAGTACTATAGAAACACTGCCGCAACCACACCAACTTCAGCTAACACAGCAGCAAACAATACTACTACACAACCAACAATTTCGTCCAACCCTTCGAGAATCTTTGGCAATCCAGTAAGTTCTGGCTCTAGCTCCACTACTTCTGCTTCAGGTTCCAGCTCATCCTCTAGCCCAGCAAGCGTACCATCTCTTTTGCCAGAGAGTACTCAACCAGCTGACCTGCAACAAAGGTCTGATTATGAAGATTTGCGAGAAACTCTAGAAATTCTACGTACAGAATACGCCATTGAAGTATCAACAGCTACCACAGTAAATTCCATAGAAATCAGTGAGCTCGCTATGCTTTTGTACGTCAATCAACAGAAAACTAAACGAGAAACAACGCCGACAACAAATGACATAATTGTCATTTTAGCACGTTTATGCGAAGGCAAGCACAATCAAAAAAAACCTCTATTTGAAGAATTCAGATTAACCTTACTGAACATTTTTTGTAAAAAGAGAATAGAACGAGTTGATCAATTGCTGCACATGTTTTCTTACAAGTTATTTCACCCTGAGCTTCGAGGAGCAGATAACCTGGATTTAAGCGGAACGTTTAGATCTATAGAACCAACGCTTTTTAAAGGTTTTTTCACAAATATCGATAACCTTATCAAACTGTTGAAGTCAATTGCTCAGTTTACGAACTGTATACAATTGACTCAGGAATTAATCGAGACCCTAGGTCCAGAAGTATTGGGCCCCATAAACGACAATGAAGACAGTATTGCAGCCATTAAAAGCTTCATAAGAGAAGAAGCACTGCCAACAACCAGAAGCTTCCCATTAGCAGACTTCACATCCTCAACAA
>JBAYJT010000067.1:0-3509 GCA_041664965.1 Gammaproteobacteria bacterium
ATTTAGAATACAGCCACACAGGGGAAATCCCAGAGCAATAACCATCTGAAAACTTTCTGATAAAATCTTGGGTATCTTTTTCGTTAGAATTATGCAAATTATGTTTTAGATAATTTACTATTTTAGACAAAATTTGTACTTGATCTAAACTTTCCATTCCCAACATAACATCCTCCAAAATTTTAAGGGCTAACAAAAATCAAATGTAAACGACCGACGAACGACGCCCTATCCAAATATATAAATATAAGCTAAAACCACCGTCATAAAAATTTCTAAAAAATTTTAATGGTGGAACCATGGAAAACATATACCAAGCCCCCTCTGAATCTTGCAATGTTGTCGAGCTACAAAATTTCTGGGCAAAAGTTGTCGATGATCAAATAGCCAGCGGTATAAGTGCTGAAAGGTTCTGCCAACAACATCAAATAAATTTTTCGCAATTTCACTATTGGAAATACAGCAAGATCAAACCTAATTCCAGCAGTAATGATGGTGTCAGTCAACCAAGAAGCAAACAACATGATAAAGATGCTGCTAAATTTATCCCATTACAAATTGCTGCTAATGTATCATCTAATGATCTCAACACAGAAGACGCTGTTGATAGCCAAGATAAAAAAATAGAAATTGTATTTAAAAATAATCACAGAATGATTTTACCACCAACAGTCTCCGAAACTAGTTTATTATTGCTTATTAAAGCAGTTGGTGAGCTACGATGTTAAATTTGCCGCCGAGTGTAAAAGTATATGTAGCTACTGATATAACAGATATGAGGAAATCCATAGATTCCTTGAGCGTATTAGTTCAAGAGGTTTTACAAAAGGATCCTTTCAGTGGATATTTATTTGTATTTTGCAATAAGCGCGGAGATAAAATAAAAATCTTATATTGGGATCGTAATGGTTTTTGTCTTTGGTATAAACGACTCGAGCGTGGTATTTTTAGGTTACCTAAAGTGCAAGCTAAAGTATTCATGATCATGCCAAATGAGTTAAGCTTACTTTTGGAGGGAATCGATCTAACAGATAAAAATAGATTAAGCGCAGTTGAGTTCGACACTATAAAATAAGGTATTTTTTGCATATTTTGTGCAGAAAAAACTAGCATTTTTTTTGTAATTTTGCTATACTATTTTTTGTGGAAAAGGCTATAAATATAGATCAAAATTATCTACCAAAAACTCTCGAAGAAGCTATTATAATTATTCAAGAGTTAAGAAATGATCTTAGCATTATGAAGCAACAACTTGCCGTTTTACTTCGTGATAAATACGGCAAGAGTTCTGAAAAACAATTACCAGAAGAATGTCAGCTTAATTTGTTTGCTGAGAGCGAATCATCAGAAGAAACCGCTGAAGATCAAGTAGAAACCATTACCTACACTAGGACAAAGCGAAATGGCCATCGCAATATACCAGATACTCTCCCACGCGTGCGAATTGAATATGAATTACCAGACCTAACATGCCCATGCGGTTGTGGTAATCAATTACACAAAATCGGTGAGGTGATAACTGAACAACTAGAAATAGTCCCAGCCAAGATTTATGTAAATGAGCATGTCCGCTTTAAATATGCTGGATGTGCCCATCAAGATAAAGTAATTACTGCAGCTATGCCAAACCAGCCAATTGATAAGGGATTTGCTGGTCCTGGCTTATTGGCAGATGTACTGGTTAAGAAGTATGATGATCACTTACCCCTATATCGTCAATCAGAAATATTAGCGCGTCATAGCATAGACCTTTCAAGAAAAACCATGTGCGATTGGGTAATGCAATGTGCTGATCTATTAAACCCAATAGTAGAAGCAATGAAACCAGATTTATTAACTTCACCTAAAATCCATACTGATGACACCACAATACCAGTGTTACAAAAAAGTGGTGGCACAACCAAAACCGGTAGACTCTGGGTTTATAGTGGTTGTAAACCACCATGTATAATTTATGAATATTCTCCTGATAGACAGCAAATATGGTCTATGGAATTTTTCAAAGATTATCGTGGCTATTTACAAGCGGATGCCTATACAGGCTACGATAAAATTTATGCATCCGGCAATATTATTGAAGTTGCCTGTATGGCGCATGCTCGTAGAAAGTTCTTTGAGGTTGCTCAAGCCAATAATAAAAGCACTGGTAGTAAAGTTGGAATTGCCGTGACTGCCTTAAATTACATAAGCAGGCTATATAAAATAGAGTCAAAAATAAAAGATCTTGATGTGTTTGAAAAAAAAGAGTTGCGAAAAAAAGAAGCTGAACCAATTCTTAAAGATTATGAAACATGGCTGCTGAAGCAAAGCACAAGAGTTTTGCCTAAAAGTCCGCTTGGACTCGCGATTAGCTACACACTAAACAACTGGATTGCATTAACTCGTTATTTGGAAAATGGAGTTCTAAGCATCGATAACAATGAAGCCGAGCGCCTGATGAAACCAATTACGGTTGGTCGCAAAAATTATTTATTTACTGGAAGTGACAGGGGTGGCAAGGCTGCTGCCACTATCTACAGCTTGATTGAAAGCTGTAAAACAAACAAAATAAATCCTTATACATACTTGCGCGATATATTAACCAGGCTGCCAAACACATTGAATCGCGATATAAGATCACTGCTACCATACATCTGGAAGCCGCCTCGAGATTCTTAGAAACATTAATCCCATGATCTCTATATTGATGATATCGGTTGCTGCATATATTTTTACGCTTGGTGGTAAATTTAGCATCTTAACTCCGACACTGCTTTAACGATTAATAGTAGGCTTGCTTCTGAAATTAATAGCGGCAGAACCAACCTGTTCTCATTTTTAAATACAATTTGTATTTCTGAAGCTCCATCAAATTCGTTTTTATGATGTTCATGAATTGGAGCTGTTGCTATTTGTAATGGTACAAGCTTATCAGTGTAATTATTGTTGTTGGTAATATTACAGCAATTGATTTTAGTATTTTGCCTCCTATATTTATAGCCTCTATAAGTTGATATCTTTAACTTATGCAGGTTACAAAATTTTTTCATGTTAGCGCCGCCGGCATTTTGATCATCTACAATTTTATCCCAAAAGAACTGACGTTCTGAAGCGCTACAAGGGCCTGATGGAGGTTGGTATAAGCTTATCATGTTATCGCCATTAAAATTTTAAATTAATGGTGGCAGTTTTAACTCATACAAATGTTATTTAATATATGTGGTTGCTCGGCCGTTTACGCTTATAAGCCACGATGTAACTTCTGAGGCTAAACAAAAGTTGACTGCCATTTACCAGCTATTAAACCCTTTTAAACTGCGTCGTAGCATTGAAAGCAAAATAAAAAATATCTTCGATTTGGTTTAATTGCGCTAAGCAAGGTTATAATGTATCTAAAAGTCAGCGTTATGAGCAGCTTACCGGCATTCACGTACGAGCTTTGGCAAGGTTAGTTGCATCTTGTGCCATACCTATAGTAATGTAAGTAAATAGACTTAAAGCCTATGGATTTGTGGACAAGTATGTGTTCG
>JBAYJT010000068.1:0-3343 GCA_041664965.1 Gammaproteobacteria bacterium
AAAAATTCCAATTGAGGATTTTCCGCTTTTGGAATTTTTTCGGTAACAACTCCAGTTTTATAAGATTTTATTAAGGTTTTTAGCATAATTTTTTACGCAAAAAATATTCTATTTCGCCCCTTCAGGGCTAGGTTTATCACATTTACGTCTACCCAGGGCGATGCCCTGGGCTATTCTAAATTCGCCACGTTGTGGCTTTCTTGTATCAAAATACATGCCATGAAAGGGTGAAATAAAAAAACATCTTTTTTCTAATTCCTCATTCATCATTCATAATTTATAATTCATAATTATTTACAGGTCCACCCCTGAATACGATCCATTAACCGATTTATTGCAAACTGGAAAATCTGGAACAATATTACCATGAATTAACTCTTCTAGGGCTGGCCAGCTAAACCAGCTAGGATCGCGTGGAAAATAGCGATCGACTACACCATCTTTAGTAAAGTTCACATAAACCAACACTTCGCCGCGCCAACCTTCTATAAGGCCAATGCCCTCGACTGCTTTTTTAGGCTTATTTTCGATCAGTTCGCATATAGAACCATCTGGCAAATCAGTCATGAATTTAGATAATAATTCTAAAGAAATTAAAATTTCCTGTGCACGCACGCGTAGGCGTGAGAGAACATCGCCCGTGTTGTAGACTGGAATTCGAACTTCATATTGATCATAAGGGAAGCAAGGTACATCTCGACGTAAATCAAATTTGCATCCGCTTGCTTTTCCGACATAACCCAAAACTCCTAAAGCACTGGCTTTTTCTGGGCTAAGAACCCCTGTAGTTTTCAATCTATCGTGTAGAGAAGAATTTTCTTCTAACATTGGATAGAGCTCTTTCAGCTCTTTTTTTAATACTAAACACTGCTTTTTTAGTTCCTCTATGCTCTGTGTATCCAGATCTACTTTAACTCCGCCAACTTTTATAAGGTCCATTAAAAGGCGATGCCCAAAAAATTCCATATTTTTTCGAAGCCAAATTTCCTTGAGACGCATAAGTTGATAATAAGCAAAAGCAAAACCAACATCATTACAAATTGCCGCAAAATCTCCTAGATGATTGGCGACGCGTTCTCTTTCCAGCATAATGGCGCGAAGAAATAAAGCGCGCTTAGGAACTTTAATTTTGTAAGCATTTTCGATGGCTTGGCAAGTTGCCCATGAATATGCAACAGGGCTGTCTCCTGATATTCTATTGGATAATTTTACTAAGCTTTCCGGATTTCTTCCTTCGGCTATTTTTTCGATGCCTTTGTGAACATAGCCTAAACGTTCTTCTAAACTAATCACATCTTCCCCAGCTACTTCAAAACGAAAATGTCCGGGTTCAATAATTCCAGCATGTACTGGACCTACTGGAATTTCGTAAACTCCGCTGCCCGTGGCTTGTACAAAGGGATAATTGCTATCTCCAGGAGTCGTTTTTTCATGTGGCAAAACAGCTGGAAAGCTTTTACGCAAAGGAAATTCTTTTTTACCCCAAGCAGCATGCCTAGTCCATCTTCTCTGGTCTGGATGATCGCTAAAAATAAAACCAAACATATCGCTAGCATGGCGCTCTAAGCGATTTGCAGCCGGATAAAATGGAGTTATAGACGGCAAAATCGGTTCGTTACTCGATACTTTAGTACGCAATAAAAAATGCTTGCCCTTAAGTTCAAAGCAGGCTGTAAGAGACAATTCTTTATCCAGGTCTTGCCCCCAAAGCGCCACAAAGCGACTTTTTTGCAAAGTTAAACCAGAAATGCTGGCAGACCAGTATTTCGGAGGAACATTCAGAAGTGTAGCTATTAACTCATTCATAACTTACCAGCAATCAATATTGTTGCTTGTTGTAAAAGATTCGCCAAATTTGTTGGTAAATAAAGCCCCAAACTCAAGACCAAACCTAACTGCAAATAGGCGGGCAAAAGATTAGTTTTGATTTTTGTATGTAAAGAAGTATGTCCAAAAACTGCCAAGTGAATATGACGCATAATACCAGCCAAAGCAACAATTAAGCCAAACAGAGTTATACCGGCTAGCCATAATGAGTTTTGTGCTGTGCTGATAAGCAACATCAATTCGCTTATAAAAATTCCAAAAGGTGGCAGCCCAACAATTGCGACAGAAGCAAAGAGTAGCATCCAGCCGATTTGTGGGTCTCCTTGGATTAAACCGCGTATGTTATCTAGTTTATGCGTAGAACTAAACCGCGTCACATTGCCAACCACAACAAATATTGCTGATTTAGTCAGGGCGTGCGTCAAAAGATAAAATAAAGCAGCAAAAGTGGCAAGCGGTGTACCTATGCCAAAGGCAAAAGTCATAAGGCCCATGTGTCCGATAGAAGAGTAGCTAAAAAGGCGTTTAATGTCGCGCTGTCTATGCATAAGAAGCCCTGCAACCAAAAAAGACAGCAGGCCAAAGGCCATCATGATATTGCCAGCCAAATGATTGCCGAGAGTCAAGTCAACCAACATTTTAAAACGAAGTAGGGCATAACAAGAAACAGTAGAAAGCAATCCAGAAAGCAGGGCTGTTACAGGAGCTGGACTCTCTGTGTAAGCATCTGGCAGCCAATTATGTAGAGGAACAAGCCCCATCTTTGTTCCATAACCAACTATGAGAAACACAAAAGCTAACTTGATCATAGGAGCATTTAAAAGATTGGCTTCGCGATGCAAAACGCTCCAAAGCATAGCGTAATTGCTGCTCGAAGACAGTTTCAGCGCAGAAGCATAAATCAAAATCGTGCCAAAAAGTGCCAAGGCAATAGCAACTATGCACAAAATAAAATATTTCCAAGCAGCTTCAATGGCTTTTGGCGTGCGGTATAAACTAACTAATAGCACAGTAGCAAGTGTTGCACCTTCCATTGCAACCCACAAAATGCCAATATTGTTAGTGGAAAGCGCAAGTAAGAGCATGAACATAAACAGCTGATATAGGATGTGGTAAAGGCGAATTCTTCGTTTACCTATTGATCCAAGTTCTAGGCTTTGCCACATGTATTTTTGCGAAAAGTAGGCACATGTGGTCGCAAGAAACGTAGCAAGCAAAATTAAAATCACATTGAAAGCATCGAGATAAAAAGACTGATCTTGTGGCAAGCTAGAGCCGTGTTGGACAAATCCAACAACTAAGCACAGCGCTAAAATAAAATTAACAGCACTAAAAATAGTATTGCAAATTCCAGCTACGCGCTTCGCCCCAATAAAAAACAGCACTAGCGCAGCTAAAATTGGCAAAGATAAAATTGTATATAATGCAAATATCATTGTTAATCACGTATTATTAATTATAAGCGTAAAAAATTATAAATTATGAATTGTAGGAACAGGAATTGAATTTAAAAACA
>JBAYJT010000069.1:0-3099 GCA_041664965.1 Gammaproteobacteria bacterium
GTTTGATACGCACAATGGTTGCTTTTTATTACTTTCATGCGCCTCTATTTAACTTTGAAAACCTCCGGTTTTCAAACTTTCCCTTAAATGTTCCGCGGCAAGCCGCGGGGAAATCAAGTTATACTAAAAATGCTCTTTTCATTGTCAAATTAGTATAATATGACTTACGGACGCAGCAAGTTAATAAGATTTTTTATGTCTTCTGGAATTGGGGATTTAAACTCAACTTTTTTGCCGGTACGAGGATGTTTAAAGCTTAAGCGGCAAGCATGTAGGGCTTGGCGTGGAAAGGAACGGAGAGTTTCTATAAGCTTGGCACTTGCGCCAGTCGGCAGTTTCATTCGGCCACCGTAAGTTTTATCGCCAACTATTGGATAACCAATATGTGCTAAATGCACGCGAATTTGATGGGTTCGACCGGTTTCGAGCTGCAATTTTACGCGCGTATGAGCCGAAAATCTTTCTAAAACACGATAATGCGTAACAGCCTCTTTGGTCTCCTCATCGCTATCTTCTAAAACAGCCATTTGGAGGCGTTTATGCGGGTTACGGCCGATAGGTGCATCTACCGTACCGCCTGAAGTCATAACTCCCACTACAATGGCCTCATATTCGCGTTCAATATTGTGATCTTTTAGAAGACGTGTAAGTTTGGTGTGCGATTCTAAATTACGTGCTACTAACAAGAGCCCCGAGGTGTCTTTATCCAAACGATGAATAATGCCGGCGCGTGGCACACTGGCTAGTTCAGGGGCGTAATAAAGCAAGGCATTTAGTAAAGTATTGTCGTAGTTGCCGTGCGCGGGATGTACCACTAGTCCAATCGGCTTGTTTATGACTAAAATATCAGCATCTTCGTAGATAACATCTAATTTTAAATCTTGCGCTTGCCAGTTTTCTTTAGATGTAACAGTAGCGTTGATTTCTATAATTTGTCCCGCAATTACTTTTTCGCGTTGTTCCAAAGTTTTTCCATCAACTTTAAGTTCGCCAGATTTAATCCATTCTTGTAATCTCGTGCGTGAATAATCAGGGAAAAGAGCGCTGACCGCTTGGTCGAGACGTTTTCCTGCTAGTTCTTCAGAAATTTTGGCGGTAAGAGAAATGTGTTGCATGTAGTTTTTAGCAATATCTAGGAAATATCTTCAAGAGAGAAACCAGTAAGTTCCTGAATTTCTTTGAGTGCCATGCCAGCTTTTTTCAGCTTACGAGCTATTTCAATTTGGCCTTCTAACTTACCTTCTAATTTACCTTTTTCATGGCCAAGCTTCTCGCCTTCATACATACCGAGATTATAGCTCGATTCTATCTCGCTAGCCTGAATGCGGCGCAGCTTAACGTAGTTGTGATATTCTTCGCGTTCGGCTGGGGTAAATTTCATTTCGTTAAGCTTGTTTTTGGCTTCAGCGAGTCCTTTGGCGCGGAAAGTATCTTTTACTTCTTCATTTTTCAAAAAGTAAATCCATTCATCCAAAGTGCTTTTAGCAACGTCATTAAATTGGTTGACTTTGATTAGGTAATATTCGGGGTAAATTTTGAAAGTTTCATCTTTGCCATAAACTTTCTTTTGCTCATCGCTTAAAGAGAGTTCGTCGTTATTGTGGACACCAATAAAGCGAGTTGTGCCATGGTAAATATAATCTTGGCCTTGGCCTAAATCGAAATATAAAATATTTACTGAATAGACTTTTTTGATGGCTTTGTATTTTTCACCTTCACCTAAGTGCTCCACAATAATTTTAGATGTGCCGTAAAGAATGCGATGCAAATAATCATCTTCGGTATTGACTTGCACCTCGATAAGCACTATTTCGCCACTTTGTAGCCGCACTAGCATATCGACACGATTTTGTTTATCGTCTCTATGATCTTTATTACTCTCGCTTTCGAGCAGCTCTAAGATTTTAAGATCTTGTTTTAGAAGTTCGCTTAAAAAGCCTTCTAAAATACCAAAATTGGCTTTGCTTCGTAAAAGCTTTTTCATCGCCCAGTCAAAGCGAACTAAATGTTGTTTAGCCATAGGAAATACCTCGTGTTTAAGGCGCTACTTTAGCATAGATTTAATTTTTTAGCAAAAACTTCAAAAAACATGTCTGCGAAATATCCTTTAAAATCAAAAGATTATACCTTGATCTTGTTTTAGCAATACTCCAGATGTTGGAATTACAAATTAATCGGCAGCAAATTAATTTCACTACCAAAAAACATGCGGGCGCTATTTGCAAAAGATGTAGTGTAATCAGAAACGTAGAAAGCGCGTTTTGGTGCGTTGGTGTCAGTATTTAGTAAATTATTTTCTTGTAAGAGTTCTTTCGCTGCTTCTGCAACTATTTTAGATGCGTCAATTACTTCAATTTTTTGTTGATAAAAATTATGAATTTTGTTTTTGATAAGTGGATAATGCGTGCAAGAAAGAACCAGAGCGTCAATAGCGCTAAAATCTTCATCACTTAAATAAATAGGTAAGATTTCTTCGATAACTTTATGTTCGTAAAAGCCTTCTTCTATTGCCATTGTTATAAGCGGGGTTGCTCTAGAAACAAGTTTAATTGTAGGGTTTAATTCTTTGATTTTTTTATGATATATATTCGATCCAACGGTAAGTTTGGTTCCAATCAAGCCTATACTTTTTCCGCCATAATTAGCTACAAGAAAATTCACCGATGGGTCAATTACGTTAAGCAATAAAGCCTGATTATGTAGTTCAGATTTTAGCGTTTCATAGGCGGCTGCCGAAGCTGAACTGCAAGCAATCAAAATCATTTTACAATTTTGCTTAATCAACCATTTGGCGATCTGGTGGGAATAATTGCGAATTGCATCTTGCGATTTATCACCGTAGGGAAAGTGAATGGTATCGCCAAAATAAATAATATTTTCTTGTGGTAAAGCTTCTATCAAAGCGTTAGCGATAGTTAAACCACCTATACCGCTGTCGAAAATGCCAATTGGTTGAGAACTAGTTAGTTTTTGCATAAAAACCTTTGTACACGACAAAGTTTAGATTGAAAAAGATAACTCGCTGAAGTATAACGTAAAACTTTAATCTACTAAAAAGAAAGGAGTACGTTATGAAAGCAGTCAGCGAGTTAGAAGAGA
>JBAYJT010000070.1:0-3028 GCA_041664965.1 Gammaproteobacteria bacterium
AAGATCATCGACATTCCGCGTATGCTTAAAAATTATGGCAACAACGAAGAACTTGTGCAATCTTTTTTGCACTCGATCAAACAAGAGCTGCCGCGCCGCTTGAATGTGTTGACTACGATGTACGAATATGGAAATTTAAGCATAGTGCGCGACATGGCTGTTAAAATAAAAATGCTTGCGAATTACTGCGGAGCTACACGAACTGAAGAAGCCACTTCTCGCCTTATTCAATGTATTCTAAACGAAAAAAATCCCGACGTTATTGATGAAGCCTATCACGCCGCTCTCACCGAAATCCGCCTGCTTCAAAAACATCTTTTGGATGTGCAGAAGATTTGAATTTATAACTTATTGATTTTAAAGGAAAACGCGTAGACATGTTTTTCATGACGCTTGCCTTACTGCTGGAGGAGTACTACTTGATGGTACATACATGGGACTTGGTGCAGCGAAACCAGAGGATTTTGGGGCGCTAGGCAGAGGCTGGTTGCTAGGTCCAGACGGTGTATATAGCGGACTTTGTGGAATAGAAAAGAAAGAGGGGGTTGCAGATGCAGATGGAGTTGGACCTGGAGCTGGTCTAGTGTGTAAGTTTGATATGCCTTTTGGGTTCGGTTTTGGCAATGCGGGGGCTGCTTTTGGTGGCGCCATTAGAATGCTGTGTGGTGCTCGAGATAGCAATGGATTAGCATGAGTAATAGTTTGTAACTCATGTTGAGTAGGTGTTGGACGATGCTGTCCATTAGCTTTTTTGGGAGGTGGCATTAGCGTGCTGTGTTGTGCTTCGGATAAGGGAAGTGGTTGTGGGATTGCATTTATATCTGGTTCTTCGGGTACCAATGCTTCAAATTCTTTTACTAGCGCTTGGGCTTCTGGACGTGCATTGGGATCTTGTGCCCAGCATCTAGTTATAATTTCAGAAAATTTTGGAGGAGTACCTTCGGGTATTTTGGGGCGTGTTCCATTCGTCGCTTGTTGTATGATGATAAAAGGAGTACAGCCGGGTAGTTGTCTAGTTGCTATTTCCCAACATATCATTCCGAAAGAATAGATATCACTCTTTTTAGATGAAGTGTCTATATTTGGATTTGGATTATTAATTTGTTCGGGAGCCATCCAAGCCATTGTTCCTCCGCCCCCGTTGGTGTACGTAGTTGCTCGAATTAAAGCTTGAGCTGTGGATATGCCAAAGTCGGTTATTACAGCTCTAAAATTTCTGCTCAACAGAATGTTAGGACTTTTAAGATCTCTATGAATAATCGGGTTGGGAAGGTTATGTAAATATGCTAAGCCTTTTATGATGTCGTAGGCTATTTTTAGACGAAGAGCCCATGTCAGAGGTATATCAGACGCTAGAACTTTATCTAAGCTACCAAGTTGCATGTATTCCATAACTAGACTTGGTGGATTTTGACATAACCCTAAAAACCTTATGATGTTTTCATGGCGTAGATTAATCATGACCGCAGCTTCTGTCTCAAAGCTATTTTGAATATTTTCTTGATTCGCTTGAGAACATATTGTCAGAATCTTTAAAGCTACAAGAGAACCATTCCATTTTGCTAAATAGACTTCTCCGGCCCCACCTTTGCCTAATAGTTTCATTTTTTCTATGCTTTCAGGTTTGATAATAATGTTTTTACCAAAGGCGATAGGATTTAACCTTACACCTTCTAGAATATCTTCTGATAAAAATTTTCTACGTGGTTTGTTCTTGTTTCTGCACCATACAATAATAAGCGCTCCAGCGCCAGCGAGCACAAGGCTCCCAACAACGGTGGATATAATTATGTAAGGTGTGGCGTTAATCTTAGGTTCTGCAGAAAGACCAGTAGCTGTCCTATTTCCAATTACAGTTTGACCAAATTCATCGGTGAATTTGACAGACAGGATGAAGTTGTCGCGATAAGACGTAGGTGGGGTGTAATCTAGTCTTGCCAGCAAAGTATTAGCGTGTGGCACGGTATCGTTAAAACAAGATCCACCTTCTCCAGTGAAAAACTGTGCCGAAGATACGATCATAGCTTTAGATAATATGTTGCCAGCTTTTGTATCGTTTGCATTAAAACATGCCACAATGGAGTTGCTAGGTGTTATAACTTCAAACGCTGGAATTCGTGTTGTACCATCTTGAGTATACGTAAAAGGAGTATTTAGACCTACAGCAAATAGAGTTTGTGAGCTTTGTACAGTATAGGTGTCTGTAGTAGTTGAGTTATACGGATCCATGGCTTTGAACACAAATTCCCAAGTTCCTATGTAAGAGGCGTTGTTTATTCTACCCAAAACAGCCATTGTGGTCGGGTCATAATATAGGCTGGGCGGAAGTGCGTTTCCGTTTTTCAAAGTTGTAATGGTGGTGACTGGATCACCGTCCGGATCATAGACAGAACCTGGAATAGTTGTGCAATTATGTTCCTCACCAATATTAGCAGTTATGCACTCAGGCTGATCTTTTCTGCTTCCTATGATGATTGGAGGATGATTCTCATGAATGCCAGTTCCAGTTATAGTGCCGCTTTCGCTTTGGTTGAAACTGTCAGTTATTTCTGCATCTAGATGAACAGAACCATAAAAATAATTTCTTGGTTTGAATTTTAATCTGCTAAGCAAGGCGTTAATAGCGGCTGTGTTTCCTGCAGCCTGCCATTCTCCAGTATTTTTGTCGTACCTAGAAGTTACGCCGCTGATGGTTTCTGTTAGCAATTCGCCATCAGCGTGTTCCCTGAGAGTCACTTTAGCTGTGACGGTTGGGCTAGGAGTGGTTATTTCTATGGGTGAAATAATTTGCTCATGGTCTTCAGTGTAGACAAAAGTAGGACTTACGCGTGACAGAAAAAGCGATTTTGTAATATTTAAAGTAAAAGAATCAAAAACGTTGAGTGATGGTGTGCCATTGTCAGTGGCAGTGACTTTCAGGTCTAGCGGTCCAATAAGAGAAGCGTCGTTAGGCGTCCAGGAAAAAGTACGAGTAGTTGGATTAAACGTCATGCCAGTTGGCAAAGGGGAGCCATCTAGTAGAGTAGCA
>JBAYJT010000071.1:0-2988 GCA_041664965.1 Gammaproteobacteria bacterium
TACACCGACTACCGCTAGTGCTTCACCACAGATTCCTGCACTAAATGTAATACCTAACCCTGTCCCAGCGGTAAGACTATCAGAAAATCCTGTGACAACGTTCTATTTACCATCTTCTCCGGTAGTAATGAAAACTGTTCAACAGGCGCCCGCACCAAACTAGAGTTAGCCAACGTCAAGTGTTACTTTCTGTGGTTGTGATGCCAATATATAACGAAATATTTCCCGACTTTTGCCAATTAGTGCGGTTTTAGGATTTCATCAAGACCGCTGGAGTGATATGCTTTTAAATTTGTTTATAATGATAATCCTCTTGTCAACCCCCCCCCAATTTTAGTACCATTTATAAGTAGAGTTAGTAGTTAATTTTGTTATTCTCTAAAACCCTCATGGGTAATACCATGGGGTACCCCATGGCGACATGCAAATGTCATGGGCGCCATATTTGCCAATGATTCATGCGGTCGATTTTGGTTATAATCTTCTAACCAAGTTTTTGTAATAATTTTTGCCTCCATAATTGAGTTAAATAAATACATATCTAAAATGTCTTCTCGATACGTGCGATTAAATCTTTCTACATAGCCATTTTGAGCTGGTTTCCCTGGTTGTATATGACAAAGCGCTATGTTGTGCTGTGTAGCCCAAATAACAAAATTAACTACTAACTCTACTTATAAATGGTACTAAAATTGGGGTATTGACAAATACTGACTTTTAGATTTTCTTGATGTCGTGAAAAGAAAGAGCTCTCAATAAGTAAAGAAGGATAGACTAAACTTTGTTCCGCAGTAGTCTGTTCACGCTCACCTTGTAATAATCCTCGTTCTAGTTCTGCTCCCTTTATTTTACTTTTTGGTATCTTGCCACCATTTATTGTTTGCGGAACATTAAGGTGGCGAGGAGAAGCTTTATAAGAAAATGCTGCACTAAAAATAGGTAGCTCTCCATTCTCACTTGTCAATGCTTGTGTAAAAGTTGCTGAACCATTTTTTATTTTTTGCATCACCGCTCTAAACGATTCAACAGCACCAGGAGCTCTGCTATTCTCCGATAAACAAGCAATGGTAACCAAACATGCAATAGCTTCGTTTTCTTCCTTTGAATAAGGTGGAGATGTCTCCATTACTGAACCAGTAGTATCGTCAATATAAGCTAGAATATCGCTAGCAATTTTTGTTTTATCCTTAGCTGAATCTAGTATGTTTGCTATTTCACTGTATGGTATATACTTACCACTTGAACTAGGTGATATCATAAACTGTTTATTAAAACTCAGATAAGTTATATTGACCTTACCAAAAATAGTAGCAAAACATGATGGACATCGCTTTTCTCCATCTTGGCTCTTTAACATTAACCCTAATTGTTCTTCTCTAAGAGTTTCTCTAAAAACAGAGCTTTCTGGGACACAGCATTGTTTATCTGTTTCAATTACACTTATTACTTCGTGTATTGTGGGTACTCTACTTTCTATTTGCATCAATTTTGTAGAATTCTGGTTCTTCTTTGCTAATTCCTTTGATAATCCTACTCTTCTAAGTTGTGCTAATGGCATAATCCTTTCGTTCATATCTTCGAAAGGGATGCCCAACTGTTCTGAGTATTGTTCGGCTATTTCCGTATAATCAACTTCTTCTAGCGGTGCATCTTGATAATCTACAGCGGCTTCATGTTGCAGAGCCTTTGGATATGCGTCCATAGTTTTTTTTGTAACTGGAAGAACTGGAGATTCTTGCGTAATAGGGGGCAAATTTTGTGTTGGTTTGTCTTGCATAATGTCATCCTATTTCCTTTTATAAAAACCATTTATATAAAATTTAACAACCAAAGCAAAAAAATGTAAATTAAGTAGACATTAATTAAGCATTTTATAAGAAATCAAATATTAGAAGAATATTTTAAGTAAGGTAGGTCTTGAATAACACATTATGTTAGATGCAAAACCGGGCTCTCATTTTCTCTTAAAATATGGAGCAAGCTTAATGCATTCCAAAATTATGAAATGTTCGGATGTTTTACTATATGCGCTAGTATGTGGTTGCAGCTTTAAAGTACGAGTTCGGAATATACTTCGAAATTGTACGCCAATTTCGAAGTTTGTAAGGTCTCAATAATTGCGATTGTTGTTGCAATGATAACCTAAATAGTTTGATTTCGGTACGGTTTAGGCATATCTAGCACCATAGACAATTAAGAAAAATTTCAATAAGTTTTAATGAGAGATGAAGCATGGTGCTGTGGTTCTATATCAATATTTTGTGGTAATAATAATCTGGCGTAATTTCCAAAGAAACCGATTTTACATATGCTTTTTGCTAGATAAAGTTCCGCATTCAAAGTCTTCTGGGTTTCTTCTATTAATAGGTTGTAAGTTACTTGTCGTGCCACATAATAACCGCTAATCAATGCTGGTACTAGACCACGAAATTTACCAACTAAATCACCAGCACACCAAATATTTAAAGCATGACCATTACTTAACATTTGTAAGTTATTGTTCACCTTAGGGTAATAACCGACCCCTTCTATAGCAGGAAAAAGCATTACTGAATCAGAAGTAATAAAATCTGGATACTGATGTGTTAAGGTACTTACTGCGTCAAAAAGTATTTTATAGCAAGTTGGACTAAGCATCTTCGCCAAGTCACCATACTCGTAATTTTCTTTAGGAAACCACGGCCGTAAACGTATTTCATCTTGAAAATTAGATGCATGATAAAAAACCGGTTTATTAATTCCAATACTGGATGAGCCAGACGAAACTGATAACGGTTGTGTAATTGGAGGGTCTGTTATTTTTATAATTGCTTTGCATTTTGAGAGATTTTCTTGTGATAATGTTGGAGGTATTGTCTGTTCATGGATCTTTAGAAAATCAGATAAATATTGGCAAATAGCTTTTTTATTACGATAAAAATAGCGAAAATCGTTGTCGAACTGAGAAAGATTCTTTCCATAAAGACGTAACAATAGACCAAAATTATA
>JBAYJT010000072.1:0-2922 GCA_041664965.1 Gammaproteobacteria bacterium
GTAAAAAAACAGTGCGCTTGGTCACCAATACTAAAACTAAAACTTATAAAGAAGTGGAAGTTGCAACTGGTATGGAAGGTGACGGTGGACTAATCGAGGTAACTACTGGAATAAAAGAAGGTGATGAAATAGTAGTTCTAATTAAAAAGTAAATGCTCTTACAACTTAAAAATATAACTAAAGAATACAATAACAGTGGAGTTATTACTCGTGTACTTCAAGGCGTCTCTTTAAATGTAGAAGAAGGAGAATTTCTTGCGATAATGGGACCATCTGGAAGTGGAAAATCTACTTTAATGCATATTATCGGATTCTTAGACAGAGCAACTGCTGGGTCTTATTTATTCGATGATGAAGATGTATTAAATTTTAGTGATGATGAGTTGGCCCACATCAGAAATGAAAGAATCGGTTTCGTTTTTCAATCTTTCAATCTTCTACCTCGAACGAGTGTATTAGATAACGTTATCTTGCCACTTACTTATAGTAATAAAAAAAATCATATTCATTTAGCAACAAAAGCATTAGAAGCTGTCGGTCTTGGAAATAGATTAAATTTTATGTCTAATCAAATTTCTGGAGGACAAAAACAACGCGTAGCCATTGCTCGGGCACTTGTTTGTGACCCCAAAGTACTTTTCGCCGATGAACCAACTGGAAATCTAGATTCCAAAAGTGGTTCTACGGTAATGAACATATTAGGAAGACTCAACGAAGAAGGACGAACTATTATTTTAGTCACCCATGACCGCAATATAGCCGAACATGCCAAGAGAATCATCACAATTCGAGATGGTCAAATTATTTCTGACGAGAAAGTAGCTAAACAGAAAAAAAGTGAAATGATGGAAGAGGATTAGCTTTATGTCACGTTTTTTAAAAGATACGAATACAATTATTAAAAACCTTTTTGCGCGAAAAGCACGAAGTTTTTTGACAATACTTGGTATTGTTATCGGTGTCGCTGGGGTAATAATTATTATTTCATTAGGGGCGGGTGCACAATCTTTAGTTTTAGGACAAATTACTAAACTCGGTACCAATCTTATTGGTATTCTTCCTGGTAAAAGTAATGAGAAAGGACCACCTGCTTCAGTTTTTGGAGTACAAATAAAAACTTTGATTGATAAAGATGTAGAAGCGATAAAAGATAAAAATAGAGTTCCTCATGCAGCAGAAGTTTCCGGTATTGTTCGTGGACCTATAACGATAGTTTCAGGAAAAGAATCTGTTGATACCAACTTTTCAGCAACAGATGGGTCATACAATCGTATTCAAAATCTAGAAATGGATGAAGGTGTTTTTTTCTCTGATGAAGAAGGACGTGTGGGAGCAAATGTTATGGTTCTCGGATATGACGTAGCGGAACAATTGTTTCCCAATGGAGGAGCTCTTAATCAAATTGTAAAAATTCAAAATAGTGGAAATGTTCTCAGTAGTATTCCTTTTCGCATAATTGGTGTGTTAAAAAAAATGGGTACGGCTGCTTTTCAAAATCAAGACGACCAAGTTTTCATTCCTTTTATTATAGGACAAAAACAAATTTTAGGAATTGATTATATTCAAATGGTTAGGATGAAAACTGACATAGCCGATAACGTAAAAACTACTATTTCTGATGTAGAACGAGTCCTACGCGAGGAACATCACATAAAAAACCTAGAGGATGATGATTTTTCTGTTAGAGATTTAGCTGATGCAATTAAGATTCTTACAAGCATTACTGATGCTCTTCGATTGTTTTTAAGTTTAATGGCTGGTATTTCTCTAATTGTAGGTGGAATAGGAATAATGAATATTATGTTAGTTACAGTTTCTGAGCGAACTCGTGAGATAGGTTTAAGGAAAGCGCTCGGTGCAACATCCCATCAAATTCGCAATCAATTTTTAATTGAAGCAGTACTACTCACGGGCATTGGAGGTATTGTTGGCATAATTGTTGGTATTTTAATTTCTTATTTAATTGCTCTAGGCGCACGGTATGCTGGTTATGATTGGGCATTCGTTATCTCTCCAATAGCTATAATACTCGCAGTATTAGTATCTTCTTTAACGGGAATAATATTCGGGCTTTTCCCAGCAATGAAAGCTTCTAAACTTGACCCAATAGACGCACTTCGTTATGAATAAATAAAATGAAAGCATATTTTTTACAAGCGTATAGAGGAATCAGTTCGAACAAGGGTCGTACCTTTTTGACGACTCTTGGTATTGTAATAGGTATAGGTACTGTAGTGCTTGTCCTTTCGGCTGGAGAAGGATTTAAGAGTTATATAAATTCTCAAGTTGAAGCCTTCGGGTCAAATACTATTATTGTCCAAACTTCTGTTCCACCTTCTACCAAAGCCAGATCTGCAAATAATCTTGCTTCCAATGAGGCCCAAAGCTCAGCGTTGAATGCCGTTCCAATTACAACTTTAAAAATGAAAGATGTCGAAGACATCAAACAAATTTCCAATGTAAAGAATGCTTATGGTGCTTCTGTTGGTCAGCAAGTTGTTAGTTATAAAAATATTTCAAAAACGGCATTTATTTTTGGAGCATCATCAGCACGATTTGATATTGATAAGGGTGTTATCGCGAAAGGTAGAGGTTTTAGTCTTCAAGAAGATAAAAGTTTAGCCCAAGTAGCAGTACTTGGAGAAAAAGTAGCAAATGATTTATTTGGAGATGAAGAACCCCTTAATAAATTTATTAAAATTGGTAATTATAATTTTGAAGTTATAGGAGTATATGAGCATACAGGAGGACTAGACCCTACAAATGATGGTGGTGAAATTGTTATGCCAGTAACTACTCTTCAAAAGAAAATACAAGGTATAGATTACCTTATTTATTCAGTAGTTGAACTCGAAGATAATAATAAAGCAGATGCAACAGCACTAGACATTGGTGACGTTCTAAGACGCAATCATTATATTA
>JBAYJT010000073.1:0-2700 GCA_041664965.1 Gammaproteobacteria bacterium
AAAAAGTAAAAACAAAAATAGCACAGAGTACATGCCAAGATTAGCGTAAGCCATACCGACAATACCTAAATTAGGCAGGCCAAATTTGCCAAATACTAGAGAAAAGGTAAGTAAAAGATTGAGCGGAACCGCACAAAGCATAGCGTAAAGTACTAAGCGTGGACGTAAGACCCCGATAGCAAACTTATACAAACAAACATAGCAAAGACTAGGCAAAACACTAAATGCCATAATGTGAAAATATGGCGTAGCCATTACAACCAATTGCGCCGGCTGATGCAAAAATGTAAGCATTGAACCAACATGCCAAAGAAGAAAACTGGCTGGCAAACCAATCAAAAAAGCCAGCAAAAATCCAGCTTGCACAATACGCCCGATATTTTCCGGCTTCCCCTCGCCGTGAGTTTTCCCAACCACTACGGAAACCGAAAAAAGCATTGACCAAACTATAACTTGCAACGTTACAACAGTGCTATACATTAAAACCCCAACAGCCACAGCCTCTTTACCCAAACGCGCAATTATGGCCATGCTAATAAACCAATTAGCGGCATTTAAAAGCCTAGAGCTGGTATAAGGCAAAGAAAAACGGATAGTGTTTTTGGCTTCTTGTTGCATATAGTTCACACAAAAGATGTAATAAATTCAATGATGCGAGCTGGAAATAGACGCAGGACCCAAATAACAAAATAAAAACGCTTCGGAAAGGCAATCAGGCCCTTGTTTTTCTCTAAACCATGTTGAATAATCTTCGCAGCCTTTTCTGGCGACATAATAAACGGCATAAAATATGGATTTTTATCGGTAAGCGGCGTTCTAACAAAACCAGGACAAACTACATTAATTTTAACATTATCTTTTTTAACGCGATTTCTTAGCGCCTCACCAAAAGTTTTTACGGCGGCTTTACTGGCTGAATAGGCCGGAGAACGCGGAAAACCGTGAAAAGCTGCCAAAGAACTGATAATAGCTATCTGACCGCATTTACGCTCTCGCATTAGCTTTAATGCCGGATAAACTGTATTTAAAGCTCCATCAAAGTTAATCGCAAAAATTTCTCGATCAAATTCTTCTTTAGTTTCGCGCCCAGCATTAGATATACCGGCATTAGCAATAACTAAATCTAATTTCCTTATCTTATCGCACGCAAAAATCCAATCGCACAGTTTCTCTTTATCGCGCACATCAATACCAGATACTATAACTTCTGCTCCTAGCTTACGACAGCGCTCTGCAACATCTTCTAGACGCGCCATATTTCTTCCTGTAAGCGCCAAAAAAACGCCCTCTTTCGCATAACTTTCAGCAAGAGATGCGCCAATACCACTCGAAGCTCCGGTGATTAATATAGATTGCATAAAACCCCTGTATATACTTAAAGCAAACTATAAACTAAAATCGCTATTAAGCAAACTGGAGGAATTTTCCGAAGAAGATGGACCGTTTGAAAAACTCAACATAAAAACGGTGAAATTTATGACAAATAATCTTTTTGAACAAATCAAGAAAATCAACAAATATGGGCAGGAATATTGGAGTGCGAGAGACATTATGTCTCCGCTTGGATATGCTCGTTGGGAAAATTTCGAAGAAGCAATAGTAAGAGCCAAAGAATCTTGCAAGAACAGCAAGCAGGCTGTCTCCGACCATTTTCGTGACGTCACGAAAATGGTCTACATCGGTTCAAACACTAACAGAGAAGTAGGTGACTACATCCTTTCCCGCTACGCCTGCTACCTTATCGCTCAAAACGGCGATCCGCGCAAAGAGGAAATTGCTTTAGCGCAAACCTATTTTGCTGTTCAAACCAGAAAACAAGAATTACAAGACCAACTAATTGAAGATAGCAAACGCGTTTATTTGCGTAATGAAATGAAAACTCACAATAAACAATTGGCCCAAACTGCCAAAAAAGCTGGGGTTATAAATTATGCTACCTTCCAAGACTATGGCTACATGGGGCTTTATGGCAACTTAAGACAAAAAGATATTCATACTAAGAAACTGCTCAAAAAAAATCAGACAATATTAGATCATATGGGTAGCGAAGAATTAGCCGCTAACTTATTTCGAGCCACTCAGGCAGATGCTAAACTAAAAAGAGAAAATATTCTTGGACAAAACAATGCTAACCGCGCACATTATGTGGTCGGCAAAAAAGTCCGCCAAACGATTAAAGAACTAGACGGCACCATGCCTGAACGCTTGCCCGTTGCAGAAAGCATTAAAGAATCGAAAAAACGTTTAAATACCTCTGCAAAAAAACTTTTACATAATAAAAAGCACTGATCATTTCGCTGGCGTGAGCGAAATGATATTCGTTAACATAGAAATCCTTGCAAAGGCAGCAGAGCAGTGATATCTGACCATTTTCGTAACGTCACGAAAATGGTCAGAATAATCGTAATTTTTGGAGTTCTCCCACGTGAGCGAAACCCAAAATCGTATAATCAATATGGAGAAATTCAAGGGTAAACAATGTGTTTTTCACGGTATTGCAAAAGAAAAAAAATGATGTTATTTTGGAGTTGGGTGGGGCGAGGGACCGCAACTTAAAAACTCAACCGATTGATTTATAAAGAAAACCTGTAGACATGTTTTGGTGCATTCTAATGTCAAGTGCGACAAACACGCTTACATTCTAAAGCCAAAGCCTCCTTTGGCGTTAAATAATCTAGTTTTTTTCTCGGTACGTCATTG
>JBAYJT010000074.1:0-2671 GCA_041664965.1 Gammaproteobacteria bacterium
ATAGTAAAGGAGAAATAGTAGGGGAAGAAAAAAAAGAGCCAGTTGTACCACCTTTAGATAAAATTGCTTATGATCAGAAATTGGAAGAAATTGCTAATAATCCACCTTTGCTAGCACCGACAACTAAAGTTGTTCGAGATGCAGAAACTGGAATAGAAACAATTGTGACAGTGGAGCCAGAACCAGGTCCAATTAATCTCTGGCCAGTTAAAACTGTTTATCCCAAAGATGGAGCGATTTTACCTTTTCAGCGCATTATCGCTTATTATGGAAATTTATATTCTACTAAAATGGGTGCCTTAGGTCAGGATCCGGAAGACATTATGTTGGCTAAATTAGATGCAGAAGTGAAAAAATGGGAAATAGCAGATCCGACTACTCCCGTTTTGCCAGCCTTGCATTACATCGCTGTAGTAGCTCAAGGTAGTGCTGGAGCAGATGGTCAATATCGGGCACGGATGCCAAATTTGGAAATAGAAAAAGTTTTAGCTATGGCAGAGAAAATCGGTGCAATTGTTTTTCTGGATTTCCAAGTGGGTTTCTCTACATTGGAAAAAGAATTGCCAGTTTATGAAAAATATTTCAAAATACCCAATGTGCATCTAGGTATTGATCCTGAATTTTCCATGAAGGGGACTATTCGTCCTGGGAAAGTTGTTGGGACTTATGATGCATTGGATATTAATTTTGCTATTAATTATTTATCTAAAATAGTGCAAGAAAATAATTTAACTCCGAAAATTCTAGTAGTGCATCGTTACACTCAAAAAATGGTTACTAATTATAATCTCATCAAACCTACACCAGAAGTGCAAGTGGTGATGCATATGGATGGTTGGGGAGAGAAGGCTAAGAAAATTAATACTTATCAACAATTTATTTATAAAGAACCAGTGCAGTTTACTGGATTTAAATTGTTTTATAAAAATGATGTCTGGGAGCCTGGTGCTGTTTTATTTACTCCCGGAGAGTTGTTAAAATTAAGACCAATACCTTTATATATTCAGTTTCAATAGTAGTTTAATTCTCGTGAATTTTATAAAAAGATGTTAATATGGGATATATATGGATCAAGAACAAGAGGAAAAACTTTGGCAAGAAATTAAAAGAATAAATAGATTTTCTCATGCTTTTCGAGGGTTGTATGTTTTTTTTAAAACTACCCGCAATTTAAAAATACATTTAATTATAGCTGTTTTGGTTATATTTGCTGGTTTTTATTTTTCTGTTTTAAATTACGAATGGCTTGCTCTGATTTTTGTTATTACTTTAGTTTTGGTTTCAGAGGCATTTAATACAGCTATTGAAATAGATATGGATTTGACTTCACCCAAGTATCATCCATTTGCGCGTGATACCAAAGATGTAGCAGCCGGTGCCGTCTTAATTTCAGCTATTACTGCCTTGTTAGTTGGCATCTTAATTTTTGGAAAATACTTGTTAGCTTTATAAGAAGTAGTGTATACTTTACCCATGGCAAAAAGAGCAACAGGGATGGACAAAAAAAGAGCCTCCCGATCAAAAAAGACACCAAAAAGATTAGCAATCAAAAAAGAAAGACTAGCTGCCCTAGCAAGTAAAAGACGAAAAAAATAAATTTGTTAGTGCAAAAATAAAAAATACCACGCGAATATGCATGGTATTTTTTATTTAAACTATAAACTTTTTATAGAATTTTTTGACCGCGTATTAATCTAATCAAGATCATTATCACTGCTATTACTAGCAAAACATGGATAAGGCCACCAATCGTGTATGAGGTGACAAGACCAAGTAACCAGAGAATAATCAAGATTGTGGCAATAGTTAATAACATTTTATTTATTAGTTAGAGGTGTTAAAGGTTTCTGGCCAAGTTAGACTTTCATTTCCAGCTGAGTCTTTAACATAAGCCACATAGTAATACTTAGTACCTGAATCTAGGTCAGACAAATTTGCAGTGTGAGAAGTTTGCAAATTAGAGTTAACCAAGAAACTTGAACCAGAAATGCCGACGTTACCATATCTACTAGTTTTTTCTACCAAACTAATTGGAGAAGTGCTGTAGAAGACTTTGGCACTAGCATTTTCATTAGTACTCCATTTAACTGTCGCAGTGTTTCTGCTAGTAGAAACACTAACAGGATTTATAATAGGAGCATTAACATCTCCTCCTAGACCACCCATCTGGGCATTTATCGCTGCCAAAGTAATAGGACCCACTCGTCCGACAACAGAGATACCATTACGCGCTTGGAAACTAGAAACGGCTGCTCTGGTGAGTGAACCAAAGTAACCAGTTATTAGACCTTGCGGATAAATAGTAGGATCTTGAGCCAGAAAAGTTTGCAGATCAGTTACGTCAGCTCCTGTCATTCCAAAATCTAATTGGCGATAGAGAAGAGCGGCATAAGAAACTGCAGGCACTGCCATTAAGGCTACCATCATTGAGACAAAACCCATTGATGCCATAACACGATTCATAACCTTAATAACTTTATTTATTTTGTTAGTCATATAATTTATATTAACTGATAATACAATCCCTTATATGAACTTAGAATTTTTCTAAGTCAATTTCTTAGAGAACTTAACAAGTTAATTAATAATGTAAGGTGGTTTCTTATATGTTTATTTCATAGGGAAAAACTTTTCACTGCTTAATATTTGTCGCATGTGATAAGGAGCAATC
>JBAYJT010000075.1:0-2585 GCA_041664965.1 Gammaproteobacteria bacterium
AAGGATGTTGTCCCCATAATTGTGCAACAATAGCAGCAATGTGTGGTGCAGCAGCACTTGTGCCAGGAAATGTAGTATAAAATCCACCTGCTCCAGTTACTGATACTCTATCTATGCCGATTATATCTGGCTTAGCCCTTTGTCCTTGGCCAATTATAGTTACGGGCCCCTGCGAAGAAAAAGATTCTATAGTGTCATTACCAGGATCGTTAGCTGCAACGGCCCCAACAGCGATTACGCCCGGCACTGCAGGGTGGCCGAAAATAGAATCTACTGGAGTTATGTTGTTTGTATAATTATATGCATCATTACTTGTAAGAATAAACAATTCTAATGTTTTTGTTTCCGCCAGACCATGATAATTGCTAATATCAATCTCAGCAGTAATAGTGCTTCCAGTTGTATTTGTATATGTAAATCCCTCTAATGGATCACCATTGCCATCTTGGACATCTATACTATATGCTAAGTCACCGAAGGAAACCAATGGAAGCTTGCTAAGAACCAAATCATAATCATTACCAGAAGAACCAAAACTATCATTCCATTGTAAAATAACAGTAACTTTGCCGTTGTTAGGAATATTTACATATAAATAATCGTTAG
This sequence comes from Gammaproteobacteria bacterium, assembly GCA_041664965.1. GTDB lineage: Bacteria > Pseudomonadota > Gammaproteobacteria > UBA9339 > UBA9339 > JBAYJT01. The sequence continues at coordinate 607 of JBAYJT010000075.1, forward strand.
TAGCAGAATTTCTACTAAAATCATGGAAATTATACCCGTCATTATAATACTCGCCCTGATAGTGACTATCTGCCTCGTTCCCAGCAGCTGAGACATAAACTATATTATTACTCGCAAGAATAGAGGTAACATGTGAAGCTACATTTCCATCTTCAAAAAAGGACTCAGTGAACCAACCGATGTCGTCAACGATAACATTAACTCCCGCGGCAACTAAATCATCTATGGCGGAATTAAATGCTATTGTATTATTTCCACAATCATGAAAATAAAGACTTGCATTCGGAACCATATCATAAATAATTTCTAACATTGCAGTGCCCTCGTCTCCACCCACAGAATTACTAAGAACCGTTACTCCCGCTGGTAAATCGCCTGTACTTTTAGATGAAGCTATATTGTCAACACCGTCAGAGATAACCCCAATTTTTATCCCCGTTCCACTCTGAGAATAAGTAGATCTGACATCGTCGGTTTGGTGAATAATGTCTCCTTCTGTAATGACAGAACCAATACGAACAACTGGTGGTAAAACAGAGCTAACTATTTTAACTCCGCTTAAAGAAGCAAGTGCTTCTAATTTATTTACATCAACTAAGGCAACCACTAAATGATTTTTTTCGTCTCTATCAGTAACTTTCCAAACAAGAGAATCAATTATGGATGTTTGAACTGTTGGTTTGAGATTAATATAAACATAAACCAAATCGTTATGTGTTTTATTTGTTACTCTTTTATCTATGGTTGCAACAGAATCTCCGCTTGCAACAAACTGCTTTAAGCCTTTCATTTGGGATATTACCTGAGCACGATTTTGGTTTGGTAATAGAAAGCTATTGTCAATTAATTTCAATAAATCTGTGCCTAATTTCTTTTTAGGCTCAGACAGATTTAATGTATTCGTCTTATTAATAGGCAAAGTTTTGATATTGTTTGAAAATGCAGAAAACGCCGGGAGCGTATCAAGGTTTTTTGCCAAAGCACTGTCGGCTACAAAAAAACCGCTTACTGCTACAATAGCGGTTATTAAAAATACTGAACTATTCCTAATAGATAGCTTGCTCATAAATTTTACTTTTTTACTACTTAATTATTAATGATGTAAAAACAAGGGACTGAGATGTTTTCACGTAATTTTAATGAATATTGTTATAATACTCTAATCAAACAAATTTGTCAAGCTCATTTTCTTTGTTTATTTATGGCAATGTTTCACAAGCGACACCATCGCCATCCCTATCTAAACCATGATAGTCAGAACGAGGCCCGCCTTCTGCCTCAAAAAACCTTTGGGCTTCTTTTTGAGTAGTAAAATCAGAGCAATCATAATCTCCGTATTCTTCATATGATCGTTCAGTTGAATAATCATTTGACTTGTTTGATGAATTATTGAAAGATTTGAACATCCAAAATCCGCCGCCAACAACGGCAATCACTATAACCCAAGTTAAAATTCCTTTTATAAAATTATTTTCTGCCATAGATTTATTTTTTAAAAAACCAGTTCCAAAGATTTTTCACAGGGCTAAAGATTTTACCCCAGGAAATGAAAGGTTCTTTATCCTTTTTTTCTTCTTTTACTTCTGGGTAACTTTTGCCTAATTCTTGTTCTACTGAATTATTTTCGGCTTGTTGTAACTGCTTTGGTACTTCTTGCACAGCGGGGGTATTTTCAGTTTTGACACAAGCTGTCTTGGACGAATTCCACTGGTAACCGTCGTCACAGTTACAGGAACTATTATTGTTATCTCCCTTAGAACCATGAATATTATAACCGAAACTGTTAACGCAATCTTGGGTGTGTGTTATACAGGCTGTTCCGTTCCACATGTATCCATTATTACATAAACACTGACCATTATTCTTTGTAGAATTCGCTGGACAAGTTAACACTGGTACACAAAGACTTTTGACTGCATTCATTTCATAGCCGTTATTACAATAACAACCATTTTTATCTCCATAAGCAAACCCATATT